>CAMNOV010000004.1 GCA_946547105.1 uncultured Clostridia bacterium | reverse complement strand
CGCTCTGGCTGCCCGGCGTCGACCACGCGGGCATCGCCACCCAGATCAAGGTGGAAGAGGTGCTGCGCAAGGAAGAGGGCAAGACCCGCTATGACCTCGGCCGCGAGAAGTTCCTCGAGCGCGTCTGGGAATGGAAGGGCAAATACGGAGACCGCATCGTCGAGCAGCAGAAGAGCATGGGCGTGTCCTGCGACTGGGACCGCAGCCGCTTCACGATGGACGAGACCTGCGCCAGATCCGTGCGTGAGGCCTTCTGTCGCCTCTATGAGAAGGGCCTCATTTACAAGGGCAGCCGCATCATCAACTGGTGCCCGCACTGCCGCACGGCCCTGTCCGACGCGGAGGTCGAGTACAAGGACATGCCCGGCAATTTCTGGCACATCCGCTACCCGATCGAGAACAGCGATGAATATCTGATCGTGGCCACCACGCGCCCTGAAACGATGCTGGGCGACTCCGGCGTGGCTGTGCACCCCGACGACGAGCGCTATACGCACCTGGTCGGCAAGAACGCCATCCTCCCGCTCGTCGGCCGCAAGCTGCCGATCGTGGCGGATACCTACGTCGAGCTCGGCTTCGGCACCGGCGCCGTGAAGATGACGCCCTGCCACGACCCCAACGACTACGAGGTCGGCCTGCGCCATCATCTGGAGCAGATCCAGGTCATCGACGAGGACGCGAAGATCATCAACGGCGGCAAATATAACGGCATGGACCGCTATGAAGCCCGCAAGGCCATCGTGGCCGATCTGGAGGAGCAGGGCTATCTCGTCAAGACTGAGCCCTATAACCACAATGTCGGCTGCTGCTATCGCTGCGGCAGCGTGGTGGAGCCGCTGACGAGCCCGCAGTGGTTCGTGAAAATGGCGCCGCTGGCCGAGAAAGCCATCGATGTCGTCAAGGACGGCCGCATTCGCTTCGTGCCCGAGCGCTTTACCAAGATCTATCTCAACTGGATGGAGAACGTGCACGACTGGTGCATCTCCCGCCAGCTCTGGTGGGGCCACCAGATCCCGGCCTGGACCTGCGAGGACTGCGGTGAGATCACCGTTTCCCGCGAGGATCCCTGCGAGTGCGCACACTGCGGAAGCAAGCGCATCCGCCGCGAGGAAGACGTGCTGGACACCTGGTTTTCTTCTGCGCTCTGGCCCTTCTCCACGATGGGCTGGCCCGAGCAGACGAAGGAGCTGGATTACTGGTATCCCACCACGCTGATGATTACCGGCTATGACATCATCTTCTTCTGGGTGGCCCGCATGATCTTCTCCGGCATGGAGCACATGGACAAGGAGCCGTTCAGGACCGTGCTGATCCACGGCCTCGTGCGCGACAGCCAGGGCCGCAAGATGTCCAAGTCTCTCGGCAACGGCATCGATCCGCTGGAAATGGTGGACAAGTACGGCGCGGACGCGCTGCGCTTCAACCTCATCACCGGCAACAGCCCCGGAAACGACATGCGCTTCTATGTGGAAAAGTGCGAGGCAATGCGCAATTTCTGCAATAAGCTCTGGAACGCCTCCCGTTTCGTGATGATGAATCTCAGCATCGACAAAAACGAGCTGCCCGAGAAGCTGGAGATCGAGGACAAGTGGATCCTCTCCAAGCTCAATGACGTGGTCAAAGAGGTCAACGAAAACATGGACAGCTATGAGCTGGGCGTGGCCGCGGGCAAGATCTATGACTTCATCTGGGATAGCTACTGCGACTGGTATATCGAGCTGACCAAGCCCCGCCTCAACGGCGAGGACGAGGAGAGCAAGCTCGCCGCGCAGAAGGTGCTGCTGTACGTGCTGACTGAGATTCTGAAGTTGGCGCACCCCTTCATGCCTTTCATCACCGAGGAGATCTGGCAGGCGCTGCCGCACGAGGGCGATGCGCTGATGGTTGCGCGCTTCCCGGAATACAAAGACGAGCTCAGCTTCCGCGAAGATGAGCAGAGCTTTGAGATGGTCATGACGGCCATCAAGGCCGTGCGCGCCCGCCGCAGCGAAATGAATGTGCCGCCCTCCCGCAAAGCGCATCTGCTGATCGCGACTGACCGCAAGGCCGCTTTTGAAGCCGGACGCAGCTATATCTGCAAGCTGGCCTACGCGAGCGAGGTGAGCGTCCTGGACGAAGCTCCGGAGGGCAGCGAGGGCATGGTGTCCGTCGTGACCGACAACGCGCGGCTCTTCATGCCGATGGCGGAGTTGGTGGATCTGGAGAAGGAGAGAGCGCGTATCGCCAAGGAGCTGGCCAATGCGGAAAAGCAGCTGGCCGCGCAGATCGGAAAACTCTCCAACCAAAACTTCATCACCCGCGCACCGGAGGCCGTCGTCAATACCGAACGCGAGAAAAAGGTCAAGCTCGAGGCCTTGATCGAAAATCTCAAGGCAAGCCTCGCCTCTCTCGGCTGATTCGACACGATCCGCAAATCCAATACGATAAAATGTCACTGCATCCATATGATGCAGTGACATTTTTTGTGTGGTGAAGGAAATGAACATCAAACCATTGTTTTCGGCCGGGCGGCTGACGATCTATCTGAGCGGCGAGCTGGATCAGCACGAGGCGCAGCAGACCAGCGCCGCGATCGCGGAGCTGATGGACGAGTTTCTGCCGCGGGACTGCGTGTTGGATCTGTCGGCGCTGAGCTTCATGGATTCCTCGGGCATAGCCGTGATCGTGAAAGCGAACCGTCATATCCGGACGATCGGCGGCAGGCTTTGGATAGAAAACCCGGCCAGACAGGCGCTGCGCGTGATCGATGCCGCCGGCCTTGACAGAATGATCCCCGTGGAGAGCGGAAGAGTAGGAGGATTACCGTGAAAGAACAAAACTACATAAAACTCGAGTTTCCGAGCAAAAGCAGCAACGAGGCCTTTGCCCGCGCGGCGGCCGCCGCTTTTGCTGCTCAGCTCGATCCGACGATGGAAGAGCTGGGCGATATCAAAACCGCTGTATCTGAGGCGGTCACCAACGCTATCGTCCATGCCTATCCGGAAGAGATCGGCCGTGTTTCCATGCGTCTGCGGATCCTGGAGGGACAGCTGCTGGAGATCTCGGTCAAGGACTGGGGCTGCGGCATCGAGGACGTGGAGAAGGCGATGCAGCCGCTTTATACGACGGGCGGCGAGGATCGAAGCGGCATGGGCTTTACGATCATCGGCAGCTTTATGGACAAGCTCAGTGTGC
Source organism: uncultured Clostridia bacterium (assembly GCA_946547105.1). Classification (GTDB taxonomy): domain Bacteria; phylum Bacillota; class Clostridia; order Oscillospirales; family Oscillospiraceae; genus Limivicinus. Next base: position 54,467 of record CAMNOV010000004.1, on the reverse strand, counting down.
GCTCCAGGCCGGGAAAAGGGACGACGGTCGTGATGCGCCGGAGGATCTGCCCCCGGATCGGAAAACGATGACACAGGACATGCTGTCCGATATCCAGGCGGCGCAGCAGGGGGACCGCGAGGCGGGCGGACGGCTCATTGAGGAAAACAGCGGCCTCATCTGGAGCGTGGCGCGCCGCTTTTTCGGGCGGGGTACCGATCCGGAGGATCTGTATCAGCTCGGCTGCGTCGGCTTTCTGAAGGCTGTGGAAGGCTATGATGAGAGCTTCGGGACCCAATTTTCAACCTATGCCGTGCCCAAGATCTCCGGGGAGATCCGCCGTTTTCTTCGGGACGATGGCGCCGTCAAGGTCAGTCGAAGCCTGAAGGAGCAGGCTAATCACCTGCGAGCGGCCCGCATCGCGCTGGAGCAGCGGCTGGGACGCGAGCCGACGATTGGGGAACTATCAGCGGAAACCGGTGTCGCACCGGAGGACATCGCCTTTGCCGAAACGGCGGCCGGGCCGACGGAAAGCCTGCAGCGCGAAACGAACGACGAGGGTTTCAAGCTGGAGCTTGTTCTGGGCGATTACCAGGCGGAGGAGAAAATGCTCGAGCGTGTGGCGCTGCGGTCGGCGATCGACCGTCTGCCTGAACGGGAGCGTCAGGTGATCGCATTGCGCTATTTCCACGGCATGACGCAGCAAAGCTGCGCAAGGGTGCTTCACGTCTCGCAGGTGCAGATCTCACGTCTGGAGCGACGCGCCGTCGAGCGGATGCGGGAGTGGATGGACTGAAAAACGCCTTGTAAGGCGCGGTAAAATGTGCTACAATGCGTGCCATGACGACTGAAATGGAACGACGCTTTGTCGAAGCACGCCGCGCCCTGGTGCGCAGCGATTTTAAAAATCTCAATGACAGGCAGATGGAAGCGGTGATGGCCACGGAGGGGCCGCTGTTGATCCTGGCCGGTGCCGGAAGCGGCAAGACCACGGTACTCATCAACCGCATCGCCAACCTGCTCAAATATGGCCGCGCCAGCGACAGCGACGAGCTGCCGGAAGGTGCTGATGAGACGATGCTCGCCGCTTTGGAAGCGGGGGGAGAGCGTGGTCTTGCCGCGGCACGTCTGTACCCCGTGGAGCCATGGCGGATCCTTGCCATCACCTTTACCAATAAGGCCGCCGGCGAACTAAAGGAACGCCTGGAGCGCATGCTGGGTGAGGACGCCAACGATATCTGGGCCTGCACCTTCCACTCCGCCTGTGTGCGCATCCTGCGCCGGGATGCTGAACGCCTCGGATTTCCGTCCAGCTTTACGATCTATGACACGTCTGACAGTCAAAGCCTGGTCAAGCATATCGTCAAAGATCAGAACCTGGATGAAAAGAGCTTTGCCCCGCGCATGCTGCTCGGCGAGATCAGCCGTGCCAAGGACGCGCAGCTCGGCGCTGCAGAATATCTGCGCCAGGCCAAAGCCTCCGGCGATATCCGCCGGATCCGCATCGGCGAGGTTTACTCGGAATACATGCGCCGGATGTTTGCCGCCGGGGCGATGGATTTTGACGATCTGATCTCCTTTACGGTCAAGCTCCTGCAGGAAAATGAGGAGGTGCGCAGCTACTGGCAGCGCCGCTTCCGCTATGTGCTGATCGACGAGTATCAGGATACGAACCATCTGCAGTATCTGCTGTCCTCCATCCTTGCGGGCGGCAGCGGCAATATCTGCGTGGTCGGAGACGACGATCAGAGCATTTATAAGTTCCGCGGCGCGACGATCGAAAACATCCTCTCCTTCGAGAACGAATATAAAAAATGCCGCGTCATCCGACTGGAGCAGAATTACCGCAGCACCGGGCATATCCTGGAAGCGGCCAACAGCGTCATCCGCAACAATCTCGGCCGCAAGGGGAAGGAACTCTGGACGAAGCAGGACCAGGGCAACCCGATCCGCCTTTACGTCGCCGATAACGAAAACGAAGAGGCGCAGTACGTGGCCTCCACGATTCTCGGCGATTACAGCAAGGGCGCCAACTGGCGGGATCATGCGATTTTGTACCGCATGAACGCCCAGTCCAACCAGCTGGAATATGCCTTCAAGCGCAACGGCATCCCATACCGCATCATCGGCGGCACGCGCTTTTTTGACCGTGCCGAGGTCAAGGACGTGCTGGCCTATCTCTGCGTGATCGCCTCGCCGAATGACGACCTGCGTCTCACGCGCATCATCAACAATCCGCCGCGCGGCATTGGCGCGCGCAGCGTGGAGCAGGCGCAGGAAATCGCGGAGCGGGAGCGACTGAGCCTGATCGAAGTGCTGCGGGACGCGGACCGTCACCCGGAACTTTCGCGCGCGGCCATCCGCATGCGTCAGTTCGCGGGGCTTCTTGACGAGCTGCATGAACGCGCGAAGGAGATCACGCCCGACCAGCTGCTCGACGAGCTGTTGGAGAAAACTGGATACCTCCGCATGCTGGAGGAAAAGAACACCATAGAGGACACGGCGCGGGCTGAAAACGTCCGCGAGATCAAGACCAGCATCATCACTTACCAGAAGGAATCCGGCGATCAGACGCTGGACGGCTTCCTGGCGGATGTAGCGCTCTATACCGACATGGACACCTATGACAAGGACGCCGACTGCGTGGTCATGATGACGATGCACAGCGCCAAGGGGTTGGAATTCCCGACAGTCTTCGTCGTCGGCATGGAGGAGACCATCTTCCCGGGCATCCGCGCCATCGGTGAGCCGGACGAGATGGAGGAGGAGCGCAGGCTCTGCTACGTGGCGATCACCCGCGCGATGCGGAATCTTTACCTGGTCTGTGCCCGGCAGCGCATGATTTTCGGCCGCACGACCTCCAACCGCGTCTCCCGCTTTGTGGATGAAATCCCGGAATCCTGCATCGAAAAGAAAAACGTCCCCAAGGGATATGGTTACCATGACCGCAGGGACGAGCTGGGATTTGTCTACAAGGCGCCCGCCGCAAAGACGCAGGCGCCGAAGGCTCCGATCCACGCACCGGTTGTCCCGACAAAGAAGGCGGCACCTTCCGTCAGCTTCGCTGTAGGCGATCAGGTGCGGCATAAGGCTTTCGGCCAGGGAAAACTGGTCAAGATGACGCCGATGGGTGGGGACTTCCTAATCGAGGTGGACTTCGAAAAGGTCGGCACAAAGAAGCTGATGCTTCGTGTCGCGGCGATGAATATGGAAAAAATATAAGCAAAGAGGCTGCTGTTTGCAGCCTCTTTGCTTGCATTATAATATCTGGATTTGCGGCGCCAGGTGCTCCCGCGCGGCCTCTTCATACAGCCGCAGCGGGGCGGGCTCACGCCGGGCCAGAAGGATCAGATCGCAGCGAACATGGTCTTCAGTACCGCTGATCGGATCTTCCGTATAGATCGTATGGAAGCGGATGCGTGAAATTTGCTGACCGGTCATGATCCGGCCGCCTTGCTGCGTGAAATGGTGCTTGAACCAGGCGCGGTCTTCCGCCGCATCTCCCGTCATCAGATCCGGCTTATCTGTCAGCAGTACGCATCGTCTGATGTGGCCTTCCTTTTGCAGCGTCCAGGCCAGCTCGCAGGAAAGCGCATCGTCGCCGAGGACAACGATCCGTTTCTTCTTCCAACGACCGCTGAAGACTGCCCCCGCATTCTCCACTGTGAGAAATGGGATCTCGCCCCAGCCGGGGACGGACGGCGCTGCGAAGCTTTCCGGGCGGCAGGCGAAAACGATGCGGTCATAGGATCCTTTCCTAAGCAGTTCCATGTCTGCTCTTGTCCCTGTCAGACGGCGGATCTGCGGCCTTTTTTCCAGTTCCCGGAGCAAATACCGCAGCAGTTCTATTTTATTCCAGGCAGCATTGGAACGATACAGCGCCAGATCTCCGCCGGGCAGAAGCTTTTGTTCAAAAAGATCAACTTTGTGTCCTGCGTCCGTCGCCTGAACGGCATAGTTCAGACCGCGGCACCCGGCACCGATCACGGCGATGCGTTCCCACGTTTCCGGCAGGGAATAGTCTGGCAGTGCTTGCGGGCAGATCTCATCGGCAAGCCCGCTCGCTGCCTTCCGGCACCAAGCCGGATCGTCGATGCCTGCACCGTCGAGCGAAATGAGATCGCAATCGCCGTTTTGCAGCAGCGTTTCAGCGATCCCCGGATCAGACAGCCTGCCGGAGGCGATCACGGCCGCCCGGATGCCCAGCACGCGAAAATGCGCTTTCAGTGCGCGTGCTGCTTCTGCAAAACAGCCTGCCGGGAGCTGTGCGGCGGGGGAGAGGAGCCAGGGCGTTTCCTCACAGCCGAGGCCGACCTCGAATCCGTCGATGCCTGCCCGGGCCAGCTCGGTCATCAGCTCCAGCTGTTCGGCAAGCCCGCGGGATTCGCCGTTTTTCTTCGGACTGAGCCCGCTTTCCGCGACGGCGGTAGCAAGAGAAACGCGGCAGAGGATCAGAAAGCCCGCACTGAGTCTGGCGCGGATCTCCCGCACAAGAATGGAAAGATTTTCATCAAGAATGCGGCCGTCGATGCAAACGCCGTCAAATCCGGCGGCCGCACCGGCGCAGACCAGACGGACCGCGTGCCTGACCGTTCCGTCAGGCGTCAGCTGCAGCAGGATGCGGGCGCCCCTGGCGTGCATGGCTTCGTTCAAGGGAATCCAGCGCTGCAGCAGATGGGGGTCGCTGTCTTTGCCGGTCGAAAAAGGGCCGGTGGTCAGCAATCCCGCATCCGCACGCTCCAGATAAAAGCGGCGCGCGATTTCGTTCGGGACCGAATCGGCGCCGATCATGGTCTTCGGGGCGATCAGGCAGCGGTTGGGGAGCGCTTCTTTACCGAGCTGAAAGGAACTGAACAGGCTGCGGTACGGAGCCGGAGCGGCGGTAATCGTGTATGCAGCCGTTCGGGCGGAATGTGCACAGATCTCCGCGATTTCCGCGATCAAGGCGTCTTTTTGTATATTTGACATGACAGCACTCCCTTTCGCTTTGATTTTATCATCCGCTTTCGTGAAGTTCAAGGCTTTCTCCTTGCATCCGATCGGAATCTATGATAACATACATTGAAAATCGATGAGAAAGGGTGTCTTTCCGGTGTAAACCGTATGATTTTTTGCACAACGTGTTAAAATAATTAGTAAGGAATGAAAGATACATGCCAGAATTAAAAACAGAAATCGAACGGCGCCGGACCTTCGCCATCATCTCGCATCCGGACGCCGGTAAAACGACCCTGACCGAGAAGCTTCTTCTGTACGGCGGAGCGATCCAGCTGGCCGGCTCCGTCAAGGGCAAGGCCACGGCCCGCCACGCGGTGTCCGACTGGATGGAGCTGGAAAAGCAGCGCGGCATTTCCATTACCTCCTCGGTGATGCAGTTTGAGTATGAGGGCTATTGCATCAATATCCTTGATACCCCGGGCCACCAGGACTTTTCCGAGGACACCTACCGTACGCTGATGGCCGCCGACAGCGCCGTCATGGTGATTGACGCGGCCAAGGGCATCGAGCCGCAGACCAGAAAGCTCTTTAAGATCTGTGCCATGCGGCATATCCCGATTTTCACCTTTATCAACAAGCTCGACCGCGAGGCGCGCAGCCCCTATGAACTGATGGAGGAGCTGGAGCATGAATTCGGCATCGGCACCTATCCGATGAACTGGCCCATCGGCTGCGGCCAGGAATTCAAGGGCGTATATGACCGCGAAAAGCAGGCGATCCTGGCCTTCAATGAATTTCACCGCGGCCAAAGCAAGATCCGCGCGATCGAGTGCACGCTCGACGAGACGGAGAAGCTGGACGAGCTGATCGGCGAACGCCTGCGCAAGAGCCTTGCGGACGATATCGAGCTGCTTGACGGCGCGGGTTATGAATTTGATATCGAGGAAGTGCGCAAGGGCCGCCTCAGCCCCGTGTTCTTCGGTTCCGCGCTCAACAACTTCGGCGTCGAGCCATTCCTGGAGCATTTTCTCCACATGACCATGCCGCCGCTGCCGCGCGTGTCGGAGGATGATATCATCGATCCCTTTGACGAGCGCTTCTCGGCCTTCGTCTTCAAGATCCAGGCCAATATGAACAAGGCGCACCGCGACCGCATCGCCTTCATGCGAATCTGCTCCGGGCGTTTTGAGCGCGACCGCGAATATCTGCACGTCCAGGGCGGCAAGACCCTGCGCCTGGCGCAGCCACAGCAGCTGATGGCCTCGGACCGCGCGATCATCGACGAAGCCTATGCCGGCGATATCATCGGCGTCTTCGATCCGGGCATCTTCTCCATCGGAGATACGATCTGCGAGAAAGGGATGAACGTCCGCTTCGAGGGGATCCCGACCTTTGCGCCGGAGCACTTTGCCGCTGTCGAGCGCGTCGACACGATGAAGCGCAAGCAGTTTGAAAAGGGCATCATGCAGATCGCCCAGGAGGGAGCCATTCAGATCTTCCACGAGCCGCACACCGGCGTGGAGGAAGTCATCGTCGGCGTTGTCGGCGTGCTGCAGTTTGAGGTGCTCGAATACCGGCTCAAGAGCGAATACGGCGTCGATATCCGCCGCCGCAATATGCCCTATGAACTGGTGCGCTGGGTAGACAACGAAAACATCGACATCCCGTCGCTCAATCTGACGAGTGATACCAAGTGGGTGCAGGACTTCAAGGGCAACAATCTGCTGCTGTTTACCTCCGGCTGGTGCGTCAACTGGGCGCTGCAGAAAAACGAAGGCCTGAGTCTGCGCGAATTCAACCGCGATTAAGGGAGGCACATCACCATGGATGAACAGAAAAAGAAATTCATCATCGAGATCTTTCGCAAGAAAGACCCGGAAGAACTGACGAGCGCCCTGGCTGATCCGGACGGAAAACTGGATATTGGCAGCGCGGCTGCCCTCTGCGGCGCGGAGGCCTGCGCGATGGCCCTGCGCGGTGCGCGCATCGCGGCGAAGGAGCATAGCGGAGAGGAGCGAATGGAGTACCTTCTGCGCAATTTTGACAAGCTTCGCTCTTACATGGTCTATCTCATCGACGAGGACGTCAAGGGCCGCAATATCATGAAGCGCGCCATCAAGGAAGGCGATCCGCAGAAGATCGAAGCAGCCCGCGAACCCGCCGCTGCGATCAGCGATGAAGTGATTTGCCAGATGATCAATCTGGTGGACCTGATCGAGGAGCTGTCTGTTTTTGCGCCGAAGGAGAGTGCCATTTATCTCGGCAGCGCGGTGGAATTTGCCCTGAGCAGCATCCGCAGCGCGCGTTTGTTCGCGGTGCATCTGGCCAGGGGCAGCAGCGACGACACGTATTCCTTCATCGTCCGCCGTGAAAACGAGATCCGCATGGAGGCGCTCCTCCCCAAGACGGAGAAGATCCTCGCCTGGGTGGAAGAGCAGCTCTGAGCCGCCTTCAAAATTCTTTATGTGTTCAGCACCGGGCCGCTTCTTGTCAAGCGGCCCGGTGTGGTGTATAATAAAATATCAGATTATGTGCTTCGGGGGTGACTGTATGGACAGCGGCATCGATCGCTTGAAAGAATGGATCGCGGAGAGCAACAATATTGTCTTTTTCGGCGGCGCAGGCGTCAGCACGGAGAGCGGGATCCCCGATTTTCGCAGTGTGGACGGCCTATACAATCAGAAATGGAAATATCCCCCGGAAACGATCCTGAGCGCCAGCTTTTTTGCAAGAAATCCCGAGGAATACTACCGTTTCCACCGGGAGAAGCTGGTCATCGAAAACGTGCAGCCGAACCGCGCGCACAAGCGCCTGGCGGAGTTAGAGGCGGAAGGCAAGCTCCGCGCCGTGATCACCCAGAATATCGACGGTCTCCACCAGGCAGCCGGCAGCAAAAACGTGCTTGAACTGCACGGCAGCATCCTGCGCGCCTACTGCAGCCGCTGCCGCAAGCCCTACCCCGCGGAGCGGATGAACCATGGCGAGGGCGTGCCGCGCTGTGACTGCGGCGGCGTGATCCGCCCGGATATCGTGCTCTATGAGGAGCCGCTGGATCAGGACATCATGAGCAGCGCGCTGCATTATATTCGCCACGCGGACGTGCTGATCGTTGGCGGCACTTCGCTGAACGTCTATCCCGCGGCCGGGCTGATCCGCTATTACCGAGGCACCAAGCTTGCGCTGGTCAACCTGAGCGAAACGCCTTACGACGGCTTTGCCGATTTGGTCATCCACGAAAAGATCGGAGAGGTCTTCAGCCAGGTATGACCAAAACCGAATGCTTCGGGATCCTCTTTGACGACGGCGATCCGGATGAAATCACGGCAAAAGCACTCAGCCTGATCGGATCGGACAGGGGAGTCTATGCGGTGACGCCGAATCCCGAGATCGTGCTGGCGGCACGGAAGGACCCTGAGCTCCGGGATGCGCTCCGATCCGCGGATCTGATCCTGCCGGACGGCGTTGGTCTGGTCTGGGCGTCGAAGATCCTGGGCAGACCGCTTTATCACCGACTGCCGGGCATCGATTTTGCGTACGGACTGCTGAAAGAGCTGGCTGAACGCGGCGGCAGCGTCTTTCTGCTTGGCGCCTCTCCTGGCGTCGCGCAGCTTGCGGGCGAAAAACTGCAGCGCGCTTATCCCGGACTCCGGATCGCGGGGACACAGCACGGCTATTTCGCTTCCCGGGACGAAGCCGCTTTGCCGGAAGAGATCCGCCAAAGCGGTGCAGAGCTTTTGTTCGTCTGCCTCGGCAGTCCGAAGCAGGAGCTTTGGATGAAACAATACAGCGCCGAGCTGCCCGGCGTGCTGATGATCGGTCTCGGCGGTGCGCTGGACGTGTTCTCCGGCAGACTTCGCCGTGCGCCGCAGCATTGGCGGAAAATTGGACTGGAGTGGCTGTATCGGCTGCTGCAGGAGCCAAAACGATTCAAACGAATGATCCGTCTGCCCGAAATCCTTTGGGCGGCGATGACAGAAAAAGGCAGGAAATAACATGAACAAGGGAAAACTGATCGTCCTGGAGGGAATTGACGGCAGCGGAAAGTCCGCACAGTACCGTCGGCTTTGTGCCAAGCTGGAAGCGGATGGTATCGCTTATCATCATATCGTTTTTCCACGCTATGACAAGGACAGCAGTGCCTTGATCCGCATGTATCTCGGCGGTCAGTTCGGCACCCGGCCGGAAGACGTGAACGCATACACGGCATCGACCTTTTTTGCAGTCGACCGCTTTGCTTCCTATCGGGAGGACTGGGGCAAGATCTATCATCAGGGCGGTCTTATCCTGTCTGACCGATATACGACCTCCAATGCGGTGCATCAGGGCTCCAAGCTCCCGGAAGACGAGCTGCCGGACTATTTTGCCTGGCTTTCCGACCTGGAATACGGAAAGATGGGACTGCCTGCCCCCGATCTGGTGATTTATCTGGACGTGGATATCGATCTATCGCTGGCGCGCATGAAGCGCAGGCAGGAAAAGACGCATACCAATGCGGATATTCACGAAAAAGACGTGCAGTATCTGGAGCGCTGTTTAAAAACGGCGCGCCTTGCCGCAGACTATTACGGCTGGGCGAAGATCCCCTTTCTGAAGGACGGCAAGGAGCGCGATATCGACGAAAAGAATCGCGAGATCTACGAGCTGATCCTCCGCACGATCAAATAAAAAGGGGCTTCCTGAGAAGCCCCCGCGTTCCGATTTCTCTCAGTTGCAGCCGCAGCCACAGCCGCAGCCGTTGTTGTTGTCACATCCGCAGCCGCAGCCAAAGCCGCTGCCGCCCCAGCCGAAGAGAATGATGATCAGGATGATGAGCCAAATGGAGCTGTTATTGCAGGAATTGCAGAACATGAGAGTTCCTTTCTCCGCGCGCGATGATTTGATTCACGGCGTCCCGCGCGGCGGACGGCGGTGAATGAGAATGGCCCGCAGGCTGCGCGCCGTTCATGCCATCCTATGCCTGAGGCAAAAATCGCGTGAATCATGATTTCCAAGGAGGTCAGAAATGGCTGAAGAACTGGACAAGATCAATCAGCTGTTTGAACAGCAGGATATCGGGGAGGCGTCTCTGAAACAAGCAGAGGAGGCCTTGTGGGAGGGGATCACAGCGCCGGATGCGGACGACCTGACGCCTTCCGCTGCAAACGATCAGCCTGTGGATCCGAATGAAAACGCGCAGACCGAAGCGCCCGCTCAGAAAGCGAAAGAAAAACCGCTGAAGTCCGTGGACAAGCTGTTTCTGGACGAGAGCGGCGAAGAAGCGCATAACTACACCGGGGACCCGGTGACCGAGCGGGATTATCACCCGGTTCGGCAGAGCAGGGAATCCCGCAGCGGTTGCCTCGGCGGCTTGATGTATTTTGTTTTCATTGTCTGCGTCAGTATCATCCTCGCGTGTCTGGCCTGGATGGCGGCCAGCGATGCGCTGGCTCTGAACAAAGAGACCTTTACAGCCGTCGTCAATCTTCCCACGTCTGTGTTCGAGACAAAAACCGTGGATGAGCTTGACGAGGATGGCAATGTTATCGGCACGAAAACCGTGCGCAGCGCCGATATTTCCTATGTATCCGATGCGCTCAAGGAGGCCGGACTCATTCAGTACAAGTGGCTGTTTGAGTTTTTCTGCAAGATCTCTCATGCTGACCGAAAAGTCACGCCGGGCAACTATGAGCTGAAGTCCAGCTTTGACTATCGCGCGCTGGTCCAGAACATGCGGGCCGGCTCCGGCGCCGCCATGACCATTGACGTCACTTTCCCGGAAGGCTTTACCATGGAGCAGATCTTCCGCCGTCTGGAGGAAAAAGAGGTCTGCAGCTATGAGGATCTGATGGAGGCCGCCGCCAACTATAAGTACAATTATTCCTTCCTCAACAGCCAGGCCAACGGGGATCCGACAAGGCTGGAGGGCTTCCTGTTCCCGGATACCTACCAGTTTTATATCGGCATGCAGGCGTCCAGCGCGATCAATAAATTCCTGGAGACCTTCCATTACCTGCTGACGGCGGACATGCTCAAGCAGGCCAGCGACCGCAACCTCAATATGAGGCAGATCGTCATCATCGCCTCGCTGATCGAAAAAGAGGCCGCAGTGGACCCGGAGACGGATTATGACGACCGCGCCCTGATCTCTTCGGTAATCAACAACCGTCTGAGAGAGGGGATGACGCTCGGCATCGACGCATCCATTCTCTACGTGTTCCCCGAGCATGAGGGAGCTCCGACGGCCGAGATGCTGGAGTTTGATTCCCCGTACAATACCCGCCGCTATACCGGCCTGCCTCCCACGCCGATCTGCAACCCGGGCCTTGCCTCCATCAAGGCTGCGCTGAATCCGGAGTCTACGAATTATTATTTCTATGCCCTCAATACGGAGACCGGCAGACATGAATTCTTTACCAATGCCGAAGACTTTGATGCCTTCGTCGCCACGCAGAATTATGGCTGATCTGCCGGAACTTCTGTCGCCCGCGGGAGATGTGGAGCGGCTGCGCATGGCGCTGCTCTACGGCGCGGACGCGGTGTACCTGGCGGGTCACGCCTACGGGATGCGCGCTGCTTCCGCCAATTTCAGCGACGAGGAGCTGTCCGAGGCGGTTCGGCTTGTCCACAGCGCGGGAAAAAGGCTCTATGTGACCTGCAATACGCTCCCGCTGGAAGCGGAGCTAGATCCATTGCCGCTTTACCTCGGTTTCCTGCAGGAGATCGGCGTGGATGCGCTGATCATTGCCGATCTCGGCGTGCTCAGCCTTGCCAAACGGCACGCGCCCCGCGTGGCGCGCCATGTCAGTACGCAGTTCGGCGTCATCAACAGCGCGACGGCCAATGCGCTCTATGAACTGGGCGCGGACACCGTGGTGCTGGCCCGTGAGACGAAGCTGGAGGATATTCGCCGCATTCGCGCCAACACGCCGCCGGAACTGCGGCTGGAGGCCTTTGTGCACGGGGCGATGTGCGTATCCTTTTCCGGGCGTTGCCTGCTGTCCAACTATCTCACCGGGCGCGACGCCAATCGCGGTGAATGCGCCCAGCCCTGCCGCTGGAAATACCACCTGGTCGAAGAAAAGCGCCCCGGACAGTATTTTGAAATCACCGAGGACGGCGGCACCTATATCATGAACTCCCGCGACATGCGCATGATCGAGCACCTGCCGGAGCTTCTGGACGCCGGGATCAGCAGCTTCAAGATCGAAGGCCGGATGAAGTCTGCCTACTATACCGCGGTCGTCACCAACGCTTACCGCCAGGCCCTGGATGCGGCCATAGAAGGAAAAAGGCTTGATCCGCTCTGGGTGGAGGAAACCGAAAAGCTCAGCCACCGGCCTTACAGCACCGGCTTTTATTTCGGCGAGCCGGGACAGCACTACGGGGAAGCGTCCTACAGCGCAACGGCCGACGTGGTCGCCGTCGTGGAGGAAAGCGACGAAGAGGGCAACGCTCTTTTGACGCAGAGAAACAAATTCTTCCGCGGCGACGAGCTGGAGCTGCTGCTGCCCGGCAGAGAGCCGATATCCTTCTGCGCCGAACAGATCTTCGGCCCGGAGGGCGAGGAGATCGAGGATACACGCCGCGCAATGATGGAATTTCATCTGACGTTACCGGTCTTCGCCCCGAGGGGCGCGATCGTGCGGAAAAAGCGGGATTTTACTTGACAAAATCCACCGCAATGAGTATAGTTGCATAGGCGTTGACGAAACGAGACGAGTGCAGTCGTTCTTCAGAGAAAAGCCGGTCGGTGCGAGGCTTTGAACGCGTGTTTGTCGGCCACTTCCGAGCCTCCCTGTGACAAGCGGGGCGTATGCCCGCGTTAAAGGCGCACGAGATATCGCTTACACGATAATCAGGGTGGTACCGCGAACACAATTCGCCCCTGTGCCTTTACGGAACAGGGGCGTCATTTTTTATGAAAGAGGATAGACCATGGAAAAATACGGCCTGAACCAACTGCGCGAAATGTTCCTCAGCTTTTTCGAAAGCAAGGGTCATCTTCGCCTGCCCAGCTTTTCGCTGATCCCGCAGAATGACGCAAGCCTTCTGCTCATCAATTCCGGCATGGCGCCGATGAAGCCCTATTTCAAGGGCGAACAGGAGCCTCCGCGTCACCGCGTCTGCACCTGCCAGAAGTGCATCCGCACCGGTGATATTGAGAATATCGGCAAGACCTCCCGCCACGGCACCTTCTTTGAGATGCTCGGCAACTTCTCCTTCGGTGATTACTTCAAGCGCGAGGCGATCCACTGGAGCTGGGAGTTTTTGACGAGCCCCGAGTGGGTGGGCATCGACCCCGATCGTCTCTATCCTTCGGTCTATGAGAACGACGACGAGGCCTTTGATATCTGGAACAAGGAGATCGGCATTCCCGCCGAGCGTATTTACCGCTTTGGCAAGGAGGACAACTTCTGGGAGCACGGTGCCGGCCCCTGCGGCCCCTGCTCGGAAATCTACTATGATCGCGGTGAGAAATACGGCTGTGGAAAGCCGACCTGCACCGTCGGCTGCGACTGCGACCGCTATATCGAAGTCTGGAACAACGTCTTTTCCCAGTTTGATAACGACGGTGAGGGCCACTATACCGAGCTCAAGCAGAAGAACATCGATACCGGCATGGGCCTGGAGCGCCTGGCTGTCGTCTGCCAGGATGTCGATTCTCTGTTTGATGTCGACACGGTTATGAACATTACCCACAAGGTCAGCGAGCTGACCGGGGCGTACTACGGCAAGAGCCACAAGATGGACGTGTCCCTGCGCGTCATCACCGACCATATCCGCAGCGGCGTGTTTATGATCTGCGACGGGGTTCTGCCCTCCAACGAGGGCCGCGGCTATGTGCTCCGCCGCTTGCTGCGCCGCGCCGCGCGTCACGGCAAGCTCCTCGGCGTCAACGAGCCCTTCCTCTATGAGGTCATTGACACCGTCGTGCATGAAAACGAGGGGCAGTACCCGGAACTGCGCGAAAAGCAGGCTTATATCACCCGTGTCGTCAAGACCGAGGAAGAAAACTTCGCCCGCACCATTGACGCCGGCATGAAGATCTTTACCGAGCTTCTGGCCGAGCACAAGGCGAAAGGGGAGAGCACCTTCTCCGGCGCCGACGCCTTCAGACTCTATGATACCTACGGCTTCCCCATTGACCTGACGATTGAGATGTGCGCCGACGAGGGCATGGAGGTCGATCAGAACGCCTTCCGCCAGTTGATGGAAGAGCAGCGTGTTCGCGCCCGCAAGGCGCGCGAGGCGCTGGGCGATCTCGGCTGGGCCGGCGTGAGTTTCGGCAAGGAGATCCCGGAGACCGTATTTGTCGGCTATGATCAGGATACGGTCGAGGCAAAGGTCCTCGCCATCGTCGCCGAGGGCGAAGCCCGCGACGAGATCACGGCCGGCACGGAAGCGATCGTCGTGCTTGACAAAACGCCGATGTATGCCGAAATGGGCGGCCAGGTGGCCGATCACGGCATGATCGGGACCTTTGCGGTCAGCGACGTGCAGAAGAACAAGGGCGGCAAGATCATGCACTACGGCAAGCTCACTGAGGGCACGCTCTCGGTAGGCGATACTGTGACTGTCAGTATTGACACGACCCGCCGCAGCGCCATCCGCCGAGCCCACAGCGCGACGCACCTGCTGCAGCGCGCGCTGCGTGACGTGCTGGGCGATCACGTCCACCAGGCTGGCTCCCTCGTCGAGCCCGACCGTCTGCGCTTTGACTTCACGCATTTCTCCGCCATGACGCCGGAGCAAATCAGCGAGGTCGAGCGGATGGTCAACGAGGCTATTCTGACGGGTTACCCGGTCGTAACGCGCGAGATGCCGATCGATGAGGCGAAAAAGGCTGGTGCTACCGCGCTCTTCGGCGAAAAATACGGCGATATTGTCCGCGTGGTCAATATGGGCGGTTACAGTGTCGAGCTCTGCGGCGGTACCCATTTGGATAATACCGCGAAGGCAGGACCTTTCCATATCGTTTCCGAAGCTTCTGTCGCGTCCGGCGTCCGCCGCATCGAGGCGGTTACCGGACCGGAAACCATGAAGACGCTCTACCAGAGCCAGGAAATCCTCTCTGTGCTCGGCACCATGTTCAAGGCAGGTCCCGCCGAGCTGATCGGCCGCGTGGAACAGCAGGCCGCGGAGCTGAAGGAAGCCCGTCGTCTGATCGAGCAGTACAAGGATAAGGAATCCGCCGGCGGCGCCGACCGTTTGCTTCAGGGTGCCAGGGAAGTGAAGGGCCTTCATGTCCTGACGGCAAAGGTCGAGGGCGACGCCAATGCTCTTCGCAAGCTGGGCGACGTGCTCCGCGATAAGGACTCATCCGTTGTTGCCCTGCTGGCTGCCGTCAACGGCGAGAAGATCACCTTCCAGTGCGTCTGCGGCAAGGACGCCGTGGCCAAAGGCGTTCGTGCCGGAGATATCATCAAGGCTGTCACGCCGATCGCCGGAGGCAAGGGCGGCGGCAAGCCGGATTCCGCCATGGGCGGCGGCAGCGACCTCTCCAAGCTTGATGCTGCGCTGGATGCCGTGTTCGGCTTCGTAAACGACAAAACCTGAGGAGGATGAACATGAACGAAAACTGCCTGTTTTGCAAGATCATCGGCGGCTCCATCCCCAGCAGCAAGGTCTATGAGGATGAGTACGTCTACGCATTCCGAGACATCAATCCCCAGGCGCCGGTGCATGTTCTGGTCGTTCCCAAGGCGCATATCGCCTCGGCAGCTGAGATCAACACCGACAATTCCGTGTACGTGGCCAAGTGCTTTGAAGCGATCACAAAGATCGCCGCGTCCGAGGGCCTCGGCAGCGGATATCGCGTTATCACCAACTGCGGCGAAGACGGCGGTCAGAGTGTGATGCATCTGCATTTCCATCTGATCGGCGGCGTGAAGCTGGGCGAAAAAATCATATAAAGAAAAAGTGAGCCGCATGGTTTTTCCATGCGGCTTTCTTCAATGGCGGTGAAGAAATGAGAAAACTTGCCATTGCCTGCGGCTCTTTTTCGGCGGCGGTATTCCTTGCGCACTTTCTATTGCCGGCTGCGTGGCTGCTTCCGATCGCGCTGATCCTTGTCCTGCCGGGAATCGGCCTGATCCTGCTTCGGCGGCGCTGGCTGCTGTCCGTTATCATCAGCTTATGCGCGATATCTGCAGGTTTGTATCTCTATGCCATGCACCAGATGCTGACGCTCGATCGAGCCCACGCCCTGGACGGACAGGAACTGAGCTGCAGCGGTCAGGTCCTTTCTGTGCCTGTGAATGGCAACGGCTGGGTACGTTCGGAAGTGTTGCTGCAGGTCGACGAGCATACATCCATGAAAAGCACTCTGTTTTCCAATTCCCTGAAGGAAGCCGTTCCGGGTGACTGCTTTGAAGGCACATTCTTGCTGCGCTCTGCTGATATCAGAAACGGCGAGCGTTATGACAACAACCTTGCCCGCGGGATCTATCTGACCGCCAATCAGCGGGGTGAGCTGAAACTGACAGGGGAGCGCCATTTCACTCTGCGCGGCTGGGCTGCTTCGCTGAATGAAAAGCTATGTGACCGGATCCGCCTTGTATTTCCGAAGGACACCTTTGCTTTCTTTCAGGCGCTGATGCTTGGCGAAAAATCAGATCTATATGCGGATGAAGCGCTGCATCTGAGCCTGAGCCGCGCGGGACTGATGCACATGGTTGCGGTTTCCGGCATGCATATCGCGTTCCTGGTCGGTATGCTGCGGCAGCTGCTTGGGAATACCCGCCGGGCATCGATTCTGTCGCTGCTGCTGATCTGGTGCTTTGTACTGCTGACCGGTTCGAGCCCCTCTGCCGTGCGCGCGGGGCTGATGCAGACGATCGCTCTGTTGGCGCCTCTGCTTGGGCGCGAGGATGACCCGCCGACCTCTCTGCTGTTTGCGCTCGCGCTCATCTTGCTTCAAAATCCATATGCGGCAGGCAGCGTCAGTCTGCAGCTGTCCTTTGCTTCTCTGGCAGGGATCGAGCTGTTTTCTGATCGGATACGAAATGCAGTCCTTGCGTCCATTCCCAAAAGGCTGCATTGGCGTCTCCGGAATTATCTGTCCTCCAATATAGCAAACTCCCTCGGTGTCCTGGTATTTACCACGCCGCTGGTCGGCCTGCATTTCGGTTATGTCTCCACCCTGTCTCCGCTGACTAATCTGTTTACACTTTGGGCGGTGCCGCTCTGCTTTGGCACGGGTTATTTCTGTTGCCTGTTTTCCCTGCTTTATTTGCCTGCTGCGCTGATTTTGGCCCGGATAGTCTCCTGGATGGCACGATATATCATTCTCGTGGCGGGAGTTTTCTCCGCTCCCGACTTCTCCTGCCTGTATCTATGCCTGAAATGGAACTGGCTGTGGTTGGTGCTGGTATATGTGCTTTTTATTGCTGCCGCAGTTTTGCTGAAAAACAGTTGGCTCCGTTGGGTCTACCCGACAGGGCTTGCCGTTTTCAGCCTTTTTGTCCTCTTGACCGCGACGAGGCTTTATTATGGAAATGCACCGGGATATATGACCGCGGTCGACGTCGACCAGGGGCAAAGTCTGGTCGTATTCTCCGGTGAAGATACGATCGTCATCGACTGCGGAAATATCAACAGCCTGGATGATGCCGGAGATCGGGCCGGGAGTTACCTTTGCAGCCGTGGAAGAGACGATATTGATCTTCTGGTTCTGACTCATCTGCATACCGACCACGCAGACGGAGTACTGCGGCTGATGGCTTATCTTCCAGTACGGGAGATCCTTGTCGGGCCGGAGATGGAAGACCCGAACGATCTGATACAGCCAATACTTGAAGCAGCGCAGCGATCCGGAACGATCATCACGGAAATCGATGAGGATTTGACCGGATCATACGGCGCAATTTCGCTGCACCTGTTTGTGCCCGGCGACGCGGGAGAAATTAATGAGCGATGCGTGACAGCAAAGATCGGCATTGACGGGTATGATCTGCTGGTAACAGGCGATATCAATATGGCGGCCGAGCGGGAGCTCGTAGCCAAAGAGGACCTGAGCAATATCGAAGTACTGGTCGTCGGACATCACGGCTCCAAGTATGCCAGCAGCCCGGAATTGCTGGAATCGATCGGCGCAGACACCGCAATCATCAGCTGCGGTTATAATACATTCGGACATCCGACGCCGGAAACACTTGAACGGCTGGACAAATACGGGTATACTGTGTACAGGACGGATGAGAACGGGACGGTTGAACTGCGCGTTCCCTGAGGTGCGTTATGGCGAAGAAGAAAAAAGAAGAGAAACAACTGAATTATAACGAAGAGATCCGTCGCCTGAAAAGCGAAGGCCCGGGGCAGCTTTACTGGCTTTGGGGGCCGGAGGATTACCTGCGCGAACGCTATCTGCAGACGCTGAAAGAACTGTGCGTCCCGGAGGGGGAGGACAGCTTCAGCTATAAGCGACTCAACGGTCCGGAATTGGATCTGCAGGAGCTTTCCTCTGCGATCGACGCGATCCCGTTTCTGTCGGAACGCAGCTTCGTTGAGCTGCGCGGCGTCGATCTGAACCGCTTTCAAGAGGGCGACACGCTGCAGAAGCTGCTGGAGGATATCCCAGATTACTGCACGGTCGTTTTTGTTCAGAGCGCAGCCTTTGAGCCGGATGGCCGTCTGAAACTGATCCGCTTTCTGAAAGACAAGGCGATCGAGCTTAAATTCACCGAACAGACGCAGGACGCGCTGGTCAAATGGATCGCCAAGCGCTTTTCCGCCTATGGCAAGCGCGTGGAACTGGAGGCGGCACAGCATCTGATCTTCGTCAGCGGCGATCTGATGAACCGTCTGATCCCGGAAATCGAAAAAGTGGCTGCCTATGCCAAAGGCGAGGTTGTCACGGTCGCCGATGTGGATGCTGTGGCGCACCATTTGCCGGAGGCTATCGTGTTTGAAATGACAGATCATCTGGCCAAACGGGAGTATAACGCGGCGATGAAAGTCCTGGAGGAGCTGCTGTCGGATAAAAACAACGAGCCGATCGCCATGCTGGCCGTTATCGGCGGACAGATGCGGCGGCTCTATGCGGCGCGTCTTGCCGCGGAGAAGAATCTCGGCGCCTCTTACGTCATGGACGTGTGCAAGCTGCGCTTTGATTCCATTGCTTCACGGCTGATCGCCTCCTCCCGCAGCTTCAGTCTGCCGCAGCTGAAACGTGCGGTGGAGCTCTGTGCGGAGACGGATTATCAAATGAAAAGCAGCTCCTCGGATGACCTGGAGCTGCTGAAGGAACTGGTATTGCGGATCGCGGCGGGGGAGACCCATGCATAGGATCCGGGAAATAATCATCGTTGAGGGGCGCTACGATAAAAACACACTCAGCCAGGTAGTGGACGCCGTGATCCTTGAGACCTCCGGCTTCGGCATCTTCAACGATAAGCAGAAGCAGAAGCTGCTGCGCACATTGGCGGAATCCCGCGGACTGATCGTGCTGACCGATTCCGACGGAGCGGGCTTCGTGATCCGCAATTTCATCAGAGGCTGCGTGGATCCCAAACTGGTCAAGCATGCCTATATTCCCGATGTTTATGGGAAAGAGCGCAGAAAAAGCGCACCTTCCAAAGAGGGCAAGCTCGGCGTGGAGGGCATGCGGCCGGAAGTGATATTGGAGGCGCTGCGCCGCGCCGGCGCGACGATCGACGGCGAGAGTACAGCGCAGCAAAATGCGATCAGCAAGGCCGACCTCTATGCCCGGGGACTCAGCGGCTGTGACGGCAGCGCAGAGAAAAGGAAAGATCTGATGAAAAAACTGGATCTTCCGGAGCATCTGTCCGCAGCGGCGCTGCTCGATGTCCTCAATGCACTGATGACCCGTGAAGAGTTCTACCGCCTGGATTGCTGATCTTCTGCGATCGCGGAAAACAGAATGCCGATCAGTAAGACAGCCTCTACGGTCTCGTAGATGGCTTCGGCGGTGCGGAGCTGTTCATGTCCGCCAAGCGTCAGCAGCAACCCGCAGGAAAGCAGCGTCAGGCTGAGGAGCATGCTGCTCCTGAATATGTACCAGGCCGGCGCGCACATGCGTGCCATACGCGCAAGGATCGGTTTCAATTTCATATCCTGCACCTCCGCGCCTATTGTATGGCGCGGAGTTTTGCTTTTCAACGCACAAATTCTTCCTGCTCTTCGTGAACACGCCGTAAATTTTTGCCGATATGATTGCATTCTTTTCTTTTGGCAGGTATAATTTTATTCCGAAAAAAAGAAAAAGCTCTGTGTACTCACAGAGCTTTCTGGCACCCACGAGGGGATTCGAACCTCCGACCTACCGCTTAGGAGGCGGTCGCTCTATCCTGCTGAGCTACGTGGGCGTATCAGCGTTGGCTATTGTAACGCAGAAAGCCGGCGCTGTCAAACATTTCTTCCGATAGGAACCGATACCATGCTGAAACTGACGGATATCAAAAAAGACTACCTGGCCGGGGATTCCACCGTCCATGCGCTCAAGGGCGTTGACTTGTCCTTTCGCGAACATGAGTTCGTGGCGATCCTGGGCCATTCAGGCTGCGGAAAAACCACGCTGTTGAATATCATCGGCGGCCTGGATCATTATACCTTCGGCGATCTGCTCATCAACGGCAAATCCACCAAGCAGTTCACAGACGCGGATTGGGACAGCTACCGCAACCATTCGATCGGCTTTGTCTTTCAGTCTTACAATCTGATCCCGCATCAGTCGGTACTGTCCAACGTAGAGCTCGCCCTGACGCTTTCCGGCGTCCGGCCCGCCGAGCGCAAGCGGCGCGCAACGGAAGCGCTGGAAAAAGTCGGGCTCGGCGACCAGTTGGACAAGAAGCCCAACCAGATGTCGGGCGGACAGATGCAGCGCGTGGCCATCGCCCGCGCGCTGGTCAACAACCCCGATATCCTGCTGGCAGACGAGCCGACGGGCGCGCTGGACTCCGAGACCTCCGTGCAGATTATGGAGATCCTCAAGGAAATCTCCAAAGACAAGCTCATCATCATGGTGACACACAATCCCGAGCTGGCCGCATCCTATGCCAGCCGGACGATCCGTCTCAAGGACGGTCTGATCATCGGCGACAGCGATCCTTTTGATGCGCAGGATGAACAGGCCGAGCCGAGCAGACGGCAGAAAACCTCCATGAGCCTGTTTACCGCGCTGACCTTGTCGCTGAACAATCTGATGACCAAAAAGGCGCGCACGATCCTGACGGCCTTTGCCGGAAGCATCGGCATCATCGGCATCGCGCTCATCATGTCCCTGTCCAACGGCATCCAGAATTATATCGACAAGGTGCAGAAGGATACGCTGTCGAGCTATCCGATCACGATCCAGGCCGAGCGCGTGGATATGACGAGCCTGATGAGTTCAATGATGGGCGTCCGCGCGGAGGAGAGCGACGCCAAACACGATCGGGACGCCGTCTATGCCAGCGCGGTGCTCTATGATATGATGAACTCTATGATCTCCGCGGAGACGGACACCAACAATCTGAAACCCTTCAAGGCCTATCTGGAGGATCCGAATAGCGAAATCGCGCCTTATATCAGCTCCACGCAGTACTCCTACGACATGGACATGAACCTCTTTGCCGAGGACGTGGACGGGAACATTGCCAAAATGGACGTCACGGAGTACATGCAAAAGGCGATGAGCGTCACCTTCGGCGGCGATTACAGCTCTTTCTTCTCTACTTACGGGCAGATGTATTCCGTCATGAACGTGTGGCAGGAGATGCTGCCGGGTGAAAACGGCGAGCCGGTCAGCCCGCTTTTGAAAGAACAGTACGACCTCCTGTACGGCCGCTGGCCGGAACGCTACGACGAAACCGTGTTGGTCGTCAGTGAAAACAATGAGATCTCGGACCTGATGCTTTATGCGCTTGGGCTCAAATCCACGGACACGATCGCCGAGGACATGCAGGCGCTGATGAACGCGGAAACGCTGGAAACCACGTTGGAGAGCTGGACTTACGAGGAGCTTTGCCAGAAGACCTTTCGCTTCATCTATCCGGCGGATCAGTACCAGCTGGATGAAGCAAGCGGCAATTACATCGATCTGAGCAAGGAAGAACTGGCCCTGAAAACGCTGTACCAGAACGGACTTGAGATCAAGGTCGTCGGTATCCTGCGTCAAAACGACGACGCCATGAGCGGTATGATGAGCGGTGCGCTTGGATATACGCACGATCTGATCGAATATGTCATCGAACAGGCGCAGAAGAAAGATCTGGTTGTCAAGCAGCTCGATGATCCGGAGCACGACGTGTTCAACGGTCTGCCGTTCCTGGACCGCGAGGACGAGGCCATGACGAAAAACCGGAAGATCGACGCGGCCAAGTCTTATATAGATGAGGCGAACGCCCAGCAGAAGGCTGATCTGTATAAGAAATTCATGGCGCAGCCCAGCAACGACTACGTGCAGGAGCTGATCGACGAGCAGATGGGCGAGACCTCGCAGGAGGACATCAAGTCCATGATCCTGGAGCAGTATCCGGAGTATGCCTCGATGATCAGTCAGATGGACGACAACATGCTCTCCAGTTACATGGGACAGATGATCGGCCAGCAGATCCGCGAGCAGTACGCCTCCAGCATGACCGAGATGTACGAGAATCTGACACCGGAGGAATTGGCGGAGGATTTTGACCTGCTGGTATTGGAAGAAGACGATCTTCTCTGGCTGTATGACAACGCCATGCCGCCGGTGTATTCCACCAGCAGTTTTAAGGATAACCTGAGAAAGCTTGGCTACGTTGACCTGGATACGCCCAGTACCATCAACATTTACGCCAGTTCTTTTGAAAACAAGGACGCGATCTCCAAAGCGATCCAGCATTATAACGACGAGGTCCCGGAAGAGGACAAGATCAGCTATACGGACATCGTTGCACTGCTGATGAGCTCCATCACGACGATCATCAACGTCATCAGCTATGTTTTGATCGCCTTTGTTGCGATCTCCCTGGTCGTGTCCTCAATCATGATCGGCATCATCACTTATATCAGCGTGCTGGAGAGAACGAAAGAGATCGGCATTCTGCGCGCGATCGGCGCATCCAAACGTGACGTGTCACGCGTCTTCAATGCGGAAACCATTATCATCGGTTTTACGGCCGGCCTGCTCGGCATCATCATGACGCTGCTGCTCAATATCCCAATCAATCTGATCGTTCACGACCTGACCGGGATCCAGTCGCTCAATTCCGTTCTTCCGCCCGCCGGAGGTATCGCGCTGGTTCTGATCAGCATGGTGCTGACCTTTATTGCCGGTCTGATCCCGGCAGGGATCGCAGCAAAGAAAGATCCGGTCGAAGCCTTGAGAACCGAATAAAAATCAAGCCCTTGCCAATGGCAAGGGCTTGATTCATTACATGGCTTCAATTTCTTTGATGTTGTATTCGTTGCCCGTGATCAGAAAGGTGTTGCCGCTGTGGCAGTAGGGACATTCCTTGCCGTACTGCATGGTAGGATAGGTTTTCGTGCAGTTCTGGCAATAGGTGACGGCGTCCAGCTTTTCGATCTTCAGCTCGGTTTCTTTGAAATGCTCAGTCTTTTCCCGGGCATAGAGCCAGAAATCCGCCAGATACTCCGGAATGATGCCGCTGACCTCACCGACCTCAAGCGTGATGGAGCCGACTTTTTGCAGGTCGTTTTCCACCATCAGCTTTTCCACAGTGTCGATCACGTAATAGATGGTTCCCAACTCGTGCATTATTTCGCCTTCCGAACGATTTTGATCGCCTGCTTGGCGGCGTACTTCAGCATCGGGCCGACCTTGTCCTCACAGCGCACCATGGTCGAGGCCTCCGGTACGTCGCGCTCCAGGTGGATCGCGTCGAACATGCACTTGGTGGTGCACAGGCCGCAGCCGATGCAGCGGTTGCGATCGACGACGCTGACGCCGCAGCCCAGGCAGCGGCTGGTCTCCGCCTTGATCTGCTCTTCGGTGAAGGTGAGGCGGTCATGCTCGAAGGAGCGGGCCTTCTTCTCGTCATGCAGGATCGGCTGACGGGCCGGACGGTCGAAGCAATCGACGCCAAACACCAGATCGTCCTTGTTCAGCTCATAGAACTCGCGCAGGTTGCGGCCCTGGGTGAGGCTCTGGCCATCCTGAACGAAGCGGTGCAGGGACTCGGCGCCTTCGCGGCCGGCGGCAATGGCGTCGATCGCGAATTTCGGGCCGGTGTACACGTCGCCGCCGACGAAGATATCGGCCTGCGCCGTCTGATAGGTGACGGGATCGGCAATAGCGTTGCCCTTCTTGCCGGTCTTCAGTTCGCCAATGTCCAGCTTGCCCCAGTCGATGCTCTGGCCAACGGCTGCGAGCACGGAATCGACCTCGATAGTCTCAAACTTACCGGTGCCAACAGGCGTGCGGCGGCCCTTCTCATCGGGCTCGCCCAGTTCCATGATCTCAACCTTGAGGCCGCAGACTTTGCCTTCATTGCCGAGAATCTCGACAGGCGCGTTGAGGAAGCAGAACTTCACGCCTTCAGCCTTGGCTTCGGCAATCTCTTCCTTATCAGCGGGCATCTCGTCTTCGCTGCGGCGGTAGATGACATAGGTTTCCGCGCCGAGGCGGACAGCCGTGCGGCAGACGTCCATCGCGACGTTGCCGCCGCCGATGACCGCGCACTTCTTGCCGATATCGGGCTTGCTGCCAAGGTTCACTTCACGCAGGAAGTCAACGCCTCCGTACACGCCGGTGAGCTCTTCACCGGGGATGTGGAGCTTGGAGCTCTTCTGCGCGCCGATGGCCACGTAGAAGCCCTTGAAGCCCTGCTCGCGCAGTTCGGCAATGGTGACGTCCTTACCGATCTCGGTGTTCATCTGGAAGTGAACGCCCATCTTCTCGAGGACCTCGATCTCACCCTTGAGAGCGCTGCGGTCGAGGCGGTAGCTCGGGATGCCCATGACCAGCATGCCCCCGGGCTGGGGATTGCGGTCGAAGACGGTGACGTTTACATAGCCCATGCGCGCCAGGTAGTAGGCGCAGCTCAGGCCGGCAGGGCCGGCACCGATGATGGCGACCTTCTCTTCATAGGGCTTGTCGATGGGGCGGCGGTACAGAGGAGCAGGGATATAGCGCTCAGCGCTCTTGAGATCCTGCTCGGCAATGAACTTCTTGATTTCGTCGATGGCAACGGCCTTGTCGATCTTGCCGCGGGTGCAGGCGTCCTCGCAGCGGCGGTTGCAGACGTAGCCGCAGACAGAGGGGAAGGGGTTATCCTGCTTGATGAGCTTCAGGGCGTCGAGATAGCGGCCTTCTTTGGCCAGCTTGATGTAGCCCTGGATGGCGATATGCGCCGGGCAGGCGGTCTTGCAGGGCGCGGTGCCGGACTCGTGGCAGTTCTTGCGGTTGTCGGCCACGTAATTCGGATTCCACTTGTCCTCGCCCCATTTGAGTCCGGAGGGCAGCTCCTGCTTGGGATACTGGACCTCGCCGTTCTTGGTGCATAGCTTCTGGCCGAGCTTCACGGCGCCGGCCGGGCAGACTTCCACGCACTTACCGCAGGCAACGCAGTTTTCCTTGTTCACATGGGCGCGATAGGCGGAGGCGGAAAGGTTCGGGGTGTTGAAGTACTGGCTCGTACGCAGCGCGAAGCAGACACCGACGTCACAGTTGCACAGACCGAAAATCTTGTCCTGGCCGTCGATGTTCGTGATCTGGTGAACGTAGCCGTTGTCCTCAGCACGCTGACAGATGGCAAGCGCTTCTTCCTTGGTGATCGGTCGGCCCTTGCCAGTTTCGACCAGGTACTCGGCAAAATCGCCGAGGCCGATGCAGCAGTCGTCCTGGATCTCACCGGAGCCCTGTCCGTACAGACGGCGGGCGTTGCGGCAGGAGCAGTAGCCGACGGAGAGCTTTCCGTCGTATTTGTCGAGCCAATGGGAGATATGTTCGATGGAAATAGATTTGTTTTCGGCCTGAATAGCTTTTTCCACAGGGATGACGTGCATGCCGATGCCGTCGCCGCCTGGAGGGATCAGATGGGTCTTACCGGCCAGAGGCAGGAAAGTCATTTTGTCGAAGCTGTCGGCCAGCTCCGGATATTTGCAGACCTGGTCGTAGACCATGTTGGTCATCTCGGCGATGCCGGGAACGAACAGCTGCACATACCACTGTTTCTCGTGCTGCGGGTTTTCATGATGGTATTCCACGATGCCGTGCATCGCGGCGTCGGTCAGCAGCTCTTCAATACGCTGCTCGCTTTTGCCGGTGAGCTTTGCAATCTCTGCGGTCGTTTTGGGCTTGCGCAGTTCCATTTTCAGCATGACTTCAGCGATCTCATCGCTGGAGCACGCGCGGTCGAGAATGATGTATTCCGGATCATTCTCCGTCAGCTTCTTGAGGCCGAACTTATAGGGAAGGCGGTCCGTGATCATTTTGCCGAGTTCAAACAGGATCTCTCTTGCCATATCATGACTCCTCTCAAATAATTACAATGTCTGTTTGACACAAACTCTCTCCAATACAACAGATTATCATAGAATTGAGCTAAAGTCACGCTATTTTTTCAAATGGATCTCTGGCCATTCATTCTGGATTTTTTGAATTTGCTATAAATAAATCAGATAGCAGGATATGAAATCTATGAACTACCTGAATTTGGCAATATATGATAAATTTTAGATAAACAACAGCGACTGATTTGTGTAAACTATTCAAAAGGAGGAGCCTTATGAAAAACGATGCCTGCGGCTTTGGAACCAAAGCCATCCATGCCGGAAATGTGAAAGATCTGCAGTACGGCGCTCTAACAACGCCGATCTATCAAAGCTCTACCTTCGTGTTTGACAGCTGCGAGCAGGGAGGCCGTCGTTTTGCAGGCGCGGAAAACGGATATATCTATACCCGCCTGGGCAACCCCACAACGTCCGTTCTGGAAAGCAAGGTGGCGGCGCTGGAGGGCGGGGAAGCAGCGCTTGCCACAGCCTCCGGCATGGGCGCCATTTCCTCCTGCCTGTGGACGATCGCTTCTGCAGGAAAACACATCATTGCCGACGGCACGCTCTATGGCTGCACCTTTGCACTGCTCAATCACGGTATTCAGCGCTACGGTGTAGATGTGGACTTTATCGATACCTCAGATCTGGATGCGGTAAAATCTCATTTGCGTCCCAACACCGTCGCAGTATACCTGGAAACGCCGGCCAATCCAAACCTGAAAATTACGGATATTGCCGAAGTTTCAAAGCTCGTGCACGATTATAATTCAGAGATCAAAGTTGTCTGTGACAACACATTCGCTTCTCCCGCTTTGCAGAATCCGCTTTTCCTCGGTGCGGACGTTGTCGTGCATTCAGCAACCAAGTATCTCAACGGTCACGGCGACGTGGTCGCTGGCTTCGTAGTCGGCAAAGCTGACTTTATCGGCCAGGTTCGCATGTTCGGACTCAAGGACATGACAGGCGCCGTATTGGATCCCTTAGCGGCCTTTCTGCTGCTGCGCGGACTGAAAACGCTTGAGCTTCGCATGGCACGGCACTGTGAAAACGCATCGAAAATCGCCGCGTTTCTTTCAGAGCACCCGGCGGTGGAAAAGGTCAATTATCCTGGGCTGAAGACGCATAAGGGACATGAGATCGCCGCCCGTCAGATGAAGGACTTCGGCGGTATGCTGAGCTTTGAGGTCAGAGGCGGCAAGGAAGCCGGCATGAAGCTGGTCAATGCTCTGCAGCTCATCACGGTTGCCGTCTCCTTAGGCGATGCGGAGAGCCTGATCGAGCATCCTGCTTCGATGACTCATGCAACCTATTCGGCGGAAGAACTGGCGGCTTCCGGCATCGCGCCGGGCTTGATCCGTTTGTCTGCCGGGCTTGAAAATACGGAGGATCTGATCGCGGATCTGAAGAAAGCTTTGGATCAGCTTTGAAGCATGTAATAAATGGACCGGGGTGAGTTCGCTCACCCCGGTTCTTTTTATTCTTTTGCCACGCTTGTTATTCTCAAAAGTTCAATGAACTGATTCTCGGCGTCTGACAGTCGGTGATGGCGGCGGTGCACGGTACCGAGCCGCATATCACAGGCATCACACAGCGGAACGGCAATCAGGCGCTCATCGGCATAGCCCTCGGGGAGCACGCCGCTTCCGGTAGAAACGCAGTCTGTATGCACCATAATATTATAGATGCTGGCTCGGTCGCTGACATAAACCAAACGATCAAAGTCCATCCCAGACCCGTATACGGCTTCTTCGGCATAATTGAGATTACTTTCAGATTGCGTGAAAACCACATGCGGATAAGGACGGAGCTGATCCATTGTCAAGCTGGGGTGTTCCGAGAGCGGATGACCTTTTCGCATGAAAACATGAGGATGCAGCGTGACAAGCGGCTTGAACACAAGATTTTTCTCCTCCAGGGAACGAATGATAAAGCGTTCGGTCCTGTCGGAAATGAAAATCACTCCAAGCTCGCTTGTCCCATCCGCAACGTCCGCGATCACGGCGGCCATGTCGGTTTCTTTCAGACTTAACTGCAATGGCTTCTGCCCGAGGCTGTTGAGATAGTCCACGAAAGCCTTGGCGCAAAACGGATAGCGCTGTGCCGAGACGGATAAATGAACACGGTCCGTATCCCGTCTCTGGCTGTAATAGCGGCTCAGCCGGCGATTTTGCTCGACGATGGGAGAAATTTGATTCAGCAGCTCGCGGCCGTCGTCGGTCAGCATGATGCCGCGGTTGGAACGGCGGAAAATGGTGATCCCGAGCTCCTTTTCCACTTCCAGAATGGCGCTGGACAGCGCGGACTGAGAGACAAAGAGACTTTGCGCTGCCTTGTTCATGGAACCGCTGCGGTCGATTTCCAGAATATAGTTCATCTGTTGAAGCGTCACTCATACCGCCTCCAATCAAGCTTTTCTGTATTATATCACGGAAAGTATGCTATTGCGAGCCGTATTTTCAAACAAGGCATCCTGATAAACAGGCTGCCTTGTTTGATTATCACTTTCCGTTTTCCAGATATTGAAGGATCTGCAGGGCGTTGGCAGCCGCTCCCTTGCGCAGCTGGTCGCCGCAGCACCACAGGCTGATACCGTTTGGATGTGTGTGATCCTCGCGCAGCCGTCCGATCCATACCAGATCCTGATCAGAGGTATCCAGCGGCGTGGGATAATCACAGGAAGCGTCCGTCATCAGATGGCAGCCGGGCGCTTTGTTCAGCGCGTCCCTGGCGTCTGCAAGGCTGACGGGATGCTCCGTCCAAAGCGTGACGGAAATGGAATGGGAGCGCATGACCGGAACTCGCACACAGGTACAGTTTACTGTGAGCTCGGGCCGATGCAGGATGCGGCGTCCCTCATTCTGCATTTTCATTTCTTCGTCCGTATATCCGTCGCTATCTTCTGCTCCAATCCAGGGGATGACGTTCATGGCGATCGGCGCGGGAAACACCTCCGGATGCGGCACTTGCCCCTGCAGATAGGCGGCGAGCTCATCTTCCAGCTCCTGCTGCCCACGGATCCCAGCGCCGGACACCGCCTGATAGGTGCTGACCATCATGGAGCGGATTGGAGATAGAAGGTCAATACCGGATACTGCTATCAGAGTGATGATCGTGGAGCAATTGGGATTGGC
The DNA here is from genome assembly GCA_946547105.1 of uncultured Clostridia bacterium. GTDB lineage: Bacteria > Bacillota > Clostridia > Oscillospirales > Oscillospiraceae > Limivicinus. The sequence continues at coordinate 25,008 of CAMNOV010000004.1, read as the reverse complement.
AATGATCCCACTATGAGAAAAAGCGTCGGAGCCGTTGATCTCCGGAACGACCAACGGGACCTCAGGATCCATCCGAAAAGCGGAGCTGTTGTCGATAAAAAGGGCTCCGCTTTTCTTGATCGCCGGTGCAAAGCGGCGGGAAATGGGTGCATCGGAGGCACCCAGGACGTAGTCGAGACCTGAGAAGGATTCCTCATCAGCTATTTGTACAGTATATGGAATACCGCGGAATAGGATTGTTTTTCCCACGCTGTTCCGACCGGACAGCAGGCGCAGCTCTTCGACCGGAATCTGATACTCTTCGATCAGACGAAGCATCTCACGGCCAACGGCGCCTGTCGCGCCTAATATGGCTAACTTGACAGCTCTCATAGCGTCTCCTTTCCTATGCGGCACACTGTTTGCCAGTATGGTCGATCGTATAATCACCGTTCAGCAAGAGCTCGGAAACAGGAACGATCGTATATCCGTCCTTTTGCAGAGCTTCCAGGATCCCGGGCAACGCTTCCGGCGTGTGCTCCGCGGCATTGTGAAACAAAACGATACTGCCCGGTTTGATGTTTTTCAGCACGCGGTTTTGGATCTCATCGGCGCTGATCCCTTTCCAGTCCAGACTGTCCACGTCCCATTGGATGGCGGTCATGCCGGAATCCTGAACCGCTTGGATCACATGGTCGTCATATTCGCCGTAGGGACAGCGGAACAAAAGAGGGGAGACGCCGGTGATCGCGCTGATCTTTGCGTTGCAGGCCGCCAGATCATTTTTGATCTCCTCGCTGCTCAGCTGCGAGAAATGTGCGTGATGGGAAGAATGGCTCATCACCTCATGCCCGGCGTCTGCCAGCGCTTTGACAGACTCCGGATAACGGTCGACCCAGTCGCCGACGACGAAAAAGGTCGTCTGCACCTGATACCGTTCCAGGATATCGATCAGTGTCTGCGTATCCTCGTTGCCCCAGGCGGCGTCAAAGGATATTGCAACGGTTTTGTCGTCCCGATCAACGCTGTAGATCGGCAGCTTTCGCTGGGCGGCCGAAACGCCGACGATTGCCGGGCTGTTGACCGCCCAAAAGATCAGCGCGATGGCGAGTATAAACCCAAGGACGGACAAAACGCTTTTGTTTTTTGCCCAGATAGCTCGTAAATCGATCACAGAGATCCCTCCTTACTGATTAACAGTATGAAGAAGGGAAGAGGATTCATGCCAGCGCAAGATGAGAATTCGGGCAAGGGATAAGCCCTTGCCCGAACCCGTTTTCGATTCGTTCAGAAGATCTGACCCGGCAGCCGCAGCTTTTCTTTCGGTGGGAAGGCTTTGTCAAATTCCTCAACCGCAGCCTCGTCTACATAATAGCCCTGAGGCGTCTGGTAGACGCCGGTGACGCCGTCCAGGTAGCCGGGGATCAGTTCCCGGCATAGGAAGAAGGAATCGTCCGCGCCTTCCGGCAGATCGTGATAACGAATGCCGAAATTCCTGGCATAGTCAAAGCCGCTTTTGCCGTAAAAGCCGATATTGCCCTCAAACAGCACAGCGCCGAAACCGAGCTGCGCAGCTTTTTCCAGGGAGTAGTCGAGCAGCTGTTTGCCGTATCCTTTCCGCTTGAGATCCGGTGTGATGCAGATCGGACCCATGGTCAGTACCGCCAGTTCCAAACTGCCGTCCGTCTGGATTACCGTGTTCATAAACATGTTTTGCCCGATCAATCTGCCGTCCTTCTCCATCACAAAATCCAGTTCCGGGATAAAGGCGGGATCGCCGCGCAGAACGTGGATCACGTAGTGCTCGCTGCAGCCGGGGCGGTAGACGTTCCAGAACGACTCCCGGATCAGATATTCAACAGCTCTGTAGTCGCCGGGCTTTTCCAGACGAATGATATAGTCATTTTTGTTCATTGTTTTTCCTCCTGAATATTGTTGACTGCAATTGCCTTTTAGCGGGAGGTTTGTTTGATCGTCGACAAACCTCCCGGTCAGCCGACAATCTCCGGTGTCCTGCGTTTGTTCAAACAGCACATCTCCTAAAAATATTTATCACAAAGCCTTTTGGCTAAAATGATATCTGATATTCATTCAATAATTTCTTTTACTGCCCAATATTGCCGGCCCCAATGCTCGAAGTCCCATTGCTCCATATAGTAGTTGCACTCATAGTCGATATAATACAGCCTGTCGCCCTGAGGCACGAAATTGTTGGGATAGTAATCGATGTTCAGCCCCGCCTGGTACAACAGGCTGCACATGGCATGCAACTGATCCAGCCACGACTGTTCCAATCGCCCGTCTTTGATCCAGTCGGCAACAGTCTGACCGTCGATATATTCCTTTAAAATTCATTCCTGCTCAGTATCGACATCAAGCAGTTGCGGCATAAGTATCCCAATTTTGCGAAGCTTTTCGTAATCCCGCAGCTCCGCTTCCAGTTTATTCCCAAAGTTATAGTAATCGCAGGGTTCATGATGGATCTGTTTGAGAACATAGAATTTCGATCCGTCAGTAACCAGATAGGAATATCCGCCCTTTCCTTTGCCAAGAAAGCGGACAGGCTGATATTGTTGTTCGTTTATAGTCAGCAAATCATCCATGAGCCACCATTGATCCCTCCGCCAGCAGCCGCGAGCCGCCGCACGATTTTCATGAAAACATCATTCGGTGTAAGGAAATACTTATATAACCAGTTTTTATTTCGTCATCAGTACGACGGATTCCACATGACAGGTCCGAGGGAACATGTCGACGGCGGTCGCGTCGTGAAGCTGATAGCCGTGCCCGTTCAAGCGCAGGATATCCCGGGCCAGCGTCGAAGGATTACAGGAGACATAGACCAAACGCTCCGGTTCCATCGAAGCGACAGCCGCGATCGCATCCTCGCTCATCCCCTTGCGCGGAGGATCGACGACGACGATATCCGGCTTCAGACCGCGTTCGCGCAGCCTGACGGCGGCTTGGCCTGCGTCCGCACAGATGAATTCCGTGTTGTCGATTCCGTTAGCCAAAGCATTTGCTTTGGCGTTTTCCACCGCTTCCGGTACGATCTCGGCGCCGATGACCCGTCCGGCTTTCTGAGCCAGACACAGGCTGATCGTACCCGCGCCGCAATACAGGTCAAAGACCAGAGAGCCTTGATTCGGATCGGCGTAGTCAAGGGCGCGCTGATACAGCTTTTCCGCCTGCGGGGGATTGATCTGAAAGAAAGCCTGCGGAGAAATTGTAAAGCGGGAGCCGCATAAAACGTCGTTGATATCGCCACGACCCCAAAGCGTATAAAAATCTCCGGTCAGAACAGTATTTCCCCGGCTTTTGTTCACGTTGAGGACGATCCCGCTGAGCTCCGGCAATGCCTCGCGCAGCGAATCAACGAGCGCCGCCGTTTTTGTACCCAGTCCACGCGCTGTCACGATGCAGACAACGGTGTCATTCGTCTGCCAGGCTTTTCGGCAAAATACGTGCCGAATGCAGCCGGCCCCGGACGCTTCATCATAGGCAGGGATGGCGTGCTGTTCCATAAAGGAGAGGACGGCGGCAGCAGCGCGTTCGCTGTTCTCGTTTTGGATCAGACAAGTTTTCACCGGGATCAGCTCGTGGCTGCGCTCTTTATAAAAGCCTGTGCAGGGGCGGCCGTCATGCTCGGCTACGGCGAAAATGCCTTTGTTGCGGTAGCGGGTCACGGAATCGCTGCCGAGGATCTCTTCCGCGTGAAGCGTCTGACGGCCGATATGAGCGAGCGCATCATTGACGCGGCCCAGCTTAAAGCGTAGCTCTTCCTCATAGCTCATATGCCACAGATCGCAGCCGCCGCACTGAGAAAAATACGGGCATTGACTGTCGCGCCGTTCGGGGGAAGCGGTCAGCAGTTTTTCACCCCGGGCATAGACGGCGGTTTTCGTGACCTTGACAAGGCGAATCTCCCAATATTCGCCGACAATGGTTTTCGGGACAAAGACCGCGCGTCCCTCAATCCGGCATACGCCGAAGCCTTCGGAGGAATATGACTCGATATGTACTTGAAATTGTTGGTTTTTCTTCAGTTCCATCATAAAAAAAGTATAGCATATCGGGAAATGCTTGGCAATGAAAGATATTTCAAATCATATTTCGGGAAAATCGGCAGATACTATTCCCGTCTATGACAAAGGAGGAGCAACGGCATATGAAAAGAAGAATCCTTGCTATGATCCTGGCGCTTGCAATCTGCCTGGCTCTCTGCGCCTGCGGGGGTTACAGAGCCAATGACGGTACGAGTGACAAGGGCGCGGACAATAACGGCACTGCGGGCACAAACAGACCCGGCGGAACGTACGACGGCGCGGGAAACAACGCCGCAAACGATTCCGGAATGCATGACCGGGGATCGGACATGCTTCCCGACACGGAGGACGGCATCGTTGACGACAATAACGGCAGCAACGGGATCCTTGACGGAGAACTCCCGATGCCCAGCCCCAATGTCACCCATAAGCCGTAAGCAAAAACACGCCGGAATTTTCCGGCGTGTTTTTTTGTTGCATTCGGTTTTTTCGTGGGGTATGATGACTGTGGTGATACGGATGCTGAAACTTCTCTGGACGAATGTTGAGCAGATTCAATTCCCCACGGATCTGCCGCCTCTGTCCGAATACAGAAAAAAGAAACTGGCGCTGATCAGGCCGCCTGTGGCCAGGCGCTGTTCGCTGTGCGCCGAGCTTTTGCTCAACGAAGCCCTTCGCCGGGAAGAAGAATCTTTCACACTCCCGGTGAACATCGAGACCGACGCGTTTGGGAAACCGTATCTGGTCGGGCGCGAATATGAATTCAGCCTGTCTCACTCCGGACGTTACGCCGCCTGTGCGCTTTCGGACGCAGTGATCGGGCTGGATATCCAGGTCCTCAGCAAATATAACGAACGCCTCATCAGACGATTCTTTGCTGCGAGGGAGCAGGAATTCATCTTCAACGCCAAAGATCGTGACGCGGCATTTACGCGCCTCTGGTGCCGGAAGGAAAGCTTTCTCAAGGCGATCGGGACGGGGCTGCGCCTGCCGCTGGATTCGTATGATGTTTCCGCAGAGCAGTGTCATCTGTCGTATCAGGACACGGCCTACGGTTTTTGCGAATTTCAAACGGATGATCTGTTCTTTTGCCTCTGTATGCCGGCTGATAAGCTTCCGTCTGAAATCGAACCCGAATATATTGAGCTGCCGTGAGCACGGCAGCTCTTTTATACGTTGAGGCCGACGTTGCGCATTGTTGCTCGAAGAAACTGAAGATGCTCTTCACCGATATCGGTCAACGGCAGACGCAAAATACCGCTGTCTGTGCCCAGAAGCTTCATCGCGGCCTTGATGGGGATCGGATTCGTTTCGATAAACAGTGCGGAAAAGAGTGCGGCGTATTTCATAAAAAGTGCTGAGGCCGCGGGATAGTCTCCGGCCATACACAAAGTGCACAGCTTGGCTACGACCTCCGGCACGATATTGCTTGCAACGGAGATCACGCCCTGCGCACCAAGGGCCATCATGGCAACCGTGTTGTCGTCGTTCCCGCTCCACACATTCAGATTGTCCCCGCAGAGACTCATGGTCTCGGTTATCAGGCTGAAATTGCCGGAAGCCTCTTTGACGCCGTTGATATTCGGATGCTCGGATAAGGCGCGATAGGTTTCGGCATGGATGCCGATCCCGGTGCGGCTGGGAACGTTATACAGGATCATAGGGATGTCGACCCGGTCGGCCACATAAGTGAAGTGTTCGATCAGCCCCTTTTGCGTTGTTTTATTATAATATGGCGTTACCATCAGGATCCCGTCCGCGCCGATCGCTTTTGCTGTTTCCGCTTTGCGCAGGGCATGGAGCGTATTGTTGCCGCCGATCCCCACGATCACCTTCATCTTGTTGCGGCAGTTACGAACCGCAAATCGGATGAGTTCTTCAAATTCATCGGCTGTCACCGTTGGGTTTTCTCCGGTGGTGCCGTTGACGACGATTGCAGACGTTCCGCTTTCATACTGCTGCTCCAGATTTTTCCGCAGCCGCTCATAGTCGATGCCCGTCTCCGTAAACGGAGTGACGATCGCGGTACAGGAGCCCTGAAAGATGGGCGTTTTCAATATGCAGTCCTCCTTAATCCAAACTTCAGAGTCAATGTATTCCGCGTTAAGCGACGATAGTACTCAAGAGTTGAAAAGGCGGACGGACTTTGATATAATAACTGAGATTTTATCGGATGGAGGAGCTTCTCTTGCGCGAACATATTCTAAAGACTGCATTTTCCGCGCTGCTCGTGCTGTTCCCGCTGCTTTTCACGTCTGTGTCGGCAGAGGCGGCGCCGCCTGAAGACGAGCCGATCAAGGGGACGATCCCCGCGGCGTCCTGCGTCCTGGAAAAAGCGTATTTTGGAGACAAAAACGAATACGAATCTGTCCCGGTAGAGGCAGAGACGCTGTTTGTCGGCCTTTCTTATGATCGGAGCGCCGTGGATGAAGCATGGTTTGTAAATGCGGAGGGGCTTGGATTCCGACTCGGCTCGTTTAATGAAAACCGCGTTTTTCAATCGAGTTTCGAAACCGAGGCCTCCGAGCTTATCATTCGCAACGAACGAAGCTGGTACCTTCTGATCGACGAGGTTTTTGCCTCCCGGGAAGAGGCCGTTTCTTTCGCTGAACGCTATGCCGGCCGGGTCGTCAGTATGGAAGGGGATTACCGCGTTTTGATCGGACCATTTCAGAACATGGAAGAAGTGGACTATACCATCCGCTGGTATGCCCTTTCCGGCAAGCCCTGGCATGAAAGCTGCATCGTCGTCTATGACGGAAGCGGAAACTGCCTCACCATGGTCACGGACGCGGACCAAATCGCATTCGAAGCGCTTTCAAACGGAAAAGCACGTACGAATTACCAGGGCGAGCAGTATTACGGCGCATTTCTCCTGCGCCGCTGGGAAGGTGACCGCCTGACAGTCATCAACGCAGTTGGCTTAGAGGATTATGTCAAGGGCGTGATCCCCTATGAAATGAGCTCCTCCTGGCCGGTTGAAGCGCTCAAGGCTCAGGCCGTCTGCGCCCGCAGCTACGCCGCGTATCATCTCGGCGAGTATGAAGAAGACTTCGGCTTCGATTTAACGGACGATACCGAAAGTCAGGTTTACCGCGGCATATACGGCGCAGATGCGGTAACCGATGCAGCCGTAGATGCGACGGCCGGTCAGTTCGTCCGTTATCGGGGAGCGCTGTGCGAGGTGTATTATTTCGCATCAGACGGCGGGATGACGGAAGACGGCGCATATATCTTTGGTTCTGAGCAGCCGTATCTTGCCGGGAAAACCGATCCCTTTGAGCAGGCGGTCGATTTTGCCGTGATGCGCTGGGAACGCTGGCGCAGCGGTGAAGAAATCGCCTGGCGCCTGCAACAGAAGGGCTATGAAATCGGCAGCGTGACGAAGATCGAGCCAGAGTATTCTGAACTTGGCAATGTGATCGGCATGCGCTATTATGATGCTGCGGGGATCTGCCTGGATCTGAAAACGCGCGACAGTTATTCGCCCTTGTATTTGGACAGCGCTTGCTTTACTGTGCGGCCCGAGGACGACGGCTTTCGTTTCGTCGGAATTGGCTGGGGGCATAACTGCGGCCTGAGCCAGTGGGGAGCCAATGCCATGGCTTCTGTCTACGGCATGACCGCGGACGAGATCATCGGATTTTATTTTACCGGAGCTTATATTGGATGAAAAAATCGGATTTTTACTTTGATTTACCGGAAGAGCTGATCGCTCAAACGCCGCTGCAGCAGCGCGATCAATCGCGTCTCATGCTGCTGGATAAAAAAAGCGGCGCCATTTCGCATCGCCGCTTTTACGAGCTTCCCGAGCTTCTTCGGGAAGGGGACTGCCTGATCATGAACGATTCCCGCGTGCTGCCCGCGCGTCTTCTCGGCTCGCGCTTGAGCGGCGGCAGCGTTGAGCTCGTCCTGCTGCGTGATTTGGGCGACGGGCGCTGGGAATGCCTGAGCCGCCCTGGCAGAAAGACAAAGCCTGGGACGCAGCTGCAGTTCGGCGACGGAGAACTGACGGCCGAGGTTGAAGCTGTGGTCGAGGGCGGAAACCGCATCGTGAGATTTCATTTTGAAGGGATCTTTCTGGAGGTGTTGGAGCGCCTCGGAAAGATGCCGCTGCCGCCTTACATCAAAGAGGAACTGCAGGATGCCGAACGCTATCAGACAGTCTATTCCCGCGAGATCGGCAGCGCCGCGGCTCCGACGGCCGGCCTGCATTTCACAGAGGAGCTGCTGGACGCGATCCGGGCAAAAGGCGTCCGAACGGGCTTCGTCACGCTGCACGTCGGTCTCGGTACCTTCCGTCCGGTGAAAGAGGAAGAGATCGAGGATCATGACATGCACTCGGAATTCTGTATGATCCCCGAGGAAACAGCCCGGCTCATCAACGAGACCAAGGCGCGCGGAGGGCTTGTGATCGCCGTCGGAACGACATCCTGCCGTACGCTGGAAAGCTTCGCCGCTGAGGATGGCAGCATAAAAGCGGCCAGCGGCTGGACCAATATCTTCATCTATCCCGGCTATCGCTTTAAATGCATCGATGCGCTCATTACCAACTTCCATCTGCCGGAAAGCACGCTCATCATGCTCGTCTCCGCACTGGCCGGCAGAGAAAACGTACTCCATGCTTACCGCACCGCGGTGGAGGAGAAATATCGCTTTTTCTCCTTTGGCGATGCCATGCTGATCGAATAGGGGGACAGAGATGTATCACTTGCTGAAGCAGGAAGGACATGCCCGCCGCGGCAGCTTTGAAACGCCGCACGGTACCGTCCAGACGCCTGTTTTTATGAACGTCGGCACGCAGGGCGCGATCAAAGGTGCGCTTTCTGCCCGCGATCTGAAGGAGATCGGCTGCCAGGTCGAACTTTCCAATACCTATCACCTGCACGTACGGCCCGGTGACGATCTGGTCAAGGAGATGGGCGGCCTGCACCGCTTTATGACCTGGAACGGACCGATCCTGACTGACAGCGGCGGATTTCAGATCTTTTCGCTCGCTCAACTCAGAAAAATCACCGAGGACGGTGTAAAGTTCAACTCTCATGTTGACGGCCGCCATATCTTCATGGGTCCGGAAGAGAGCATGCGTATCCAGTCCAATCTCGGCTCCGATATCGCGATGGCATTTGATGAGTGCATTAAGATCCCATCCCCGAAGGATTACGTTCAAAAGTCCTGTGACAGGACGGCACGCTGGCTGGAACGCTGCAAAAAAGCCCTGCAGGACTATAACAGCAGGGAAGATGCGGTCAATCCCGGCCAGATGCTCTTCGGCATCAACCAGGGCACGATCTTCCATGATATCCGCATTTCCCACATGAAGCAGATCTCGGCGCTCGATCTGCCGGGCTATGCCATCGGCGGTCTGGCTGTCGGCGAAACGCACCAGGAAATGTATGACACGATCGAGGCGGTCGAGGAGTACATGCCGAAGGACAAGCCACGCTATCTGATGGGTGTCGGTACGCCGGGCAATATCATCGAGAGCGTGGCGCGCGGCGTGGATTTCTTTGACTGCGTCATGCCCGCCAGAAACGGCCGGCACGGACATCTGTTCACCTGGGGCGGGATCATCAACATCAAAAACGAAAAATACGCCCGCGACAGCCAGCCGATCGACACGGGCTGTCATTGTCCGGTCTGCTGCCGATACTCCCGTGCGTATATCCGTCATCTTTTCAAGGCGGAAGAAATGCTGGCCATGCGCATGGCGGTCATGCACAACCTGTTCTTCTATAACGATCTGATGAGCCGGATCCGGGACAGTCTGGACGAGGGAAGCTTTGCGCAGTTCAGATCGCAGTATTCAGAAATCCTCGACAAACGCATCTAAGGTTCTTGCAAATCTATGCTTTGGCATGTATAATAAAACACACCATTGAACTGGAGGTAATTAAATAATGACTCTCTTTTTGGAAGCTGCTGCAGCTCAGCCCGGCGCCGGCAGCATGATGACCATGCTGATCCCGCTTCTTTTGATGTTCGGCCTGATGTATCTGCTGATCATCCGTCCCGAAAACAAAAAGAAAAAGAAAGCGGAAGAAATGCGCAATTCGCTGTCGCTCGGCGATGAGATCACCACGATCGGCGGCATCACCGGCAAGATCGTTCAGGTGACCGAGGACACCATCACCTTCGAGACCGGTGAAGACCGCGTTCGCATCCAGGTGAAAAAGTGGGCGATCTCCACGACGGCGAAGATGGAAGCTGAGGAAGCGGCTGCCACCAAGCGCAAATAAAGGATCGTTGACAGAGGCATGAATTCTACCCCCGACAAATAAGATGTATCACATCTTTTGTCGGGGGTTTTTTATGAGTATCAGTTTGGAAAAGGGGAGGACGAAACAAATCCTGTTCTCCCTGCTGATCTGGCTTCTGTCCGCTGTTGTCCTGGCGTTGATCGCGGATCTGCTGATTTTACGACTAAAGCTCAACAGTCGATGGATTGCCGCGGCCTCCTCGGTGATCCTGTTCCTTGCGTCAGCCGCGTCGAGCTGTTCTTTGTTTCACGAGGCGAAAGGAAATCGGTGGATACCGGCTGCGCTGCTGGGACTTGTTATGGCGTCAACGCTGCTCATGACCGGTTTCCTGGTCAACAGCGAATCCGTGGATCTGGCGGGTCTTGCCCGGGTACTTGCTGGCAGCCTGCTTGGAGCGGCAGTCGGAGCGTGGATCAGAAGACCGTACAAAAAGAATTCCGCCAGATTTATACAAAGGAAAAGCAAAAAACTATAGGGTGTTCTTGCTCAAATAAGGATACTAAAACCAAGAGAAAACGATATCTTGTGGCCTTCTTTTGACATCATACAAGCTGTCGATGGAACGGAATGCGCAACGACTCCAAGTTGACATAAATAGAAAAAATTTTTAAGAAAAATTCAAAAATCACTTGATAAATTTCTTGATCTGTAATATATTGTTACTGCGCTGTTGTTATGTTAATTGATAAATTATTTATTTTGGATTCAATCGATTTCAAAATAGAAACATAACAATCTGCGCTTTATGAAGCTTGTATGGAAAAGGGGGTGATCCCCGTATGCTGAATTCAGAATGCATTGAACTCTTCGAGTCGTTTCTGAAAAATGAAAAAAAGGCGTCTGCGAACACGCTCAGTTCCTATATGCGTGATATTCATCAGTTTGCGGCTTATCAGGAAAATAACGGCGGATCGCCGATCACAGAAGCAAGCGATGAGGAGTTGTCCGCATATATCGAGCACCTCCGCGCGGCGGGAAAATCGGTCGCCACCGTATCCCGCAATATAGCTTCTCTGAAAAACCTGTATTCCTATCTGACGCTCAATCGCATGATCGATAAAAACCCGGCGACCAAGCTGGTTCCCGAAAAGAGCACGCAGAAACTGCCGCAGATCCTGAGCAGCAAGGAAGTCGATCTGCTGCTGGCGCAGCCGGAATGCATCGACGCCAAGGGTTATCGCGATCGTGCCATGCTGGAGCTTCTGTATGCCACGGGCATTCGAGTGACAGAACTGATCGATCTCAATATTTCCGACGTCAATCTGACGGAAGGCGTGATCCGCTGCCACAGCCGTGATAAAGAGCGCTATATCCCGATGTATCCGAAGGCTGTAAAAGCATTGTCTGACTATCTTGAACTCGTCCGGCCCCAGATGATCGCGATGCCGGATGAGGAGGCCCTGTTTGTCAACGTCGGCGGTGAACGGATGTCGCGCCAGGGCTTCTGGAAGCTGATCAAGCATTATCAGAAAAAAGCCAAGATCGACAAGGAAATCACACCGCACACGCTGCGCCATTCCTTTGCCGCGCATCTGTTGGAAAACGGAGCAGACATCCATGCGATCCAGGAGATGCTGGGGCACGCTGACATTTCTTCGACTCAGGTATATTCCCAGCTGGTAAAAAAGCAGTTGAAGGACGTCTACAATATGGCTCATCCCAGAGCCTGAAAGTTTTAACAAAAAAGCAGGGCTTGCCCTGCTTTTTCTTTTATGATAGAATGGCCGCAGGATGTGATAGTATGAGAATACTGGGGATCGATCCCGGGATCGCAACGATCGGGTTCGCGGTCCTGGATGCGGAACGCAGCCAATACCGCCTGCTGCAATGCGGTGTGATCACGACGCCGGCACATACCAGCCTGTCCAGCCGTCTGGATCAGATTTATCAGGATATGAAGCAGCTGCTGGATGCTTTCAAGCCGGATGCTGTGTCGATCGAAGAGCTTTTTTTCAATACCAATATCACCACCGGCATCGCCGTGGCACATGGCAGGGGAGTGATCCTTTTGTCCTGCCAGCAGGCCGGGGTGCGTATTTTTGAGTATACGCCGCTGCAGGTCAAGCAGGCTGTCGTCGGCTATGGGCGGGCGGAGAAGAAACAGGTCATGGACATGGTGCGGCGCCTGTGTAATCTGAAAGCAGCACCCAAACCGGACGATGCGGCCGATGCGGTGGCTTTGGCCCTGTGTCACGCCAGAAGTTCGACCTCACTTTTGAACAGAGGAGAGCGCGAGGAATGTTCCACCATATAGAAGGTATCGTTTCCGAAGTCGGGCAGAATCTGGCCGTCATCGATTGCGGAGGCATCGGCTTTGCGCTGAATACCACACTGAATACCCTGAGCTATATCAAAACGGGCGAAAGGTGCAAGTTATACGTATCGGAAGCCGTGAAGGAAGACGCATTCGATCTGTACGGCTTTTACTCCAAGAGTGAACGCCGCTGCTTTGAAATGCTGACTTCCGTTTCCGGCATTGGCCCGAAGGCTGCTCTTTCGATCCTGTCGGCCAATACGCCGGAGGGCCTGGCGCTTGCCGTGATGAACAACAACGAAAAAGCGCTGACCGTAGCGCCCGGCATCGGCAAAAAGATCGCCCAGCGCGTGATCCTTGAGCTCAAGGACAAGATCGGAAAGGAGAGTTCCGCTGCGGAGATCTCCATGCCGGCCGTTGTGCAGGTCGGGGAGAACAGCGCCGTCAACGATGCGGTCACCGCCCTCGGCGTTCTCGGCTACAGCAGTTCGGAGCTCGCGCCGCTGCTGAAGAAGCTGGATCTGACCGGCATGACGACCGAACAGATCATCAAGGCTGTTTTGAAGTCCATGGTAAAATAACAGGAGAATACGATGAGTATCAGTTTTTCCACCGAAGAAAACGACGAGATTATCACTACCACCGCAAGCATTCCCGAAGACAGCAACGAGGGCTCGCTGCGTCCGAAAACACTGCGGGAATATATCGGTCAGCGCAAGGCGAAGGATAATCTGGAAGTTTTCATCAATGCCGCCAAAATGCGCCGTGAGCCTCTGGACCACGTCCTGCTCCACGGACCCCCGGGACTCGGCAAAACGACGCTGGCGGCCGTTATTGCCAACGAGATGGGCGTGAATATGCGCATCACCTCCGGACCTGCGATCGAGAAGCCCGGCGACCTGGTTGCCATGCTGACAAACCTCAATGAGGGCGATATTTTGTTTGTGGATGAGATCCACCGTCTGAACCGCGCATATGAGGAGATCCTCTATCCCGCGATGGAGGATTTCGCCATTGATATCATCATCGGCAAGGGACCTTCGGCCAACTCCATCCACCTGGATCTGCCGCATTTTACATTGATCGGCGCGACGACCCGCTCCGGTCAGCTGACAGCGCCGCTGCGCGATCGTTTCGGCGTTGCTTTGCGTCTGGAGCTCTACTCGCCCAAAGAGCTGCAGCAGATCATCGAGCGTTCGGCCGGCATCCTCGGCGTTGATATCGAAGCGGACGGCGCGTTTGAGATCGCTTCCCGCTCCCGCGGCACGCCGCGCATCGCCAACCGGCTGCTCAGGCGCGTGCGTGATTTTGCCATGGTGCGCGCCAACGGTGTGATCACCCGGGAAGTCGCCAATCAGGCGCTGCTGAATCTGGAGGTCGACGAGTTGGGGCTCGATGCGCTGGACCGTCGGATGCTGCGAAGCATCATTGAGTTCTATAATGGCGGGCCGGTTGGTTTGGATACGCTGGCTGCGACCATCAACGAGGAAGCGGTGACGTTGGAAGATATGTATGAGCCCTATCTTCTCCAGCAGGGCTTTCTGACCCGCACGCCGCGCGGCCGCTGTGTGACCAGAAAGGCTTACGAGCACCTGGGCATCGAATATATGGGACAGCAGCAGATGGAGATTTGACAAAGTCCCAATATTTGAAAAAAAGGTTGACTTTATACAAAGTTGCGGTATAATAACATTGCAATTTTAGGTAATATCATAGAGCATATATGTTTGATTACGCAGTATTAGGTGATATTGAACTGCAAAAGCTGGCAGCCGGCGGCGACGCTTTGGCTGAAGAGGCGCTGGTAGAGCGTTATCTTCCTTTGGTCAATGCCTGCGCACGTCCGATGAAGCTGTTCGGCGGAGAAGGAAAGGACCTCTCTCAGGAGGGCGTTTTCGGTTTGATCTCCGCGGTACGTAGCTTTGATGCGTCAAACGGCGCCGCTTTCCGCACCTATGCCGAGCATTGCATTCGCATGCGTCTCCTGTCTGCAATCAAATCCGCATCCCGATTAAAGCATTTTCCGCTCAATGACAGTATGTCCCTCGAGCAGCTCTCAGAAGAATCCGATCCCCGTTTATCGGCTGTTTTGGAAGAACTCCATCGCAACCCCGAGGATGTGGTTTTAGCCAGAGAGAACACGGAAGAACTTTATAAAGCCTTATCCGAATGCCTGTCCAAATATGAGAAAACAGTTTTTTCTCTCTATTTGAAAGGACTCAGTTATCAGGAGATCGGCGAGAAGCTTGGCAAAGATACCAAGTCTGTCGATAACGCCGTGCAGCGGATCAGGCGAAAGCTGGCGCGGAACCTTAATCTTGGCGATATCAGCATAAGCTGAACGCAAATACAGCCGAAATGGCAAGAGCAAAAAAAGAGAGGATTCAAAATGTACCAAGACAAGACCTTAGTTTGCAAAGAGTGCGGCAAAGAGTTCGTTTTCAGCGCCGGTGAGCAGGAATTCTACGCAGAGCGCGGCTTCCAGAATGAGCCCCAGCGCTGCAAGGCCTGCCGTGACGCTCGCAAGAACGCTGCTCGCGGTCCCCGTGAGTTCTTCACCGCTACCTGCGCTGCCTGCGGCGGCGAGGCGAAGGTTCCCTTCGAGCCCAAGTCTGATCGCCCTGTGTACTGCAGCGAGTGCTTTGCAAGAATGAAGGCCCAGGCCTGAGTTGTCTGACCTAAGGATAGGGATGCAGTCGCGTCCCTATCCTTTTTATTTTTGGGAGGTTTCATGATGGAAATTACCAGAGATACTTTGATCGGCGATATTGTCGCCAACTGCCCGGAGGCCATGCCTGCGTTCCAGGCGATCGGCATGCACTGCATGGGCTGCGCGATGGCCAGCGGAGAGACGGTCGAGGAGGCATGCGCGGTTCACGGGATTGATCCCGATGAATTCATCGAGGGCCTTGTCGATTATCTGGAAAATCTCTGATCCTTATATCACGGATGGATCAGAGACTTGCCTTCATTTGCGGAATGATCCGTCCCGGACGGGGCGTGATCGACGTTGGAACGGACCATGGATATCTGCCGGTGCGACTGGCATGCGAATGTTATCCCGGCTATATTTTTGCTTCTGATCTGCGGGAAGGACCTCTTGCCGCAGCCAGGCGCTCGGCTGCGCAGGCCGGTGTATCGGATCGGATCCAATTCCTGCTGTCTGACGGACTGGACGCCTGCCTGCCGGATGCGGTGGATACCATCGTGATCGCCGGCATGGGTGGAGATACGATCTGCGGGATCCTGGACCGTGCAGAGTGGTGTATGGATCCGGCGTACCGTCTGATCCTTCAGCCGATGAGCAAGCCGGAGGTGCTGCGCTATTGGCTGAGCAACAACGGTTTTTGCATCGAAGAAGAACGGCTTGTTGAGGACGGCGATACCATCTATCAGATCCTTGCCGCTGGATTTACCGGTCAGAACGAAGCGCTGAGCGATGCAGAGCTTTGGCTGGGAAAACGCGGTCTGGCTGAACCAGAACTGTATCAAAAACTGGTACTGCATGAGATCCGGCGGATCGAACGCAGGATCGTCGGCCTTTCGACCTCGGCATCCGAGGATCCTCAGCGGCAGCTTGCTGCGCTGCAGCATCGCCTTTTTGAACTTCAGACAATGAGGGAAAACTGATGAGTACTGTACGGGATGTTTTTCAGACGCTTTGTCAGACCGCTCCGTTGGAGCTGCAGATGGATTTCGATAACTCCGGTTTTTTGCTTGGGCATGGTGATCAGCCCGTGAGCAGGACGCTGCTTTCGCTGGATGTGACGGATGCGGTGATCGAAGAAGCGATCCGGGAGAAGGCCGATTTGATCGTTTCTCATCATCCGCTGATCTTTCATCCGCTGCGCTCGGTAACCGATGATACTCCGGAGGGACGCAGAATCCTCAGACTGATCGAGAACGGTATCTCTGTGATCTCCATGCACACGAATCTGGACATCGCTGACGGCGGCGTCAATGACGTGCTGATGGCCGCTCTCGGGATTCTGACGGAATCGGCATTGGATGAAGAAGGCTGCGGAAGAGTCGGCGTTCTTGACGCCAAGCTTTCTATGCAGGAGTTTCTTCCGCGCGTCAAAGAGGCGCTACGGTGCAGCGGATTGCGCTATGTTGACGCCGGAAAACGGGTATACCGCGTCGCCGTGATGGGTGGTTCCGGCGCTGACAGCATCGACCGTGCTGCGGCGCTCGGCTGTGATACATATGTTACTGCCGATATCAAGTACCATCAGTTCCAAAGAGCGCTTGATCTCGGGCTCAATCTGATCGACGCAGATCATTTCAATACAGAAAACCCGGTGATCCCCGCGCTTCTGGGCCGGCTTCAATCCAGACACCCGGATGTGGAATTTCGCATTTCCGCAGCGCATCAGGCGATCATTCGTTTTGCCTGAGGGCATGTCATACAAGGCCTCCGCTTTTCATACACTCGTACAAACGAGATTGAAGAAGCGGAGGCTTGTTTATGTCTGAATGCAATATCTATCATGACCTGGCGGAACGGACGGGAGGATCCTTCCTTCTCGGTGTTGTCGGTCCAGTCAGAACGGGAAAATCCAGTTTTATCAAGCGTTTTATGGAAACGCTGGTCATCCCGAATATTGACGATCCTTATCTGCGGGAGCGCGCTAAGGATGAACTGCCACAAAGCGCTTCCGGTCGGACGATTATGACCGTGGAGCCAAAATTCGTGCCGGAGGACGCGGCGCAGATCACGCTCCCGGACGGAACGGAGCTCTCCGTCCGTCTGATCGACTGCGTCGGTTACATGGTCGACGGGGCCGCCGGTCAATATGAGGACGGTTCGGAGCGTATGGTCACGACGCCATGGTTCGATCATGAGGTGACGATTACAGAGGCGGCGGAGACCGGAACGCAAAAAGTGATCCGGGATCATTCCAGCATCGGGATCGTCATCACGACGGACGGAAGCTTTGGAGATCTTCCGCGGGAAGCGTTTCTGGAAGCGGAAGAACGCGTGATCCATGAGCTGCAGGAGCTCGGAAAGCCGTTCGCCTTGATTTTGAACAGTGCCAAACCAAAGGCACCCGAGACGCATCAGCTTGCCGGGCAGTTATCCGATCAATACGGTGTCGAATGTCACTGTATAAACTGCCTCAGTCTGGATGAAGAAGATATCAGCGCGGTTTTAAACTCTGTGCTTGAAGAATTTCCGATCAAGTCTCTGAGTATATTCGTTCCTGACTGGGTGGACGCCCTGCCGGATGACAATGAGCTGAAGAAGAAGCTGATGGATCTGATGATCGATCGCGTTGATCAATTGCATAAGATCAAAGATCTGCGGCAAATGGTAAACGAGATGGCAGGCGAGGAGCTAATCAGTACGATCCGAAGCTTTGATCTTGATCTCGGACAGGGAAGTATGGCGGTTTCTGCCGACTTGCCGCGATCCTTGTATTATGAAACAATCAGCAAAGAGACGGGATTGACGATCGAAAGTGATGGAGATCTGATCTCGATCCTGAGCGATCTGGCCGCGATGCGGTCGGAATATGAACAAATCCGCGAAGCCCTGGAAGAAGTCAAGACGACAGGTTATGGGGTCGTTTATCCGAGCGCTGCTCAAATGCATTTGGAAGAGCCGCAGATCATCAGGCAGAACGGAAAATACAGCGTTCATCTGCAAGCCAATGCCCCGGCGATCCATATGATGACGACCGAAGTACAAACGGAGGTCAGTCCAGCCATTGGAGGAGAAGCGGCTTCCGAGGAGATCATCAGTTTTCTGCTGCAGGGTTTTGATGGAGACGTAAACAGAATCTGGGAATCCAATATTTTCGGAAAATCACTGAATGAACTGGCTGAAGAAGGACTTCGCAGCAAAATCGACAATCTCCCTGAAAACGTACGCATGAAGCTCAGGGAAACACTCCAGCGCGTGATCAACGAAAGCTGCAGCGGTCTGATCTGTCTTCTTCTGTAAGGAAGATTTGACTTGATCGGTCGGAACAAGTATAATGAATCAAAAACAATGGAAAGACCGGCTGCCGAAGCTGGCGTTTCTGCTGATGCTGATTTCCTGCGTTGTTTTATCGCTGATCTTTTTGCTGCGCAGTACAGAGCGTCTTGGCAGTAACGCGCCGGCAGGCTTGTATACGCTGGTGATCGACCCCGGACATGGGGGATTTGACGGCGGCGCGATTTCCGATGACGGCAGCAAGGAAAGCGATATCAACCTTGCGATCGCTTTGAAGCTGCGCTGTTTGTCCGAACTCCTGGGGCAGCCGATCCTCATGACTCGCAGCGACGATTCGGCCAGCGGCGAGTATTCACAGTACAGCGAGCACGAGGACCTGGTGCGACGCACGGAGATCGTCAACGAAACGCCCGCAGCGATCCTCATCAGTATCCATCAAAACGATTTCCCAACAAGCCAGCCGAGCGGTGCCCAGGTATTATATGCAGCAAGCGAGGGGAGCGCGGAGCTTGGCCGACGCTGTCATCAGAATCTGATCGCGCTGCTTGACCCTCAGAATCGGCGTGTGGCAGAACCGGCGCCGAAGGCGCTGTATATCACTTCGCATGTTTCGTGTCCGGCCATCCTGGTCGAATGCGGCTTCATGTCCAATAATTTTGAAGTTCAGAAGCTTTGCGGCGGATCCTATCAGTGCTCGATCGCCCTGGTGCTGGCGGGCTCGCTGCTTCAATATCTGAATGAAAGCGAAATCCTCTGAACG
The DNA here is from genome assembly GCA_946547105.1 of uncultured Clostridia bacterium. Taxonomy (GTDB): domain Bacteria; phylum Bacillota; class Clostridia; order Oscillospirales; family Oscillospiraceae; genus Limivicinus. The sequence goes on along the minus strand of CAMNOV010000004.1, from coordinate 5,768 downwards.
AACGGAGATACAAAAGATGGCAAACAAACTGAAAAGCCTGTATTGCTGCAGCGAATGCGGCGCGGAAAGCGCGCATTGGGCAGGGAAGTGTCCCAGCTGCGGCGCCTGGAATACGCTGGTGGAAGTGAAATTGGATTCCTCCAGCGGTGCAAAAAGCGGATCTCGCAGCTTTTTCGCACCAAAGCCGAAAAAGATTTCGGATCTGGATATGAGTGCAGAGATCCGCTTTACGACCGGTATTTCGGAATTTGACCGCGTGCTTGGCGGCGGAGCGGTGATCGGCTCTCTGGTCCTGGTCGGCGGCGCACCCGGTATCGGCAAATCAACGCTTCTGCTGCAGACCTGCGGCAGTGTCGGGCAGGGTGGCAAGATCCTCTATGTGACCGGTGAGGAGAGCGAGCGGCAGCTGAAACTTCGCGCAACGCGTCTTGGTATCGAGAATGATCATTTATACGTCCTGGCGGAAACAGATCTGGATAAGATCCTGTCCGGGATCGACGCGCTCAAGCCGGATCTGGTCATTATCGACTCGATCCAGACGGTATGCGACGCCGATATCAGCTCGGCGCCCGGCAGCATCACGCAGGTGCGCGAGTGTACGATGCGTCTGATGCGGGTGACCAAGGAGCAGGGGATCACCATTTTTGTCGTCGGGCACGTCAACAAAGAGGGGAGTATCGCCGGTCCGAAAGTGCTGGAGCACATGGTCGACTGCGTTCTGTATTTCGAGGGGGAACGTAGCACGAGCTTTCGCATTCTGCGCGCTGCTAAAAACCGTTTCGGCTCGACCAATGAGATCGGCGTATTTGAAATGGTGCAGGACGGTCTGCACGGCGTTGATAATCCTTCGGAACTCCTGCTCAGCGGCCGGCCGGAAAACGCACCGGGTACCTGTGTGGCTTGTGTTATTGAAGGCAGCCGACCGATCCTGGCGGAAGTCCAGGCACTCGTCAGCTCGGCAAATTATAACGCCTCGCGTCGCTGCAACGGGTTGGATTACAATCGGGCTGCCATGCTGTTGGCTGTCCTGGAAAAGCGCTGCGGCCTGAACGTCTCCGGCTGTGACGCCTATATCAACGTCATCGGCGGATTATCACTGGATGAACCGGCCGCTGACCTTGCAACGATCCTGGCTGTGGCCTCCAGTTATTTGGATCGTCCGCTCGGTCTGGATCTGGCCGCCATCGGAGAAGTCGGCCTCTCAGGCGAGATCCGAAGCGTCAGCATGATCAATCAGCGGCTGGCTGAGATCGCCCGGCTGGGATTTCGCCGCTGTGTGATCCCGGCGCATGTCAGGGATGAGATTAAGGCGCCTGCCGGTCTGCAACTGATCCCGGTCAGGAATGTCAGCGAAGCCTGCGCTGCCGTTTTGCGACGTGAATAAAAAATAACTCCTCAAATTACGAGGAGTTATTTTTTGCTATTTTTCGATCTCTGATTTGTGCTTTCGCCCGATCGGGTTGGCCATCGCAGCTTCATGGAGGGCGGCATTATCCAGATGCGTATAGATCTGCGTTGTGTTCAGATTGCTGTGGCCGAGCACTTCCTGCAGCGCTCGGGTATCCACGCCGTTTTTGAGCATCAGCGTTGCGGCCGTATGCCTCAATTTGTGCGGCGAGTACCTTGTTGCATCCAAACCAGCCAGTTTTAACTTCTTTTCGACCATTTTTTGTACGCCGCGCACACTGATCCGACGATTGTCCCGGCTGATAAACAGGGCTGATTTGTCCTCGGGAACGATTTTTTCCTCGTCTCGGACCATCAGATAATCGTCAATGGCCTCCCGACAGCCTTCACCGAAGTAAACGACGCGTTCTTTATTGCCTTTGCCGAGGACCCGCAGATGATCCTCATATAAATCGGTTGTGTTCAATGAAACCAATTCGGAAACACGGAGCCCGCAGGACATAAACAGCATTAACATACAGTAATCACGCAAGGCATATGGGCCGTCACAGGCGTTGAGCAGACGCTCGCATTCGGATTCTTCAAGATATTTGGGAAGCGAGGCCTGACGCTTTGGCATATCAAGCTCCTGGCAGATGTTATGGTCCAGCAGATGGCGCTTTACAGTGAGATAATTGAAGAACGATTTGACAGAAGACGTCCGGCGGCAGCGGCTGGCCGCAGACAGAGCCTGGCTGGAATTCTGCATTTCAGGAGAGAATGATTGATACCGGTAAAGCTCTTCCATTCGGATGGCTTTGATGAAGTCCAGGTCAACATCGGTAATATCGATTTCATGAAAAGGAGTTTTCGGATCGACCAGATGTCTGCGGCGTTTTAAATATCGAAACAGAATTTTCAGATCTAAATAATAAGCGGCGACAGTGCGATCGGAATGGCCGCGCACCGTGGAATGATATTCAAGAAATTCCATGAGAATATCGGGAATATCATTGATCTGGTCCAGATTCATGAGAGGGCTCCTTTCCGTGTTGAAGTGCTGTTCTAAGTTCGCTAAATTGATATTATGCGAACCAAGAAGGAAAAAAGGCTTCGGGGAAGAGGTTTCCTTCCCCGTTGTCTTTACTATATAACCAGCAGCCGGATTTGTCAATAGAATAAACTGCGCAGCCATTCTCAGGCTGCGCAGTTTTTGGTTTAGATTTTGGGAAGCTCGATCAGAGGATCCTTTGTCACGCGGATCGTATTGAGGACTGTCGCGACCGCGGCGGCAAAATCAAGGAATATGGCAAACCATACCGTGCAGTTTCCGGTCAAAGCCAAGAACAAAAGAATGGCCTTAACAATAAATGCGAAGAATACGTTTTCCGCACAGATTTCCTGAACGCGCTGACTCAGTCGGATCGTTTCCGGGAAAAGCTCCAGTTTGGCCGGATTGACCAGTGCATCCGCATACTTCCCTTTTTTGTTGACCCGGATATCGACGGCGGCGTTGCTGTGTGCCTGCAGACTGTTCGCGTAAAGATACATGGTATCCTGTCGTTCGAGGCTTTCCAGATACTGGAGTTTCGTCTCGTCGGTGAATTCCGAATAGACCTCGTCGGCGTTCAGACTCATGCCGAGCTGCTCGCTTTCCTCTTTGCTGTCTTCGGTGAGCAGGATACAGTGTTCCACACCGGCTTTCTTCAGGTCAGGAATCAGCTTGGTGTTCTTCTGATTCAGATGATCGGACATGAGAACCTTGCCGATATACTTTCCGGCGACCATCAGATAATAGACGCTGTTATCTTCCTTGCCTTCGTAAGGAACAGCCTCTCCCCTCTCGGTCAGAAGCTCACGCTTGGCCAGAGTGACGTCCGCGCCTCCGATTTTAACGTCAACGCCGCTGCCGGGGATGTCCTTGAAATCGCTGATCAGATCCAGGCGATATTCGCGGTCCTGTGCGGCTAAAATCGCTTTGGCAAAAGCCTGATCGGAATAATAGACGGCATGAGAAACGAATTCCATAAAGGTTTCGCTGTCCAGGATGCTGGTCTTTACGCCGAGAAATTCTGGCTGACTTTCAGCAAAAATACCGTTTTTATCAATGACGGCGGTCTTAATCTGACGGAGCTTTTCCAGAACACGGGCATGATTGAACAGAACGCCGAATCGCGTGGCAAAGCTGATCCCGACGATCCCGGCCATCGGCAACGAAGCTAGAACGGATACCGGCAGGCTGATAGCCAGGATGATCATCGCGCGCCGCAGGGATTCACGGACGGTAAGACTGGTCGCGAGCGGCATAATAATGGCAAAAGCAACTGCCAAAAGGACCAGACACTTTAATACCTTGCTGGCGGCAGCGGCGATCTCCTTCTGCAGCTCCGTCTCCCCTGCCTGCTCATCTTCAATGACAAGCGAGGCTCTGTCTCGGAGATCCGGATCGGAGCGGCTCAGCAGCTCGAGGGCGGATCGTCTGGTTTTTTCCAGCGTGAAATTGACAAGAACGAGCCCAAGCTGATACAGGATCATGCAAACGGCGCCTTCCAGGCCGGTACTGATCAGGAAGGACAAAACGATGATCAGCACCATGACGGCGGGAGCGGAGAAAAAGTCATGATTCAAAACCGCATCGACCAGATCAAGAAGAACGTCATATCCTGCCACAAGCACAGACAGCAGCATGAGTACGATTTTGAGTCCAGGCAGCAGGTCCATGAACTGAACCGCAGCCAGAAGCAGAGCGGCAACAACCAGACGGCCGATCAGAAGACCGTCCGCTTTTCCGCTGCTGCGCGGCAGTTTTTGCATATACGAGTTAATCTGGCTAAAAGGAGAATCCATAACTGCCACTCCCCTGTTTTATATATCGAAGGCGGATCAGGCTTTTCCGTCGGAGCCGAGAACGTGGATTATCTTATGGGCGACCATATCCTTGACGGCCTGACGAGCGGGCTTGAGGTACTGGCGCGGGTCAAAGTGATCAGGATGCTCTGCAAAGTACTTGCGGATGTTGGCGGTCATGGCGAGACGGATATCGGAGTCGATATTGATCTTGCAGACAGCGAGCTTGGCGGCCTTGCGCAGCTGATCTTCGGGGATGCCGATGGCGTCGGGCATATTGCCGCCGTACTGGTTGACCATCTTCACGAATTCCTGAGGTACGGAGGAAGAACCGTGCAGAACGATGGGGAAACCGGGCAGGCGCTTGATGCACTCTTCCAGAACGTCAAAGCGGAGCGGAGGCGGAACCAGGATGCCTTCCTCGTTGCGGGTGCACTGAGAAGCCTTGAACTTGTATGCGCCGTGGGAAGTGCCGATGGCGATAGCCAGGGAGTCGCATCCGGTGCGGGACACGAATTCCTCAACCTCTTCGGGATGAGTATAGCTTTCCTTGCCGTGCTCAACGGAGACTTCGTCTTCCACGCCGGCCAGCGTGCCAAGCTCGGCCTCAACGACGACGCCGTGGTCATGAGCATATTCAACGACCTGACGGGTCAGCGCGATGTTCTCTTCAAAGGATTTGGAGGAAGCGTCGATCATAACGGAGGTAAAGCCGCCGTCAATGCAGTTTTTGCAGAGTTCAAAAGTGTCACCGTGGTCAAGGTGCAGTGCGATGGGGATCTCCGGGTTCTCGATGATAGCGGCCTCAACGAGCTTGACCAGATAAGTATGGTTGGCATAGGCGCGGGCGCCTTTGGAAACCTGAAGGATGACCGGGCTCTTCAGTTCGCCGGCAGCCTCGGTAATGCCCTGGACGATCTCCATGTTATTGACGTTGAAGGCGCCAACGGCATAACCGCCGTCATAAGCCTTTGCGAACATTTCTTTCGTTGTGACAAGAGGCATCTTTTTTACTCTCCTTAACAAAAATTTGTTTAAATTTGTGAATTTGGACTATTTACAAATTTGCTTTTATATTATATCCTCAATCTGTTGCATAATCAAGAAGCACATTACACAAATGCGGCAAATTTTTTGTTATCTAATATTGGAGGATAAATGTTCATGAACAAGAAACTGATCGGCTCTTGCATTTTCGGACAGTCCGGCGGCCCCACGGCCGTGATCAACGCCAGCGCCTACGGCGTGATCCGCGCGGCGCTGGAGGCAGAGGAAATCACCAAGGTTTATGGTGCGGCGCACGGCATCCGCGGCGTCCTGGACGATAAGCTTTACGTGATGGACGAAGAGGATCCGAAAGAGTTGGAGCTGCTCCTGCACACCCCTTCTTCCGAGCTCGGCTCCTGCCGCTACAAAATGGCGGATCCCGAAGTGGACGACACGGATTATCGCCGGATCCTTGAGATCTTCAAAAAGTACAATGTCCGCTATTTCTTCTACAACGGCGGCAACGACTCCATGGATACCTGCAACAA
>CAMNOV010000003.1 GCA_946547105.1 uncultured Clostridia bacterium | reverse complement strand
CTGGTATGGATTCCCGGGAAAGGAATCGCTGCCCGTAGGGGCTGACGCCCTCGGCAGCCCGCCTGGTATGGATTCCCGGGAAAGGAATCGCTGCCCGTAGGGGCCGCCGCCCTCGGCGGCCCGCCGGTATGGGTTCCGGGGAGGGAATCGCCGCCCGTAGGGGCTGACGCCCGCGGCAGCCCGGCAGTATGGGTTCCGGGAAGGTAATTGTTGCCCGTAGGGGCCGACGCCCTCGGCGGCCCGGCGGGAAAAAAACAAACATAGAGAAATCTCCGGCGAATTCGGATCTTGAACCCGTTTTCGCCGGAGATTTTTTCTTTGATTTCCTTTTGACTGCAGGGGCTGTCGATCGTACAGGGAGGCGAAAGCTTCCCTGTCCTGCTAAAGATCCAGCGCCTGCGCCACCTCGCGCGCCGAGAGCGCCAGACTGCGGGCAAACTCCTCGTCCTGCGCGTGCACCGCGATGCGGACGGCCGAGCGGGAGGGGGAGGGGCGGATCTGCAGCCGGTAGTTTGGCGCGGAGAGCGTCAGCCCGTCCGAATAGTCCGCGCCCAGCGGCAGAAAGAGCTCCGACAGCGTCCCCATCAGCTGCGCGCGGTCGCGGCAGGGGCAGTCCAGGCCCTCGGGCTCGTCCTCCGCATCCTCCGCGCCGGTTTTGGCGGGCGCGGCAAAGGAATCGCCGGGCGTGAGCTTCAGCTTTCCCTCCAGCGCGTCCGCGCAGCAGCGGTAGTAGGCGAGGGGACTGCCGATATCGCACCAGTAGCCCTCCATCGCCACGCCCAGCAGCTTTTCGCCGCGCCGCAGCAGCAGCGGAAAGAGGTCCCTGGCGAAATCAAAAGGCGTCCCCTCCGGCACAAGCGCCATCGCGCGCGGCGAGAGCACGTAGATGCCGGTGTTGACCAGGTCGGTGACGACCCGCGACCAGCCGGGCTTTTCCACGAACGCGCGCACCTGCCCCTCCTCGTCGGTGACGGCGAGGCCGTAGGGCAGCGGCTCCGGCGAGCGGGCGAGCGCCAGCGTCGCGGCCGCGCCCGCTTCGGCGTGTCTGCGCGCCAGCGCGGAGAGGTCAAAATCGCAGACGGCGTCGCCGCTGACGACGAGAAAATCCCCGTCCCCGGTGAAATCCGCGCAGTTTTTCACGCCCCCGGCGGTGCCGAGGGCTTCTTTTTCCACGCGGTAAGTCAGCGAAAGACCCAGCCCGCTTCCGTCTCCGAAGCGCGCCATGAGCTCCTCCGCGCGGTATTTGACCGCGGCGCAGACCTCGGTAAAGCCCTGTTCGGCCAGCAGGCGCAGGAGGTGCTCCATCACGGGCCGGCCCAGCAGCGGCGCCAGCGGCTTCGGTGTTTCGCCGGTGACCGGGCGCAGCCGCCGCCCCTCGCCGCCGGCCAGTATGACAGCTTTCATGCGATCGCCCCTTTTTCTTTTTCTGATACGCTTATTATCCGTCGGAAGCGGGAAATTATTTGTTGTAATGAAGAAACAGATTTGGTATAATGTACTATCCATCCTTTCGGCCTGAAAATATAATGAAGAGGAAGGAGGCGCGTCCGTGAACAACAAACTGCAGCGGCTGGCAGAGCCGGGCGGCAGACTGTATCTGATCTTTCTGGTCGCCTTTGCCGCGGCGTCGCTGTTTTTCAAGCAATACATCCTGGCCGCGGCCGAAGCCGCGCTGATCCTCGGACTGCTGATCTATACTCATTTTGCCCGCCGGCGCCGGAAAAAGCAGCTGGCCGCGCTGATCGAGGAGGTCACCTACGACACCGAGAACGCCAAAAACAACACCCTGATGAATTTCCCACTGCCGATCGCCGTCTTCCGCTTGGATGACAGCCGCATCGTCTGGGGCAACGAAATGTTCTTCAACCTCGCCAGGGAAAAGGGCTCGCGCGTGGACGCGCGCATTTCCGATATGGTGCCGGAATTTTCCGGCAAGTGGCTGCTCGAGGGCAAAAACCGCTATCCGAGCCTCATGCAGGTGGACGGGCGCAAGTACCAGATCCACGGCAATATCATCCGCTCCGAGCGCGCCGACGAGAACAGCGCCTTCATGGGCATCACCTACTGGGTGGACGTGACGGACTACGACAACATCCGCCTGGAGTACGAGGCCTCGCGCCCCGTGGCGGCGGTGATCGTGATCGACAACCTCGACGAGATGACCAAGAACCAGACCGAGCGCGTGCGCAACGTCATCCGCGACTCGGTGGAGGACCGGCTGAACCAGTGGTGCGAGGACTGCCACGGCATCCTCAAGCGCTTTGACCATGACCGCTATCTGCTGCTGTTCGAGAAGCGCTCGCTGGAGGCCATGAAGGCCGACAAGTTCCGCATCGTGGAGCAGATGCACGAGGTGAGCAGCCCCAACGGGGTCAACGCCACGATCAGCATCGGCCTCGGCGTGGACGCGGGCACGCTCGGCGAGGCGCTGCAGTTTGCCAACATGGGCGTGGAGCTGGCGCTCTCGCGCGGCGGCGACCAGACCGTCGTGAAAAACCGCCTGAGCTTTGAATTCTACGGCGGCCGCGGCAACGAGGTGGAAAAGCGCACCAAGGTGAAAAGCCGCGTCGTGGCCACGACACTGGCCGAGCTCGTGCGGGATTCCTCGCGCGTGCTGGTCATGGGCCACCGCTTCGCCGACCTCGACAGCGTGGGCGCCGCCGTCGGCGTGTGCTGCCTGGCGAGAAAGTGCGGCGTGAAGGCCAATATCGTCATCGACCTGGAGAAGAACGCCTCCCACGCGCTGCTCGACCGGCTGCTGCAGGAGCCGGAATACAAGGACTGCTTCATCGCGCCCGAGGACGCGATGCTGCGCTCCGACGGGAAGACCCTGCTGGTGGTGGTGGACATCAACCGCCCCGCCCAGGTGGAGGACCCGAACCTGCTGGAAAGCTGTACCCGCGTGGCGGTCATCGACCACCACCGCGTCGGCGCAAACTACATCCAGAACGCCGTGCTGAGCTTCATCGAGCCCTACGCCTCCTCGTCCTGCGAGCTGCTGACCGAGATCCTGCAGGAGGTGGCGGAGCCCGCCGACATCCTGCGCTGCGAGGCGGAGGCGGTGCTGTCCGGCATCGTGCTGGACACCAAGAGCTTCACCATCCGCACCGGCGAGCGCACCTTTGACGCGGCGGCCTACCTGCGCCGCTGCGGCGCCGACACGGCGGACGTCAAGCGCCTGCTGCAGCGCGACATGAGCGACGCCGTGGCCAAGTACCGCATCATGCAGGGCACCGAGCTCTACCGCGGCGTGGCCCTGGCCGCGCCCGAGGAGCCGCAGAACCGCGTCGTGGTCGCCACGGCGGCCGACGAGCTGCTGAATATCTCCGGCGTGGACGCCTCCGTGGTGGTCGCGCAGGACGACAGCGGCGCGGTGTTTGCCTCGGCGCGCTCCATCGGCGAAATGAACGTGCAGATCCTGATGGAGAAGCTGGGCGGCGGCGGCAACCGCAGCGCGGCGGCCGCGCAGTTCGGCGACATCGGCGTGGCGGAGGCGGCGCAGCGCGTGCGCAAAGCCATCGACGAGTACATCGACAATTAGTTTTCAGTTTTTAGTTCTTAGTTTTCAGAAGAGGAGAACGCAGTATGAAAGTCATTTTTAACGTGGACGTGCGCGGACAGGCCAAAAAGGGCGAGCTGAAGGAAGTTTCCGACGGCTACGCGCGCAATTACCTCCTGCCCCGCAAGCTCGCCACCGAGGCGACCGCCGACAACATCAACGCCCTCAAGCTGAAGGAAAAGGCCAAGGCCGCGCAGATCGCCAAGGATAAGGCGAAGGCCGAGGAATACGCCAAGAAGCTCGGCGCGGTGCAGGTCGTCGTGCGGGCCAAGGCCGGCGGCGCGGGCAAGCTCTTCGGCGCGGTGACCTCGGAAGCCATCAGCAAGGCGCTCAAGGAGCAGTTCGACATGGACATCGAGAAAAACAAGATCGTCCAGGACACGCCCATCAAGAGCTTCGGCGCCTACACGGTCAAGGCCAAGCTCGGCTTCGAGGTCAGCGGCAGCATCAACGTCCTCGTCGTGGAGGGATAACAGCAAAATGGCCCCCTTGCCTAAAGGGGGCTGTCACGCGAGCGCAGCGAGTGTGACTGGGGGATATTAAAACGACGGCAGAAGAATCCCTCCGTCACGGCGCTTGCGGGAGACGCGCCGCGCCACCTCCCTTTAGGCAAGGGAGGCTTATGCGGGAGGAGCAAGCGCCTCTCCTGCCAATCCAATCCCGCATTTCGAATGTTAAAGAGGTATTCACTATGGATGAACTGCTCGGCAGACGGGTGCCGCATTCCGCGCCGGCGGAGCAGGCGGTGATCGGCTCCATGCTCATCGACCCCAGGTGCATTCCCGAGGTGATCGATAAGCTCAAGGCGGAAGAATTTTATATCAAGCTCAACCGGGACATCTATGAGACGATGTACGCCATGTTCTCCTACGGCATGACGGTCGACCCGGTGACGGTGCTCGATCAGATGAAGGTGCGCGGCGTCTATGACGACAGCTGCGACGCCTATATGGCCGAACTGATGCGCGTCACGCCCACGGCGGCCAACGTCATGGAGTACGCCGCCATCGTGCGCGACCGCGCGCTGCTGCGCCACCTGGGCGAGACGGCCGACGAGATCAACAACATGGTCTACGAGGGTGCGGGCGAGGCCGACAGCATGCTCGAGGCGGCCGAACGCAAGATCTACGCCCTGCGCCAGGGCCGCAATGTGGGCGGCCTGCTGCCCATCGCCACGGTGGTGCAGAGCACCATCGACGAGCTGAGCGCGGCGGCCGAATCCGGCAAGAAGATCCCCGGCCTCGAGACCGGCTTTGCCGATCTGGACCGGATGATCCTCGGCCTGAACAAGTCTGATCTCGTCCTGGTCGCAGCGCGCCCCGGCATGGGCAAGACGAGCATCGCGCTGAACATGGCCCTGCACGTGGCGCTCAACAACAAACAGTCCGTCGTCATCTTCTCGCTGGAGATGAGCCGCGAGCAGCTGGTCACGCGCCTGCTGTCGCGCGCGGCGCTGGTGCCGCTGCAAAACCTCCTCACCGGCCAGCTCAATGAGCGCCAGTGGTCGGCCATCGCAGAGGCGGCGCAGTCCCTCAGCGCCACCGATATCCGCATCGACGACAACCCGACCCTCACCGTGTCGGACATGAACGCCCAGTGCCGCCGCGTGCCGAACCTCGGCCTCGTGGTGGTGGACTATCTGCAGCTGCTGCAGTCGTCCGGCAGCGGCTATGGCTGGTCGAACGAAAGCCGCACCCAGGCCGTCAGCGACATCAGCCGCATGATGAAGATCATGGCCAAGGAGCTCAACGTGCCCGTGGTCACGGCCTCGCAGCTCTCGCGCGCCAACGAAAACCGCCAGGACAAGCGCCCCATGCTCTCCGACCTGCGTGAGTCCGGCGCCATCGAGCAGGACGCGGACGTGGTCATCGGCCTCTACCGCGACGGCTATTACAACAAAGAAAGTGAAAATCCCACGCTGGCCGAGGCCATCGTGCTGAAAAACCGCAAGGGCGCCACCGGTACGGTGGAGCTGACCTGGCTGCCGGAGTATACCTCCTTCGGCTCCGTGGAAAGACGGCGGGATGACGAATACTGAGTTCCGGGACCGACCGGGCGACCCGGCGTTCTGGGATCGCTGGGACATGCTGCCCGAGGGCGCGCGCGTGCTGTGCGCCGTCTCCGGCGGCGCGGACTCCATGTGCCTGCTGCAGCTGCTTAAAAGCCTGGAGGCGGAGCGCGGCATCACCGTTTTCGCCGCCCACTTCGAGCACGGCCTGCGCGGCGAGGAATCTCTGCGGGACATGGCCTTCGTCGGGGACTGGTGCCGGGCGCATGAGATCCCCTTCGTTTCGGAGCGCGGCGATACCCGCGCCCTGGCGGAGCGGGAGCACCTGGGCCTGGAGGAGGCGGCGCGGAAGCTGCGCTATGCCTTCCTCGAGCGGGCGGCGGAGCAGCTCGGCTGCGAGCGCATCGCCACCGCCCACACCGCCGACGATAACGCCGAGACGGTCCTCCTGAACCTCGTCCGCGGCAGCGGGACGAAGGGCCTCGGCGGCATCCCGCCGCGGCGCGGAAAGATCGTCCGGCCGCTGCTGGAAACGAGCCGGGCGGAGATAGAGGCGTATCTGAAGGCGCAGGGCGTCCCCCATGTGGAGGACAGCAGCAACGAAAGCCTCGATTTCAGCCGCAACCGCGTGCGCAAAGAGATCCTCCCCCTGTTGCGGGAGCTGAATCCCGCGCTGAACGGGGCGCTCGGCCGCACGGCGGCCTTGCTGCGCCGCGACGATTCCTTTTTATGCGGTCTGGCGGAAGAATGGATGGAAGCGCATTTTGACGGCGAGAGCCTGCCGCTCGACGCACTGAAAAAACTGCACCCGGCCGTCGCCTCGCGCGTGATAAAAAAGATCTGCCCGCGCAGTCTCAGCGCCGCGCAGACGGAGAGCGTGCTGCGCTTTGCCGAGGGCACGGAATTCGGCTGTCTCGACCTGCCGGGCCTGCGTCTGCGGCGCGAGCAGGGGAGACTGTATCTGGGCTCCGAGCCGCCGGCGGAGATCGTCCCGCGGCGCATCGAGATCGGAAAGACGACCGAATTCCCGGAGCTGGGCCTGCGCGTGCGCGCGGAAAAAGCGCCGGCGGGCGGCAAAGAAATTAACAGTCCGTTCAACTCTTTTTGTTTCGGGTATGAGAGAATCAAGGGCGATATCGTCGGCACGGGCCGCCGGCCGGGGGATCGGATGCATCCCGCGTCCCGCGGCGTCGGCAAGAGCCTGAAAGCCCTGTTTCTCGAATCCGGCATGACGAGCATCCAGCGCAGCCGCGCTCTGGTCTTTCGCGACGGCGAGGGCATCCTCGCGGTGTATCCTCTGGCGCTCGACGAGCGCGCCGTCCCCGCGCCCGATGAGGAGATCCTGCTTCTCAGCGTGGAAAAGATGGAATAATAATAGGAGTTTCAAAGCATGAAAGAAGATATCGAAAGAGTTTTGATCAGCGAAGAGGAGCTGCATGCAAAGGTCGCCGCGATGGGCGCGCAGATCTCCCGCGATTTTGAGGGCAAGGATCCGCTGTTCGTCGGCGTGCTGAAGGGCTGCTTCATTTTCATGGCGGACCTGCTGCGCTGCGTGGACATCCACTGCTCCATGGACTTTATGGCCGTCTCGTCCTACAGCGGCGTCAAGTCCACGGGCACCGTGCGCATCAACAAGGACCTGAGCGAGGACATCGCCGGGCGCCACATCATCATCGTCGAGGACATCCTCGACTCCGGCGTGACGCTCAATTATCTCAAAAATTTCCTGCAGCAGCGCGGCCCGGCCTCGATCCACATCGCCACGCTCATGGACAAGCCCGCCCGCCGCAAGGCGCCGGTCTTTGCCGACTACTCCTGCTTTGAGATCCCCGACGCCTTTGTCGTGGGCTACGGCCTCGATTACAACGAGCGCTACCGCAACCTGCCCTACATCGGCGTGTTAAAACGCGAAATATACGAATAATACTTTTGGGAAACGCAGAGCAAACCGCCGCGCACGGCCTGACGGCATATTTTCCGTCTGATTTCGTCTTAAAACCTTGAAATACACAAAGTATTCCTGCGGTTTTTCGACTTCATCACACGAAAAATCTGCTCGCCATCCCGCACTCGCCGGCCTGATCTGTGCTTCCCGAGAAAAACGAAACCGTCGACTGCGTAAGGACTCCGCTCTTCCAAAGGGTTTCCAATCGTTTTTGAGGCAGCTTTGCCGGCTCAAAAACACCCTGAGGCGAGCGGCGCGAGCCCTCGCATCGACCAAGCGGGCCATGTCTCCCTTGTGGCTCGCGCGATAAATGCGAGTTTCTCGCGTGTGAAACAGGTTTCACACGCGAAGATTTAAGGATGTGACAGTCATTTGAAACCTCAACGCAACCGTTCCCGGGACATCGGCTTTTACGTTCTGCTGCTGGTGATCCTGGCCTCCACGCTCTTTCTGCTGCTGCGCCAGCCCGTGCAGGATCCGATGGTGTATTCCGACCTGGTGGAGCTGTTCCAGAAAGAGAAGGTGCAGTCCTTCGTCACCGAGGGCAACGACATCGTCCTCAAGCTGCATACCGGCGAGACAGACGCCGTCACCGGCGAGGAAAAGCTCGAGACGAAGGAATACAGCCTCATCAGCTTTGCCGTCTTCTATGAGGACTTCCACGAGCTGATCGCCGAGCAGCGCGACAAGGGCATCATCGAGGAATACGACTACAAGCCGGGCTTCACCGCGCCCTGGTGGCTGGGGATCATCCCCTATCTGCTGCTGTTCGGCGTGATGATCTGGCTCTGGTACGCGATGATGAACAACCAGGGCGGCGGCGCGGGCATTGCCCGCTTCAGCAAGGCGCGCACCCGCCTCGGCAGCGAGGAGAAGAACAAAAAGACCTTTGCCGACGTGGCCGGCTGCGACGAGGAAAAGGAAGAGCTGGCCGAGATCGTCGACTTCCTCAAGGACCCGAAGGCCTATACCGCCATGGGCGCGCGCATCCCGAAGGGCGTGCTGCTGGTCGGCCCTCCGGGCACCGGCAAGACGCTGCTGGCCAAGGCCGTCGCGGGCGAGGCCAACGTCCAGTTCCTGTCCATTTCCGGCTCTGACTTCGTCGAGCTCTACGTCGGCGTCGGCGCCGGGCGCGTGCGCGACCTGTTCGAGCAGGCCAAGAAGCTCGCCCCCGCCATCGTCTTCATCGACGAGATCGACGCGGTCGGCCGCCAGAGAGGCAGCGGCCTCGGCGGCGGACACGACGAGCGCGAGCAGACGCTCAACCAGCTGCTGGTGGAGATGGACGGCTTCGGCAGCAACGAGGGCGTCATTGTCATGGCGGCCACGAACCGCGCCGACATCCTGGATAACGCGCTGCTGCGTCCCGGCCGCTTCGACCGCCAGGTCTATGTCGGCCTGCCCGATATCAGGGGCCGCGAGGAGATCCTGAAGATCCACTCCCGCGACAAGCAGCTGGCCGAGGACGTCGACCTCAACTCCATCGCCCGCGGCACCCCGGGCTTTTCGGGCGCGGATCTGGAGAACCTGATGAACGAGGCTGCCCTGCTGGCCGTGCGCCGCAAGCACCGCTTCGTCACGATGGAAGACGTGGAGGAGGCCATCCTCAAGGTCGAGATGGGCCCCGAGAAGAAGAGCCGCAAGGTCAGCGACAAGGCGCGCCGCCTCACGGCCTACCACGAGTCCGGCCACGCCGTGGCCGCCAAGTTCCTCCAGCACGTCGACCCCGTGCACTATATCACCATCATCCCGCGCGGGCAGGCCGGAGGCTTCACGCTGATGCGCCCGAACGAGGACATGGAGAACTTCACCTCCCGCAGCGAGATGTTCGAGACCATCGTGATGAGCCTCGGCGGCCGCATGGCCGAGAAGCTCTTCCTCGACGACATCTCCACCGGCGCCTCCGGCGACATCCAGCAGGCCACGAACCTGGCCCGCAGCATGGTCACCCGCTACGGCATGAGCGACCGCCTCGGCCCCATCCTCTACGACAGCTCCGACCACTCCATCTTCATCGGCCGCGACTTCGGCACCACCAAGAGCTATTCCGAGGAGACCGCCGCCGCGATCGACGAGGAAGTGAAAAAGATCTTCGACAAGGCCGCCGCCGAGTGCGAGCGCATCCTCACCGAGCACCGCGAGCAGCTGATCGCCGTGGCCGAGTACCTCCTGGCGCACGAGACCATGGAGGGCGAGGAGTTCGACTACTTCTTCGAGCACGGCGAATTCATGCCCGAGTCCGTGAAGGACGCCAAGAAGGCCCGCAGCGACGCCACCATCGAGCGCCCGGCGCGCAAGATCGCCCGCTTCGACGACGCGGAGCCTCAGCCCCTGCCGGACACGTCCGGGGACGAGCCCGAACCTTCCGGGGACAAGCCCGAGCCCTCCGCCGGCGAGCCCGAACCGCCTGCCGGCGAGCCCGAACCGCCCGCCGGGAACACGGAGGACGCCGATCCGGACAAAAAAGAATAAAAATGCCAAAAACGCAGGGCTTGTCCCTGCGTTTTTTGGCGAAATAAGGCCAAAATAACAGTTGACAGGGCAGGGGAAATCCTGTTAGAATAAGGCGTCTCGATTGGATACAATAAGAGTTTCCAAAGCAAGATAGCGACCGCCGCAGCAATGCGGCCGAGGCCAGACGGACAGCCGGGTCGAATGCCGATGATCCGCGGAATGCGGCGGCAACTTCGTTGCCTTATTGATTGAGTTAAAAGCTCAGTTTCATGTAAGTTGGTTACTTTATAACCGGTGCCGCAGAGCACACTAACTTGTGAAATGGTCAATAAGAGTAAGGTAAGCTTTTTTGCTCGAAAAACTCTCATACCAGAGAGGCGGGAAACGCCATACCCGGTTTGCCGGGCGGCGCGATCCAGTCTGAAACAGGTGACGTGTGCTGAAAGCACACGTCATTTTTGCTTTTGCGCGGGAGGGTCAGCCATGAAAAAGATCGTCGAGCTGAAAAACGTCAGCAAATCCTTTGACGGAGAGCTGGTGCTCGATCATATCAACCTGGATATCTACGACAACGAGTTTCTGACGCTGCTGGGTCCCTCCGGCTGCGGCAAGACCACGACGCTGCGCATCATCGGCGGCTTCGAGAGCGCCGACGAGGGCGACGTGATCTTCATGGGCGAGCGCATCAACGACGTGCCGCCCCACAAGCGCAACGTCAACACCGTCTTCCAGCGCTACGCCCTCTTCCCGCACCTGAACGTGTACGAAAACGTCGCCTTCTCCCTGCGGGAGAAAAAAGTGCCGAAGGACGAGATCCACCGGCGCGTGACCGAGATGATCAATCTCGTGGCGCTCTCCGGTTTTGAAAAGCGCAGCGTCACCAGCCTCTCCGGCGGCCAGCAGCAGCGCGTGGCCATCGCCCGCGCCCTGGTGAACCGCCCCAAGGTGCTGCTGCTGGACGAGCCGCTCGCCGCGCTCGACCTCAAGCTGCGCAAGGACATGCAGCAGGAGCTGAAAAACATCCAGAAGGCCACCGGCATCACCTTCATCTTCGTCACCCACGACCAGGAGGAGGCCCTGAGCATGTCCGACACCGTCGTCGTCATGTCCAACGGCCGCATCCAGCAGATCGGCACCCCGATCGACATCTACAACGAGCCGGTCAACGCCTTCGTCGCCGACTTCATCGGCGAGAGCAACATCGTCGACGGCGTGATGCTGCGCGACCGCAAGGTCAGCTTCTCCGGCCACGTGTTCGACTGCGTGGACAGCGGCTTCGGCCCGAAGGAACCGGTGGACGTGGTCGTCCGCCCCGAGGACGTGGACATCGTGCCGGAAGAGAAGGGCATGCTCAAGGGCGTGGTCACCTCCGTCACCTTCCTGGGCGTGCACTACGAGATCATCGTGGACATCAACGGCTTCAAGTGGATGATCCAGACCACGGACTTCGTGGACGTGGACGAGCACATCGGCCTGTATATCGAGCCGGAAGCGATCCATATTATGAAAAAGAGCGAGTACTCCGGCATGTTCGGCGATTATTCCTCCTTCTCGATGGAGCTGGATGAGATCGGCGAGCTGGAGCAGATCGAGGAGCTGGCCGAGGAGGCCGCGGCGGAAAGCGAGAACGAGACATGAGGAAGGATAGCAACAAGTCCGGCCTCGGTCTGATCCGGAGCCTGGCCCTCGCGCCGTACTCGGTCTGGGCGCTGCTGTTCATCGTGGTGCCGCTGATCTTCGTGGCCTACTACGCCTTCACCGACAACAACTACCAGTTCACCACCGAAAACCTGACGCGCTTCTTCACCGCCACCTCCCAGGTCAGCAGCGGAGAGGCGACCCGGGAGGTGCGCACCTACCTGCTGATCTTCGTCCGCTCGCTGAAGCTGGCCGTGATCTCCACGGCGATCTGCCTGCTGATGGGCTATCCCTTCGCGCTGATGATCTCCCGCGCGAGCGCGAAGACCCAGGGCGTCCTCATCACGCTCATCATGATCCCGATGTGGATGAACTTCCTGATCCGCACCTACGCCTGGATGACCATCCTGCAGGACACCGGCATCCTCAACGGGCTGCTCGGCGCGCTGCACCTCGGCAAGATCCACATCATCGGCACCGAGAGCGCGGTCGTCATCGGCATGGTCTACGACTACTTCCCCTATATGATCCTGCCGATCTACTCCGTGATGGCCAAGATGGACGTCAAGCTCATCGAGGCCGCGCGCGACCTCGGCTGCAGCGGCGCGGGCGTGCTGCGCCGCGTGATCTGGCCGCTGAGCCTGCCGGGCGTGATCTCCGGCGTGGAGATGGTGCTGATCCCCTCAATCTCCACCTTCTATATCTCCCAGAAGCTCGGCAACGGCAAGTTCTACCTGATCGGCGACGCGATCGAGAGCCAGTACGTGGCCAACAACCTGCACTTCGCCGCCGCCATCGCCTTTATCCTGATGCTGGTGCTGCTCGTCGGCATGGCGCTGCTGCAGCGCATGGCCAACAAGCGCGCCATGGCCTAAGGGAGGGACAAGATGAAAACAGCCTCGAAAATCTATACCGGCCTCGTCATGCTCTTCCTCTTCGCGCCGATCGCGATCCTGCTGGTCTTCTCCTTCAACGGGGCCAAGAGCCTGTCGGTCTTCTCCGGTTTCTCGCTGCACTGGTATGAGGAGCTCTTCCGCGACTCCGAGACCCTCGGCGCCGTGAAGAACACGCTGATCCTCGCCGTGAGCGCGGCGCTCATCTCCACCGTCATGGGCACGGCCGCCGCCGTCGGCATCCACCGCCTGCGCAACCGCTATCTGCGCCTGGCGCTGGACACCGCCACCAATATCCCGATGATCAACCCCGACATCATCACCGGTATCTCCCTGATGCTGATGTTCGTCTTCGTCGGCCGGCTCTTCGGCGCCGCCACGAGCCTGAACTTCGGCACGATGCTGATTGCGCACGTCACCTTCTGCCTGCCCTACGTCATTTTGCAGGTGCTGCCGAAGCTGCAGCAGATGGACCAGGCGCTGCCCGAGGCCGCGATGGATCTCGGCTGCACGCCGCTGCGCGCCTTTTTGAAGGTGGAGATCCCCGAGATCTTCCCCGGCGTGCTGACCGGCCTCATCATGGCCTTCACCCTCTCGCTCGACGACTTCGTCATCAGCTACTTCACCTCCGGCAACGGCTTCCAGACCCTGCCGATCCGCATCTACAACATGACGAAAAAGACCGTCACCCCGAAAATGTACGCCCTGGCGACGATCATCTTCTTCGTGATCCTGGCGATGCTGCTGCTCTCGAATCTCCTCGACGCCAACACGGCCCAGACCGTGAAGGAGGCCAAGGAGAAGAAAAAAGCGAGGAAGTAGTTTTCAGTTTTCAGTTTTCAGTTTTTAGTTTTTAGGAGGAGAAACCATGAAAAAGATTCTTTCCGTGCTTCTTGTCGGCGCGATGCTGCTGGCGCTGCTGGCTCTGGCCGGCTGCGGCTCCAAGGACACGCTCACCCTCAACGTCTACAACTGGGGCGAGTACATCTCCGACGGCTCCGAGGGCTCGCTCGACACGATCAAGGCCTTTGAGAAATGGTACGAGGGCGAATACGGCCAGAAGGTCAAGGTCAACTACACCACCTATGCCAGCAACGAGGACATGTACGCCAAGCTCTCCAGCGGCGCTGTGAGCTACGACGTGATCATCCCCTCCGACTACATGATCGCGCGCATGGCGGCCGAGAACATGCTCCTGCCGCTCAACTTCGACAACATCCCCAACTACCAGTATATCGACGAGAGCTTCCGCGGCCTCTACTATGACCCACAGAACACCTACTCCGTGCCCTACACCTACGGCGTGGTCGGCGTGATCTACAACGCCGCCGTT
Organism: uncultured Clostridia bacterium; assembly: GCA_946547105.1. Taxonomy (GTDB): domain Bacteria; phylum Bacillota; class Clostridia; order Oscillospirales; family Oscillospiraceae; genus Limivicinus. The sequence continues at coordinate 47,826 of CAMNOV010000003.1, read as the reverse complement.
GTGGACGAAGCCGACGTCGGCGACTGGGATCTGATGTGGAACGAGAAGTATGCCGGCCAGATCCTGCAGTTCAACAATCCCCGCGACGCCTTCGCCACCGCGCAGTACAAGCTGGACCTGGACGTCAACAGCACCGACCATGCGGTCTGGGATCAGGCGCTGGCTGAGCTCAAGACCCAGTCCCCGCTGGTCAAGAGCTACGTCATGGACGAGATCTACAACATGATGGAGTCCGGCGAGGCCGCCATCGGCGCCTACTATGCCGGCGACTACTTCACGATGCTCGACGCGCAGGCCGAGGGCGTGGACCTGCAGTTCTACTACCCCGAGCGCACCAACTTCTTCGTCGACGCGATGTGCATCCCCAGCTGCTGCCAGAACCAGGAGCTGGCCGAGATCTTCATCAACTACATGCTCTCCGAGGAGCCGGCCATCGCCAACGCCGAGTATATCTACTATGCCTCCCCGAACTCCCTGGTCTACAAGAATCCCGAGTACCTCGAGGAGCTGGGCGAGGAGACCGTGGACGTGCTCTACCGTTTCACCGACAACTTCAACGAGTACCTCAACCAGTACGCCTTCTATAACCTCGACGCCGACACCCTGGGCTATATCACCACCCTCTGGGAGACCCTGAAGATCGGCTGAGATCAGTTTTCAGTATTTAGAGCTTAGTTTTTAGAAGAACGAATCAAAAGCGGCCCATGTGCATCGCACATGGGCCGCTTTCTAAAAACTAAAAACTAAAAACTGAAAACTAAAACGGCCAGGTGGGCAGCCATTTGAGGATTTTTGTGGCGGCATCGCCGTTGACCGGCAGGCCGGAGATCGCGGGATAGAACAGCACGAACAGCGCCGCGCTCAGCCCGCACAGGCCGAAGACCCGCCATTTCCAGTTCTTTTCGCAGTCGCGCATCAGGCTGAACACATAGCCCAGCGCCAGCACCAGAAACACGGAGCTGGGGAAGTAGTGGTACTCGAAGGTGGTGCGGGTGATGAGCACCCAGGGCAGCAGCTGCGCCAGATAGCCCCACAGCAGGAAAGAGGCCTTGCGGTCGCGGCGGACGAGCGCCATATACAGCAGCACGAACAGGCTCAGCAGACCCGCCCAGCACAGCACCGGGTTGACCCAGGCGCCGAAGCTGGAGCGCCGCCCGTCGTCAAAGCGCTTGAGATAGAAGAGGATCGGGCGGATGTCCAGCACCCACTGATACCAGCGCGAGGAATAGGGGTGCGTGGCATTGACGCCCTTGTGGTAGGTGAACATGAAGACCTGGTTGTCCCAGACGATCTTCGTGTAATCCCCGCTGAAGGGCAGCGCCCCGCGGGCAAGCCCGTAGGGAAGATAGGACAGATAATAGATCAGCGCGGGCACCGCCACGAAGAAGATCAGGCACCAGCCCACGTTTTGCAGGAAGGCGCGCCCGGGCTGCGCGTCGGCGGTCTTTTCGCCGAGGGCCCTGCCCTCCGGGGCGGCGGCGCGCGCCTGGCGGATCCAATCGGCCAGCCACAGCACGCCGAGCCCGGCGCCCGCGTAGAGGCAGGTCCACTTGCTCGCGGCGCCGAGTCCGAAGAACAGGCCGCTCAGCGCCAGGGCCTTCCGGCTGCGCGTCTGCAGATAGTCGTACATAAAGCCGTACATCAGCAGGATGAAGAACACGCCGTAGGTGTCGATGGTGGCGATGCGCGTCTGCGCAAAGTGCATGAAATCGGTCGCCAGCAGCGCCGCGCAGCAGGCGGGCACCGTTTTGCCGCCGAAGAGCTTGCGGGCAAACCAGTAAATCAGCGGCAGCATCGCCGCGCCGAAGAGCGTGCCCATGAAGCGCCAGCCGAAGGGCGTCATGCCGAACAGCAGGATGCCCAGCGACAGGATCTCCTTGCCCAGCGGCGGATGGCTGATCTCATAGGGCCACATGCCGCGCAGATGCTCCCAGGCGGTGCGGGCGTGGTAGATCTCGTCAAAATAGCTGGAGTTGAGGTAGAAGGGCGTGTCCGGCACGAGCGCCTGCTCGTCGCAGAGCTCCGTCACGCCGCAGCGGACCTCCAGCCGCTCGCCGGCGGGGGAGAAGAGCGCGACCTCGCCCAGCTCCGCGCCGTCGTAGCCGATGATGCGCACCCTGCGCACCGCGCCCTCCGGCACGGCGAAGAGCTCCGGCTCCTCCCACTTGAGCAGCGCCGCGTGGCCCTGCTCGTAGTTCGCGGCCGGGATCCAGGTCTCTCCGTCCTGGGAAAACTGCAGGGTATAGCTGCCCTGGACGATGCCGGTATAGAGCATCACGCGGCCGATCGGGGATGGCTCGCTCAGCTCGATGTCCGCGTATTCGTTGTCAAGCTGACGGAAGCTCTGCGGCGCGCGCGTATCGCCGAGATTGGCGAAGGCGACGACGCAGTAAACCAGCGTCAGCAGCAGGATGAACCAGTGGCTGCGCCAGCCGCGCCTGTCGTCCGCAAGCTTTTTCGGCGGCGGGCAGACCTGCAGCGCAGGCAGCCCCGCGAAAAAGATCACGATCAGCACGGTCAGCGCGATGGGCAGCAGATAGGTAGCTTTCATAGGCAGATCCAATCCCGGCGGGAGCTTTGCGCCCCCGCCGTTTTGTCGTTTGTGCGGTTATGCGGCGGGCTCAGCCGGCCAGCACCTCGTGCAGCTCCCTGACGCTGGGGAGGATATAGTCCGGCTGCCGCTCGGCGGCGTCGACCATCTCTTTGCTCGTCTCGCCCGAGAGCACCAACACCGAGACGCTCCCCGCGTTCTGGGCCACGGCGATATCGGTATAGAGCCGGTCGCCCACGGCGCAGATCTTCTCGTTGGGGATGCCGGTCATGGCGGAGATCACGTCGATCATGTTGCGGTTGGGCTTGCCGATATACTCGGGCCTGACGCCGGAGGAGGCGGTCAGCAGCGCGCAGATGCTGCCGCAGTCGGGCAGCACCTCGCCGCGCGGCATCGGGCAGACCCAGTCGGGGTTGGCGGCGATGAAGACGGAGCCGCGGCGCAGGTAATGCACGGCGCGGTCGAGCTTTTCGTACACCAGCTCCGTGTCGAAGCCCTGCACCACCACGTCCACGTCCTCCGCCTCGGTGTGGCCGAACTCGTCGTTAACAAGCTTCACCCCGTAGCTTTTCAGCTCGCGGTAGAAGGCCTTCGTGCCGGCCAGATACACGCTCGCGCCGGGGTGGCGCTGGTTGAGGTAGAGGCCGGTGGCCATGCCGGAGGTGAAGACGTTCTCCGCCTCGCAGGGGAAGCCCAGGCGGCGCAGGCGGGTGATGTAGTCCTCGCCGGCGCGGGAGGAGTTGTTGGTGAGGTAGATGTATTTCTTGCCCAGGCGCGGCAGATCCTCCATCAGCGCGATCGCGCCGTCGTAGACCTCGTCGCCCAGATAAAGCGTTCCGTCCATATCGAACAGGAACAGCTCGCAGTCTTTCAGCTTGGAATAATCAGACATTTCCGAATCCTCGTATCCTTCTAAAAACTAAAAACTGAGATCTGAAAACTATTCCTCTCCCCACATCAGCGCGCACTTCACGGCCTTGTGCCAGCCCTTGACCAGCTCCTGGCGCTCGCCGGCGGTCATGCGCGGCTCAAATACGCGGTCGACCGACCAGTTGCGGCGCACGTCGTCCCTGCCGGTCCAGAAGCCGACGGCCAGGCCCGCCAGATAGGCCGCGCCCAGCGCGGTGGTCTCGATGCAGCGGGGGCGCGTGACGCCGCAGCCGTTCAGATCGCTCTGGAACTGCATCAGAAAGTCGTTGGCGGAGGCGCCGCCGTCCACCTTCAGGCTGCGGATGGGGATGCCGGAGTCCTGCTCCATGGCGCGGCAGATGTCGTAGGTCTGGTAGGCCAGGCTCTCCAGCGTGGCGCGCACCAGGTGCGAGCGGCTGAAGCCGCGGGTGATGCCCACCACGCAGCCGCGGGCGCGCTGGTTCCAGTAGGGCGCGCCGAGGCCGGTGAAGGCCGGCACGACGTAGCCGCCCGCCGTATCGCTGACGGACAGCGCGTAGTCCAGGCTCTCCTTGGCGGAGGTCAGCACCTGCAGCTGGTCACGCAGCCACTGGATCGCCGCGCCCGCGACGAAGATGCTGCCCTCGAGGGCGTATTCCACGTGGTCGTCGAAGCCGACGGCGATCGTGGTGACGAGGCCGTTTTTGCTCTGCACGGGCTCGCGCCCGGTGTTCATCAGCAGGAAGCAGCCGGTGCCGTAGGTGTTCTTCATCGTGCCGGGCTCAAAGCAGCACTGGCCGAACAGGGCGCACTGCTGGTCGCCGGCGGCGCCCGCGATGGGGATCTCACCGCCGTAGAGCTCGAAATCGGTCTTGCCGTAGACGTGGCTGGAGGGCTTGACCTCGGGCAGGATGGAGGCGGGGACGTTCAGCAGCTCCAGCAGCTCCGGGTCCCACTGCAGGGTGTGGATGTTGAAGAGCATGGTGCGGCTGGCGTTGGTGACGTCGGTGACGTGCACGCGTCCGCCGGTCAGCTTCCAGATCAGCCAGGTGTCGATCGTGCCGAACAGCAGCTCGCCCCGGGCGGCCCGCTCGCGCGCGCCGGGCACGGTGTCCAGCAGCCATTTGATCTTCGAGCCGGAGAAGTAGGCGTCGGGCACGAGGCCGGTCTTTTCGCGGATCATGTCGCTGTAGCCGCGCGCGACCAGATCGTCGATGATGGCCGAGGTGCGGCGGCACTGCCATACGATGGCGTTGGCGATGGGTTCGCCGGTGTTCTTGTCCCAGATCACCGTGGTCTCGCGCTGGTTGGTGATGCCGATGGCGGCGATGTCCTCGGCCGTGATGTGCAGCTTGTCCATCGTGGAGCGGGAGACCTCAAGGGTCGTGTTCCAGATCTCCTCGGCGTCGTGCTCGACCCAGCCGGGCTTGGGGAAGATCTGTTTGAACTCCCGGTTGGCGATCGCGCAGATATTGCCCGCGTGATCGAAGAGGATGCAGCGGGAACTGGTGGTTCCCTGGTCCAGGGCCATAATGTACTTCATGTTCCATACTCTCCTTACTGTTTTGATCCGTATCATTTCCTATTGTATAAAACACTCTATCATTATACGCCGGAAAATTCAAGGGCAAAGAGCGCACAATTCCTCCGCCCGTCCGCCCAAAAAGGACTTGGAAAAAGCGGCGCGATGCGGTATGATAAAGCGGAAACCACGGGGGAGGGAGGAATTCTCCTTGATTTTTGTGTATTTATGGCTGCTCGCCGCCGCGGCGACCGTCGTATACGCCCTGCTCGCGCCCGCGATCAGCCTGTGGAGCCTGCTGGGCGTGCTGCTGCTGAGCTTTCTGGCCGCCAACCTGCTGTTCGTGCTGAGCTTCACGCTCAACGGACTGCTGCTGCCGAAGCTCGCGCCCGGCGAGGGCATCGAAAAGCAGCACTGCCTCAGCCGCTGGATCTGCGGCGCCGCCGCGCGCTGGCTCTGCGGCTATGCGGGAATGCGCGTGCACCTGTCCGGCCTGGAGCAGATGCCGGAGGGGCCCTTCCTCTTCGTCTGCAACCACCGCTCGATGTTCGACCCGGCGCTCGTGATGGGCTATCTTGCCAAATACAACATCAGCTTCGTCTCCAAGCCCTCCAACCTCGCGCTGCCGATCGTTGGCATCACGGGGCGGCGCTCGGGCTTTCTGGCGCTCGACCGGGAGAATAACCGCGAGGCGCTCAAGACCATCCTGATGGCCGCCGACTACCTCAAGCGCGGCGTGTGCAATATCGGCATCTATCCCGAGGGCACCCGCAGCCGGACAGGTCAGCTGCTGCCCTTCCATGCCGGCTCCTTCAAGATCGCGCAGAAGGCGGGCGCGCCGGTGGTCGTGGCCTGCTCGCGCGGCACGGAAAAGGTCAAAAAGTGCTTCTTTTTCTGGAAAACGCCGGTGTATCTCGATATCCTGGAGGTCATCGACGCCGAGCGCGTCAAGGCCATGAGCACGAACGATCTGGCCGGGGAGGCCAGGAGCCTGATCCAGGCGCGGCTCGACGAGACGGAACAATAATTCGGAGTTCGGAATGCGGAATTCGGAATGAATAGAGGGAACGGACATGAGCAATAAAGTGGCCCTGGTCACCGGTTCCTCCCGGGGCATCGGCGCGGCGACGGCCGCGGCCCTCGCCCGGGCGGGCTACGCCGTGTGCATCAATTACATCGAGCGCGGGGACGCGGCGCAGGCGCTTGCGGAGACGCTGCGCGCCGAGGACTGCCGCGTGATCACCCAGCAGGCGGACGTGGCCGACCGTGAGGCGGTAAACGCCATGGTCGCGCGCATCGAGCGGGAGCTCGGGCCGGTGACGCTGCTGGTCTCCAACGCGGGCGTGGCCGAGCAGCATCTCTTCCAGGACATCAGCCCCGACTGGTGGAAGCGCATCTTCGACGTGAATCTCAACGGCGCCTTCCACTGCGCCCAGGCCGTGCTCCCGCACATGCTGCACGAGCACAGCGGCTGCATGATCTTCGTCAGCTCCATCTGGGGCTCGCACGGCGCCTCCTGCGAGACGGCCTACGCCGCCACCAAGCACGCCATTATCGGCCTCAGCCGCTCGCTGGCCGCGGAGCTCGCGCCCAGCGGCATCCGCGTCAACTGCGTCGCGCCCGGCGTCATCGACACCGACATGGTGCAGGTGCTCGGCCGCGAGACCCTCGACGCCCTGGCGCAGGAGACCATCCCGATGGGCAGGCTCGGCAGGCCCGAGGAGATCGCGCGGGCAGTGCTGTATCTGGCGGAAGAAGCCAGCTATACCACGGGCCAGGTTTTGCAGTGCGACGGCGGATTTTTTATCGGATAATGTCCAAAAAACGGAAATTTTTCCAGTCGAAAAATGAATATATAAAAATTATTCTGAATATCCCGCCGGCTCTTTCGGTGTTTTGCCCAGTTTGAGCCGTATAGTTTTAACAAGAATCAACAAAATCCTGCCCGGTTTCTCCGGGCAGCTTGCATAATATCGGGCTGAATAAAATGAAAAGGGGCAAATCTCGCTTGATATTGAATTCATAATATGGTAATATTTATTTCAACAAATGGTTGAATCTCTTGCAGATCGATGACAAGAGCAAGCGTGTTTTTCTCTCGCCGATGAGGGAAGCCCCTTGGTTTATTATCCGTACATAAAGTGCGTTTAATAAAATTAAAATAGGAGGAAATGAAAAAATGAGCAAGAATCTGTCCAAGCTCCTGGCCCTCGTGCTGGCCCTGGCCATGGTGTTCGCTCTGGCTGCCTGCGGCGGCAATACGTCGGCTCCTGCCGAACAGCCCGCCGAAGCCCCTGCCGAGCAGCCCACCGAAGCCCCTGCCGAGCAGCCGTCCGAGGAGCCCGCGGCTCCTGCTACCTATACGTATCAGGATTCCGTGTCCACCATGGCGACCAACTGGAACCCCCACACCTATCAGACCACGGATGACGCCTATCCCGCCGACTTCCTGCGCGTTGGTCTGTACAGCTTCTGGTTCAACGACGAGCTGCACCCGGTCGAGGGCAAGGATCCCTACACCGGCTATGTGATCGTCCCCGAGATGGCCGCTTCCGAGCCTGTTGACGTGACCGAGCAGATCAAGGCCGAGCACCCGGAGTTCAACATCCCCGAGTCCGCCACCGCCGGCTACGCCTACACCATCGACCTCAACCCCGACGCTGTCTGGGAAGATGGCACCCCCATCAATGCCGACACCTATGTCTACTCCATGAAGCAGCTGCTCAATCCTGACCTGCTCAACTACCGCGCCACCGACTACTATGCCGGCGACCTGTGCATCGCGGGCGCTGAGGCTTATGCCAACGCCGGCCACACCAGCTACACCGATAACGGCGTCGGCGCGGGCTACACCATGGCTGACCTCACCAAGGGCGAAGACGGCAACTACGTCGGCCCCAATGGCGAGAAGATGTTCATCGGCCTTGACTTCGCCCTCGACTGGACCGGCGGCGACACCCTGAAGGATTACGTGGAAGCTTACGGCGACGCTTACTTCGACGTGACCAACTGGGAAGCCCTGGTTGAGATGATGGACGAGAACGGCCTCATCCCCCTCAACGATGAGACCCTCGAGCTCTTCACCCCCGTCACCACCGGCAACGAAGCCTGGGGCGAGACGGCGGACGATCTGCCCAACTACTTCGTCACCGGCGTTGATATGCCCGTTGTCGATTACGAAGGCACCGTTGGCTGCTTCAAGAGCGGCGACTACCAGATCACCCTGGTCTTCGGCAAGAGCCTGGCCGGCTTCAACCTGCTGTACAACCTGTCCAGCAACTGGATCGTGAAGGAAGACCTCTACGAGGCCAACCTCTCCGAGTCCAACGGCGTCTGGAGCTCCACCTACAACACCAGCGTGGAGACCACCTCTTCCTACGGCCCCTACAAGCTCGTCACCTACCAGGCCGACAAGTTCATGAAGTTCGAGAAGAACGAGAACTGGTACGGCTGGAACGACGGCAAGCACGTCTACGTCGATCCTGAGGACGGCGAGACCTACCCGATGTACCAGACCGACATCATCGAGACCGAGGTCGTTGCCGAAGCTGAGACCCGCAAGCTCATGTTCCTCAAGGGCGAGCTGATGGGCTATGGCCTGCAGGCCTCCGACTTTGCCACCTACCGCAACTCCGACTACGTCTACTTCACTCCTTCCGAGACCATCTTCTTCCTGATCCTCAACGGCTACAAGCAGGCCATTGAGAACCGCGAAGCTGCCGCTGACTTCGACACCGCCACCGCCGACCTGCAGATGCTGACCAACCTCAACTTCCGCAAGGCCATCGCCGTCACCTACGACAAGGAGCTCTTTGCTTCCACCGTCTCCCCGTCCCGCTCCGGCGGCTACGGCATCATCGGCAACGCCTACATCTACGATCCCGAGACCGGCGCCCGCTACCGCGACACCGATCAGGCCAAGAAGGCCCTGTGCGCGTTCTACTCCGTGAACGTTGACGACTTCGGCGGCGACCTTGACGCTGCTGTCGATTCCATCACCGGTTACGATCCCGAGACCGCCAAGGAGCTGTTCGCCGCTGCCTTTGCCGAAGGCATCGAGGCCGGCTTCATCACCGACACCGACGGCGACGGCATCAGCGATCAGACCATCACCCTGGAGTACTCCATGAGCTCCGACTCCGACTTCATGACCCGCACCATCGACTACCTCAACGAGAAGATGGCCGAGGTCACTGTCGGCACTCCGTTCGACGGCAAGATCAAGTTCGCCAAGTCCGCGCCTTACGGCAACGACTGGTCCAACAAGATCAAGGCTGGCCTGGCCGACACCGTTCTGGGCGGCTGGTCCGGTTCCGCGCTCAACCCGTTCAGCCTGACCGACCTGTACGTCAATCCTTCCTACCAGTATGACGCCCAGTGGTTCGTCTCCGACGAAGTCGACATGACCCTCGAGGTTGCCGGTGAAGAGATCACCATGGACATCCACAGATGGTCCGACGCCCTCAACGGTGCCACCGTCACGGCCGACAACGGCAAGGATTACTGCTTCGGCGACGGCATTGCCGACGTCGAGACCCGTCTGGACATCCTGGCCGCTCTGGAGACCGTCATCCTCGGCACTTACGACTACCTGCCCATGCTGCAGGACGCTTCTGCCGCTCTGCTCTCCAAGCAGGTCTTCTACGTGGTCGACGAGTACAATCCCATCATGGGCCGCGGCGGCATCCAGTACATGAAGTACAACTACAATGACGCCGAGTGGGCTGCCTACGTTGCCTCCGAGGGCGGCGAGCTGACCTATTAATCCGTCACCGCACTGTCTAAAGCGCTGAACAAACAATAACATTCCCGATAGTTGCAGGGGCTCTGCCCCTGCAACTATTGGACTAAACAGCGCTTGGACGACCAGCTGATCCTGCATTGCTAAAAGCCGCGCCGTGCCTTCATGACGCGGCTTTTACAAGCGCAGGGTCTTTGATCCAAGCATTCCGAAATATTACGATGGGGGAGGTATTTTATGGGCAAGTATATTGTCAAGAGAATCCTGCTGATGCTCTTTACTCTGCTCGTGATTACCCTGATCTGCTTTGTGCTGGTGCGCATGCTGCCGCCGGCCGAGCTGCCGCTGAACGACCCGCACACCAAGATCATCGAGCTCCGGCGCGAGGCCGCGGGCTACAACAAGCCGTATCTGGTCCAGTTCTGGATCTTCCTGAAAAACATTTTCACGAAGTTCGACTGGGGCGTCAGCGACAAGCTCTACTTCGGCCAGGACGTCGCCGCGATCTTCCTCAGCAAGCTGCCCGCGACCGTCATCGTCAACCTGTATTCCATCATTCTGAGCATCCCGATCGGCATTGCGCTTGGCGTTTGGGCCGCTCTGAAGAAGAATACCTGGATCGACTATACGATCTCCACGCTGACCATGATCGTCATCTCGGTTCCCAGCTTCGTGTACGCGTTCATCATCCAGTACGTGCTCAGCTTCAAGCTGGGCTGGTTCCCGTTTCTGATGAAGGCCGGCACCGACTGGCTCAGCTGGGGCATGTTCGTCAGTATGCTGCCCGCGGTGCTGAGCCTGTCCTTCACGGTCATCGCCGGATTTACCAGAACGACCCGTGCCGAGCTGACCGAGGTGCTGACCAGCGAGTTCATGCTGCTGGCGCGCACCAAGGGCCTGACCCGTGCGCAGGCGACGGTCCGCCACGCGCTGAAAAACTGCGCGGTGGTCGTGGTTCCCGCCATTTTCGGCGAGTTCATCGGCATCATGGCCGGTTCCCTCGTCATTGAGAAGATCTTCGCGATCCCCGGCGTCGGCAACCTTTACCTGAACGCCATCAACGGCCGCGACTACAATATCTTCATGCTGGACTCCTGCTTCTACACGGCGATCGGTCTGGCGGCCGGCATTGTGGTCGATATCAGCTACGGATTTATTGATCCGCGGATCAGAATGGGGTCGAAGAAATGACAGAAAACAAGAACAATGCTTATCAGCATATCGACAAATCGCGCTTTGTCTTCACGCAGATGGACACGGCGCTGCACGACACCAAGCTCGAGACCAAGTCCCGCAGCTATCTGGCGGACGCCTGGCTGCGCTTCCGCAAGAACAAGTCCTCCGTCGTCGCGGCGTTCATCATTGCCTTCCTGCTGCTCTTTGCGCTGCTTTCTCCCATCATTTCCCCCTACACCATCAACGACAAGGACCGCTTCTACCAGAGCTACGCGCCCTATGTCGAATCGATCGCGGAAAAACACATCGGCATCTTCGACGGCGCGACAACCCGCTCCAGCCAGAACGAGAAGAGCATGACCTTCTGGCGCGGCATCGCCGAGGAGACCGGGCGCGATCCGGTGCTGCGCATCCTCAAAACGACCAGCACCCAGACCACCCACCGCGGCAAGATCCGCGATGTGTACAGCTACACCATCGAGACCAACCAGTACTACGAAAAGGGCATGATCTACAGCGTCTTCTCCTATGCCGAGTTTGAGAAGATCCAGGCCTGGCAGGACGAGACCGGCATCCAGGTGATCTACCCCTATGTCGAGCCCCGGGACATCGAGGGCATCACCGACAACCCCAACATCTGGTACAAGGTGGATAAATCCGGCGCGGCCAAGCTGGACGCGGACGGCAACTTCGTCCCGGTCTATTCCACCAACCAGGCGATCGCCGGCGCGGAGTATCACTCCCTGCGCATCCCCGGCGACGACGGCAGCTACATCTACTCCACCGCCAAGTCCGGCGCCGTGCAGTGCCGCGTCAACTACTACAACTACTATACCTACGTCAACGGCCATGTGCCCTTCTACCTCTTCGGCACCAACTCCATGGGCCAGGATCTGTTCATGGCCATCGGCGTCGGCGCCCGCTTCTCCATCATCTTCGCCATCCTGGTCTCCGCCATCAACCTCTTCATCGGCGCCATCTACGGCTCGATCGAGGGCTACTACGGCGGCGCCATCGACCTGACGATGGAGCGCATCAGCGATATCCTGGGCGGCATCCCCTTCGTCGTCGCCACGACCCTGTTCCAGCTGCATCTGGCGCAGAAGGTGGGCGTCGTGCCATCCTTCCTCTTTGCCTTTGTGCTGACGGGCTGGCTGGGCATGGCCTCGCTGACCCGCCGCCAGTTCTACCGCTTCAAGGGCCAGGAGTTCATCCTCGCGGCCCGCACCCTGGGCGCGTCCGATGCGCGGCTGATGTTCAAGCACATCTTCCCCAACTCCATCGGCACCATCATCACCAGCGTCGCCCTGGTCATCCCGAGCGTCATCAGCTCCGAAACGCAGCTGACCTACCTCGGCATCATCAACCTCAGCGACTTCGCGGGCACCAGCATCGGCACGCTGATGAGCCAGGGCCAGGTGGCCATGACCTCGGCGCCGCATGCGATCTTCTTCCCGTCGCTGTTCATCTCGCTGCTGCTCATCTCCTTTAACCTGTTCGGCAACGGCCTGCGCGACGCCTTCAACCCGACCACCAGAGGGGAGGATGACTGATCATGGAAATGAAACTGCAGGTCCGCGATCTCCGCGTCTCCTTCCGCACCACCAACGGTAAAGTCCAGGCGGTGCGCGGCATCAGCTTTGACCTGGCCAAGGGCGAGACCCTTGCCATCGTCGGCGAGTCCGGCTCCGGCAAGTCCGTCACCTCCAAGGCCATCCTCGGCATCCAGGCGGCCAACGCCATCACCGAGTCCGGCGAGATCATCTATGACGGCAAGGACCTTCTGAAGATCAGCGAAGAGGATTTCCACAAGATCCGCGGCGACAAGATCTCCATGATCTTCCAGGACCCCATGTCCAGCCTCAACCCGATCGTCAAGATCGGCCGTCAGCTGACCGAGGCCATGATCCTCAAGGGCAAGGCCCGCCAGAAGGAAAGCCGCATCAACTTCAAAAGCTATCTGAAAAACCTCGAACAGCGCACGGGTGACGCCCTCGGCGGCGACGCGGCCGCCAAGGCGGAATTTGCCGCCCAGTGCAAGACCTTCAGCGACTTCGAGCACAAGCACGTCCAGCTGGAGGGCGCGTACAACCGGGCCCGTGAGGCCGCCGTCGAGGCCGATGAGGACATCGAGCTTCTGGCCTTCGAGCTGGAAAAGAACGCCGCCAAGGACGTCAAATTCCGCGTCAACAATATCTGCGATAACGCGAAGACCGCCATCCACGAGTACGTCGTCAAGGACGGGGCCGAGCAGCTGCAGAAGCTGATCGCCACGGCCAAAGAGCAGATCGCGCCCGTCGTCAAGGGCGGCAATGCCGCCGCGCTGATCGGCGCGCTGCGCGGCATGCAGGAGATCCTGCGGCAGGCGCTGGCGCTTGAGGAGCCGGACTTCTTCGCCCTCGGCTACCATCTGCAGTGCAGCGGCAAGGAAGTGCCGCAGCTGCCGATCCCGCAGCTCAACGCGCAGCTGTCCGCGGCCATGGGTGAAAACTTCATGGCCTCCTTCCATGACAAGGCGGAAAAGGGCGTCGCCCATTCGGCCGCCCTCTCCTATGAGAGCATGGAGCGCGCCATTGAGATCCTCCGGCAGGCCGTGCCGACCTTCGAGCGCGAAAAGCTCGACAAGGCCGAGTGCGCCGCCGCGGTCAAGAAGCTTTCGGCGGCGGTGGAAGAGACCATCGATCCGCTGGCCATCGTGAAGGACAGCCTGAGCTATACCTTCGGGCCCGGCCTGAAGGCCGAGGTCGCCCGCTACTTTGACTCCATCGGCAAAAACGTCACCGCGCAGAAGCGCTACGAGCGCCAGAAGAGGAAGCACGACCGCCTGGTCGCCCGCGGCAAGGAGCCCGACTGGAAGGTGGCCGAGGCTTCGATCACCGACCTGGAGCTGGTCAAGGCGAACGTGGTCCGTCTGATCGACCGCCAGGTGCAGCACTATGAGGAGCTGCTGTCCCGCCGCGGCGAGCGCGACTATGACCGCGAAACGACCGAGGCCATCGAATACCTCAAGGCCAACGCCAAGGGCGAGGCCGCCAAGGTCACCCAGCGCATCGCCAAGGACCGCGCCATCAAGCTGATGGAGGAAGTCGGCATTGCCGAGCCGCGTAAGCGCTACAACCAGTACCCCTTCGAGTTTTCCGGCGGCATGCGCCAGCGCATCGTCATCGCCATCGCCCTGGCCGCCAACCCCGATATCCTGATCTGCGACGAGCCGACCACCGCGCTGGACGTGACCATCCAGGCCCAGATCCTGGAGCTGATCAACAAGCTGAAGGCCGAACGCGATCTGTCCATCATCTTTATCACGCACGACCTGGGCGTCGTTGCCAACATGGCCGACCGCGTCGCCGTCATGTATGCCGGCAAGATCGTGGAATACGGCACCGCGGAGGAGATCTTCTACGATCCCCGCCATCCCTATACCTGGGCGCTGCTGAGCTCCATGCCCGACCTGGACACCAAGGAGAAGCTGGAGTCCATCCCCGGCACCCCGCCGAACATGATCTATCCGCCCAAGGGCGACGCCTTTGCTCCGCGCAACAAGTACGCCATGGCGATCGATTTTGAAGAGCAGCCGCCGATGTTCCAGGTCAGCGACACCCACTATGCGGCGACCTGGCTGCTGCATCCGGACGCGCCGAAGCTGGAGCGTCCCAAGATCATCAGCGACAGGATCGAACGCATGAAGAGCAAGAGAGGAGAGAACAAATGAGCGTAAACGATCAGGATGTTCTGCTCAAGGTTGAGCACCTCTCCATGTACTTCGGCAAGGGGGAGAGCGTCCTCAAGGCTGTCGACGACGTCAGCTTTGACATCAAAAAAGGCGAGGTCTTCGGCCTGGTGGGCGAATCCGGCTGCGGCAAAACCACCACCGGCCGCTCCATCATCAAGCTGTATGACATCACCTCCGGCAACGTCTACTTCAAAGGCATTCTGATCGCCGCCGGCAAGCGTTCTTACCGCGAGGCGATCCGCGCGGCCCGCGAAGAATACAAGGCCTCCGCCAAAACGCCGGCGGACAAGGAAAAGCTGGACAAGATCATCGCGGAAAACCGCGAGAAGATCCGCATCGCCGACCGGGCCCACAAGAACTGCGACAAGGAATACGCCAAGGCGCAGGTCAAGGCGGTCGAGGAAAAATACGCGCCGCTGCTGGCGGCCGCGGGCGAAGCGGAAAAGGCCGCGCTGCAGCAGGAATACAAGGCGGAGCTGCACAAGGCCAGACACGAGCGCATCGTCACGCAGATGCAGATGATCTTCCAGGATCCCATCGCATCTCTGAACCCCCGCATGACCGTCAAGGAGATCATCTCCGAGGGCCTGATCATCAAGGGCGAAAAGGACAAAAAGCTGATCGAGGACAAGGTCTTCGAGATGCTGGAGCTCGTCGGCCTGGTGCGCGAGCACGCCTCCCGCTATCCGCACGAGTTCTCCGGCGGCCAGCGGCAGCGCATCGGCATCGCGCGCGCCGTCATCATGAACCCCGCGCTGCTGATCGCGGACGAGCCGGTCTCCGCGCTGGACGTGTCGATCCAGGCGCAGGTCATCAACCTGCTCAACGAGCTGCGCGAGCGCCTGGGGCTGACGATCCTCTTCATCGCCCACGACCTGTCCGTCGTCAAGTACTTCTCCGACCGCATCGGCGTCATGTACTTCGGCAAAATGGTGGAGATGGCCGACTCGGACGAGCTGTTCGCCCATCCGCTGCATCCCTACACCAAGAGCCTGCTGTCCGCCATCCCGCTGCCGGACCCGGTCTATGAGAAGAACCGCAAGCGCATCGTCTACAATCCGCTGGCGGAGCATGATTATTCCGAGCAGCAGCCCAGCTTCCGCGAGGTCAGACCCGGCCACTTCGTCATGTGCAACGACGCGGAGGAAGGGAAGATCCGAAAGGAACTGGAGCAGTGAAAAACCGCCGCGCGCAAGTTCTCAAGCTCGGCGTCAGCACGCTGATTTCCTTGCTTGTGGCGCTGGCCGTCCTGGCCACGCACGGCTTCTGGCAGGCCGAAGACCCGGCGGAACGCTGCCGCCTGCTCTGCGACGGCTTTTTCGTGCCGGGCGCGCTGCTTGTCAGCGCCGGCGCGCTGATCTTCGTCTCCAACTACGGCATCTTCAACGGCATCTCCTATGCCGCCCGCTTTGTAGCGCGCATGTTCGTCCCCTGGTCGGGCAGGCGCGATGAGAGCTACGGCGACTACGTCAGCCGCCGGGCCGAAAAGGGCAAACTCACCGGCTACGGCTTCCTGTTCCTGGTCGGCGGCGTCTTTCTGGCCGTCTCGCTCGTCTTCCTCGCGCTGTTCTTCCACTATTTCGAAGGATAAAAAAAGATGTGAACCGAAAGGTTCACATCTTTTTTGCCTTCCCCTTGAGGGGAAGGTGCCTCAGTGCGCACACTGGGGCGGATGAGGTGGAGACACAGGAAAAACTGAAGCTGCAGCAGCTCTCATTCGAAACGCAGCCTTCGGTTCACATCCTTTTTTTTCTAAAAACTAAGAACTAAGAACTAAAAACTGAATCACCGGACGATGCCCTTGATGAAGGGCGGCTTCTCCACGGGATCGGGGCTGAAGCTGTAGCAGCGGCGCAGCAGCTGGGCTGCCTCGCGCGCCTTTTCCTCGCTCGCGGCGTGGATCGTGCCGAGGCTCTCGCCCCGTTCGACCCGGTCGCCGACCTTCTTGTGCAGGAACACGCCCACCGACAGGTCGATCTCGCTGTCCTTGGTCACGCGGCCGCCGCCGAGGTGCATCGACACCAGGCCCACCTGCTCGGCCTGGATATGGGCCACAAAGCCCGCCTCCTCGCTGAGCGCCTCGAGCTTCACCTTCGCATCCGGCAGCAGGGAGGTGTCGTACACGGCCGCCGCCTCGCCGAACTGGCCCTCGACCAGCTCGTAGAGCTTTCTGAGCGCGCTGCCGTCGTCGATGACGGCCTGCAGCTTTTCGCGCGCCTCCGCGTCGCCGGCGGCCAGGCCCGCCTCGGTGAGGATACAGCTGCCCAGCGTCAGGCAGAGCTCCAGCAGCTCGCCCTTCGTCTCGCCGCGCAGTACGGAGATGGCCTCCTTGACCTCGATCGCGTTGCCGACGGCATTGCCGAGCGGCTCGTCCATGTCGGTGATGACCGCCGCGACCTTCCGCCCGGCCAGGCGGCCGACGCGCGTCAGCCCGCGGGCCAGCTCCTCGGCCTGCTCGGGAGTTTTCATAAAGGCGCCGCTGCCGCATTTGACGTCCAGCACGATCACGTCCGCGCCGGAGGCCAGCTTTTTGGACATGATGGAGCTGACGATCAGCGGGATGGAGGGCACGGTGCCGGTCACGTCGCGCAGGGCGTAGAGCTTCTTGTCCGCCGGGTCCAGATCGGCCGTCTGTCCGGCGATCGCAATGCCGATGCGGTTGACGTTATCGAAAAAGGTCTGCTCGCTGATGCCGGTGACGAAGCCCTTGAAGCTCTCCAGCTTGTCGATGGTGCCGCCGGTGTGACCCAGGCCGCGGCCGGACATCTTGGCGATCTTCACGCCGCAGGCCGCCACCATCGGGCAGAGGATCAGGCTCGTCTTGTCGCCGACGCCGCCGGTGGAGTGCTTGTCGGCCTTGACGCCGCGGATCGGGCTCAGATCGAGCGTCTCGCCGGAGTGCATCATCGCCAGCGTCAGATCCAGCGTCTCCCGGTCGTCCATGCCGCGAAACAGAATGGCCATGCACAGCGCGGACATCTGATAATCCGGGATGCTGCCCTCGGTATAGCCGCGGATGATAAATTCGATCTCCTCGGTGCTCAGCGCGCCGCCGTCCCTCTTTTTGGCGATCAGATCAGTCATCTGCATGATATTCGCCTCTTTCTGTATGTGAATTAACAATTTATTATATCGCATTCACAGGCGAAATACAAGATAGTCCCGCCCGCCGATGCGCCGGAGATGCGGCGCGAGCGGCGAATCCGGCGGCAGGGCGGCCGGGATGGCGCGCCGCCCGTCGGCAGCCAGCAGCGTGCCGTCGCCGAGCGCCCGCCAGCCCTCCGCCGCCGCTTTAGGCGCGCCTGGCGCGGGCTCCGGCGGCAGGGGAGCGGCCCGCGGCACGGCTCCTGAGCGCGGTTCATCCGACACGCGCTCGATCAGCCGGGGAAAGGCCGCCCGCGCCCGGCGGGACAGGCGCCGCGTCAGCACCAGCCGCTCGCCGCGCGGGGCGAGCAGACCCAGACAGGCGCTCTGCCCGCCGCCGTGCAGCCAGAGGCGGATCAGCCCGTTGCGCCTTGGGCAGTCGGCCTGAAACACCGTGTACAGTCCCTCCGCCGTCTCGGTCAGCGTGCCGCTCGGCCTGCCTTCAATATAAATCGGATACTCCATGGCGTCCTCCGAAAAAAGCCTCTTTGCTCATGCTTATGAACAAAGAGGCTTTCTCATTCCGAATTCCGAACTCCGAATTCCGAATTGTTACTGCAGTCCGAAGCTGACGGACAGGGCGTTGTCCACGGCGCTCATCGTGTCCTCGTCCAGCCGCCCCATGCGCTCGCGCAGGCGGGATTTATCCAGCGTGCGGATCTGCTCCAGCAGGATGATGCTGTCGCGGTTCAGACCGGTGGTCTGGCGGGACAGGTGGATATGGGTGGGCAGCTTCGCCTTGCCCATCTGGCTGGTGATGGCCGCGGCGATCACCGTGGGGCTGTGGCGGTTGCCGGTGTCGTTCTGAACGATCAGCACCGGGCGCACGCCGCCCTGCTCGCTGCCCACCACGGGACTCAGGTCGGCGTAATAGATTTCTCCTCGTTTGACCGTACTCATGTTTCTCACTCCGGATAGCTTGTGGTCCAATACAGTATATGTAGGACCCTATTACTTTTCCCACGCCGGAAAGAAAATATACCGGCGCGCGAAAGCGTCTGAATCCGGGCGCGATGGGCATAATACAAGGAGAACAGGAGGGTCAAAGAACGATGGATATGAAAAAACACCGCCGCCTGCGGCGTGTTCCGGCGCTCGTCGGTCTGGCGCTGCTGCTGGCCGCGCTGGCCTGGATCCTTTATCTGCGCTGGGAGCAGCCGCCGGCGATCGCGGCGCTGCCGGTCGAATCGCGCCCGGTGCTGCGCAAAACGGACGAGGCGGAGCGGACGGAGGCGCAGCTCGCGGCAGAGGCCGGGGTCGCCGGGCGAAGGCCGGGCACGTATACGCTCCTGCTGGCCGGGCGGGACGAGGCCAGCGGCTGCACCGACACGGTGCTCCTCGGGCGGCTCGATACGCGGCTGCACCGGCTCGATCTGGTCAGCATCCCGCGCGATACGCTCGTCAACCTCGATTGGCCGGTGCGCAAGCTCAACGCCGTCTACGCCGCCGCGGTCAACGCGGGGCAGTCGCCGGGCGAGACGCTGCGGCGGGAGATCCGGAAGCTCTGCGGCTTTACGCCGGACTGCAGCGCCGTGGTGGATCTGGCGGTCTTTGTCGAGGCGGTCGATCTCATCGGCGGCATCGAATTCGAGCTGCCGCAGGCGCTGCACTACGACGATCCGGCGCAGGACCTGCACATCCATCTGGACGCGGGGCTCCGGCGCCTGAGCGGGGAGGAGGCCATGGGCCTCGTGCGCTACCGGGCGAGCTATCTCAACGGCGACCTCGACCGCGTGGCCGTGCAGCAGCGCTTCATGGACGCCGCCCTCGCTCAGCTGCTGACGCTCGGCAGCGTGCCGCGTCTGCCGGAGCTGGCGGAGCTCGTCGCCTCGCACACCGACACCGAGCTCTCGGCGGCCAATATCGCGTGGCTGCTGCGCCAGGCGCTGCAGTGCCGGCGGGAGGATATTCATTTCCACACCATGCCAAACACCCCCGCCACCGTGGCGGGGCTGAGCTACACGCTGCCGGAGCCGGAGGACTGGCTCGCGATGATCAACGATTGCCTCAGCCCCTTCACCGCGCCCATCACGCGGGAAAACCTGGACCTCGTCTATCACGATGCCTCCGGCTATCACGCCACGAGCGGCTTCCTCCGCGGCGCGGACTATTATGGCGATCGATCCGGCAGATGACAGTTTGCAAGTGGCCGATAATAATATTATGTAAACCAAATAAACGATAAAAAAACAGAGAAAGCGAATGCTTTCTCTGCCTTTTTTGCTTATTTTGCGTAGTCGACAGCCTTGGTTTCGCGCAGAAGATGGACCTTGATCTGGCCGGGGTAGGTCAGTTCTTCCTCGATCTTCTTGGCAATGTCGCGGGCCAGCAGCACCATCTGGTCCTCGCTGACCTCCTCGGGCTTGACCATCACGCGGATCTCGCGGCCGGCCTGGATCGCATAGGAACTCGCAATGCCGGGGAAGCTCTTGGACACTTCCTCCAGCTTTTCCAGACGCTTGACGTAGTTCTCGATGTTCTCGCGGCGGGCGCCGGGGCGGGAGGCGGAGATCGCGTCGGCCGCCTGGACGAGGCAGGCCTCGATCGTGTGCGGCTCCACGTCGCCGTGGTGCGCCTCGATGCAGTGGATGACGGCCTCGGACTCCTTGTACTTGCGGCAGATGTCCACGCCGATGGTCACGTGGCTGCCCTCGACCTCGTGGTCGATGCTCTTGCCGATATCGTGCAGGAGACCGGCGCGCTTGGCGATGTTCACGTCCACGCCGAGCTCGGCGGCCATCAGGCCTGCGATGTGAGAGACCTCGATGGAGTGGTTCAGCACGTTCTGGCCGTAGCTGGTGCGGTACTTCATACGGCCCAGCAGCTTGATGATCTCGGGGTGCAGGCCGTGGATGTTCGTTTCGAACACGGCGCGCTCGCCCTCGGCCTTGATGGTGGCGTTGACCTCCTTCTGGGCCTTGGCGATCATTTCCTCGATGCGGGCGGGGTGGATGCGGCCATCCTGGATCAGCTTCTCCAGCGCCAGTCTCGCCACCTCGCGGCGGACGGGGTCGAAGCTGGAGACAGTGATGGCCTCGGGGGTGTCGTCGATAATCAGGTCGCAGCCCGTCAGCGTTTCGATGCTGCGGATGTTGCGGCCCTCGCGGCCGATGATGCGGCCCTTCATCTCGTCGTTGGGGAGGGGGACGACGGAGACGGTGATCTCGCTGGCATGGTCGGCGGCGCAGCGCTGGATGGCGGTGGCGATGATCTCGCGGGCGCGATCGTCGGCCTCATCCTTGAACTGGGCCTCCACTTCCTTCACCTTCATGGCCATCTCGTGGGTCACGTCGTCGCGGACGGCGTTAATCAGATAGGCCTTGGCGTCATCGGTGGAGAAGCCGGAGATCCGTTCCAGCATTTCCAGCTGGCTCTTCTTGACCTGGGCGATCTCTTTCTGCTGAGCTTCGGCGGCGGCGATCTTGTTGTTCAGGGTGTCGCTCTTCTTCTCAACGGAATCGATCTTGCGGTCGAGGTTTTCTTCCTTCTGCTGCAGGCGGCGTTCCTGCTTCTGCAGCTCGGCACGGCGTGCCTTTTCTTCCCGCTCATACTCGGAGCGGCGTCTGTGTATTTCTTCCTTTGCTTCGACGAGAGATTCTCTTTTCTTGCTCTCGCCGCTCTTAATAGCATCGTTGACGATCTGCCTGGCCTGTTCTTCGGCGTTGGCGATACTGCGTTCGGCGTTCTTTTCACGGGAGACAAAAACGGCGGCTGTGACGGCGGCGCCCACAACCAGACCGATCAAAATGCCTATTAACCATTGCATAGGTAGTAAACACACCTCCATTCTTTCAGAATTTCGCGGTGGTTACTGCGGGATCGGGTATTCGATTCTAAGCAAAGACGGACCATAAAACGCATCCGTCCGTGGCATTGTAAACATAGAACCCGGGCCGGGCATCTCCCCTGATGCCGGTCAAAATTCTATCCGATCTATTTTAACTTGTTCGGGGTGCTGTGTCAAGTGCGAAGCCCGGAAAAATGATGGGAAAAATTGGCGTTGGCGCGTCCGGGGATTTCGGACGCAAAGGGGCAAACTAAGCCCATCAAGAGAAAATGGGGGATGCAAGTGAACAAACGCATCGGAAAACAGACGCTGCTGCTCCCGTCCGCGCCGTCGATCATCGGCCACGCCGCCGTGGTCGGGCAGAAGGAGGGCGAGGGGCCGCTGAAGGACTGCTTCGACCTGATCTCCGAGGACTCGTATTTCGGCGAGCAGACCTGGGAAAAGGCGGAGAGCCACATGCTCCGCCAGTGCTTTGAGCTGGCCTGCGCCAAGGCGCAGCTGCCGCCCTCCGCGCTTGACGCGGTGTTTTCCGGCGACTTGCTGAACCAGTGCATCAGCTCCGCCTTCGCGATGAAGGACTCGGATCTGCCCTATCTGGGGCTTTACGGCGCCTGCTCGACCATGGCCGAAAGCCTTGGCCTCGCGGCGCTGCTGATCGACGGCGGCTATGCCCGGCGCGCCGCAGCCGTCACCGGCTCGCATTTCTGCTCGGCCGAGCGGCAGTACCGCTTCCCGCTGGAATACGGCGGCCAGCGTCCGCCTACGGCGCAGTGGACGGTCACCGGCGCGGGCGCGGTGCTGCTCGGCGCCGGGGGACAGGGGCCGCGCGTGACGGCCGTGACCTTCGGCAGCATCGTGGACGCGGGCATCAAGGACGCAAACGCGATGGGCTCGGCCATGGCCCCGGCGGCCTATGAGACACTCAAGGCGCATTTTGCCGACACCGGGCGAGGACCGGAGGACTACGACGCCATCTTTACCGGCGACCTCGGCGCGCTCGGGCACGACATCCTGCAGGAGCTCTTCCGCCGCGACGGCGTGGAGCTCGGCTGCACGTATATGGACTGCGGCGTGCTGCTGTTTGACCTGAACACGCAGGACGTGAACGCCGGCGGCTCCGGCTGCGGCTGCAGCGCCTCGGTGCTGGGCGGGCATATCCTGCGCGGCATGGAAAAAGGCGTGTGGAACCGCGTGCTCTTTGCCGCCACCGGCGCGCTGATGAGCCCGCTGAGCGCGCAGCAGGGCAGCAGCATCCCGGGCATCTGCCACGCGGTGGCCATCGAGAACGGAGGATGGGGCAATGGAACTGCTGATTGAATATGGAAAGGCCTTTGCCGTGGGCGGGCTGCTGTGCGTCGTCGGGCAGCTGCTGATCGACTATACGAAGCTGACGCCCGCGCGGATTTTGACGATCTTCGTGGTCGCGGGCGTGCTGCTCGGGGCGCTGGGCGTCTATCAGCCGCTGGCCGACTGGGCGGGCGCGGGCGCGACCGTGCCGCTGACCGGCTTCGGCAATGCGCTGGCGAAGGGCGTCAAACGGGCGGTGGAGGAAAAGGGACTGCTCGGCGCCTTCACCGGCGGCTTTACCGCCGCCTCGGGAGGCATCTGCGCGGCCATGTTCTTCGGCTTCCTCGTCGCCCTCGTCTGCAAGCCGGGGGACAAGAATCAATAGTTTTCAGTTTTTAGAAAAAAGCACAGGGCGGAAGCCCTGTGCTTTGTTTATTCTGAATAGTATCGGTCCTCGGCCCATTTTGCCGGGTTCTGTTCTATGTAGTCCCAGATCATGGCATAATCCTCCGCACCGCGGATCACGTGTTCGTGGAACGACCGCTGCCAGATATTTGCTCCGACTTCTTTGCTGACGAGCCGTTTCATCGCGCCGACCGCATCAGAAACCGTAGGGGCCGACGCCCCCGGCGGCCCGCTCTGCGGCTCTGCGCCGATACGAAGGATCAGATGGATATGGTTCGGCATGATGACGTACTTGTCAATCGACACGCCGGAGAGACGATCCGTTGACAGGATATATTTTTCTACGATTTTACCGGTCGCCGTAAGGCTCAGACGCGGGCCGCCGAGGGCGTCGGCCCCTACGGCGATCTCCGACAACAGGCGGCGCCTGTCCTTCGTGCAGACGGTAACAAAGTACGCGCCCGGAGAGGAGTAATCGTAGTTTGGCAAACGAATTGTTTTTCGCTTCGGCAGGCCCATATCACGACCACCTTTTTCTTGCAGGAAGCGCCCTGTGCTTTGCTGTTTTATCTTTCTTTCAGCGGAAGTCGTCGAGGATGCCCTGGAGGCCGTCGCGCTCATAGATTTCCTTGTAATAGCTCAGCTCCTGCTCGATGATGCCGTCGATCACCCGCATGCCCAGCAGCTCCACCGGCGCCTGATCGTCGGTGAAGATCAGCTCGCCGCCCTCATAGGGGACGAGATTGGCGGAGACGCGCGCCATGAGGCTGCGCAGCGCGGGATCGGCGACGCGCTCCGTGCCGGCGGCGAGGCGTTCGGCGGGCGTTTCTCCCACGCAGGCGAAGAGCTCGCGGTTGGTGGTATAGGGCACGTCCACGGTGGCGACCTTGTCAAAGACCGAGGCGATCGTGTCGCAGAGGTACTGGTTGATGCTGCCCTCGCCGTCCGAGCGCATGTTGATGTTGACGACCATCACGCCGCCCTCGGCCAGGTGCTCGCGCACCAGGCGGAAAAACTCCACCGAGGACATCTGGAAGGGGATCGTGATGTCCTGATAGGCGTCGACGAGGATCACGTCGTACTGTCCGTCGATGGCCTGCAGATAGGCGCGGCCGTCGTATTCCGTCACCTGAACCGCCTCGGGCATGGCGAAGTAATCCCAGGCAAGCTGTGTGATCTTGCCGTCGATCTCCACGCCCTCGGCCGTGCAGCCGGGGAAATACTGCAGGCACTGGCTGGCGAAGGTGCCGCTGCCGTTGCCGAGCACGAGGACCTTCGGCGCGTCCTTCCCAGCCATGACCGGCCCTGCCAGCGCGTAGTCGTAGTACATGCCGGTCAGGCCGCCCTCCTTCATCCGCACGCTCTGCACGCCGAAGAGGACGTTGGTGGACAGGACGACCTGCCGGTCGTCCTCCTTGACCTGCAGATAGTTGTAGACCGATTCGCCCTCGTAGCTCAGGTCGTCCTCCCAGAAGGCGAAGGCCGTGCTGCGCCCGAAGAGCAGGCAGAGGACAAAGAGAATGACGGCGATGATGACGGCGCGCAGCTTCGTTTTTTCGCTGAGGAAATAGATCAGCGCGATCACCAGCAGCACGCCGGAGAAGATCAGAAAGGTGACGGCGGTGCCGACGGCGGGGATCGTGACGAAGGTGGGCAGGAAGGTGCCGAGAATGCTGCCGATCGTGTTGCAGGCGCCGAGCCGGCCGACGGTGCGGCCGCTGTCGTCCAGGCTGTCCACCGTGACCTTCACCAGCGAGGGCGTGACGGTGCCCAGCAGAAACAGCGGGAAGACAAAGATCAGCATGCAGGACACGAAGGCCGCGATCACGAGGAAGTTGGTGCTGATCGTCACGATCAGCAGGCCCGTGATGCCCATGATCAGATACTTGCCCAGCACCGGGATCGCGGCGATCCAGACCGCGGCGATCAGAATGCGGCGGTAGAGCCGCGCCGGATCGGGGTTCTTGTCCGCGGCGCGGCCGCCGTAGAGGTTGCCGAGCGCCATGGCGATCATGATGGTGCCGATGATGATGGTCCAGACGATCTGGGAGGAGCTGAAATAGGGCGCAAGCAGGCGGCTGGCGCCGAGCTCGACCGCCATGACGGACACGCCGGCGAAAAACTCCGTCAGATACAGAAACCACTTGTTTTTTAGGATTTTGTGTTCACCCATGGGAAAAGCCTCACTTTTTGCCTGCGATGCGGTAGCTGATGACGATGGTGCCGATGGACAGCGCCACGGCCGTGGCGATCAGCATCCAGGTATAGTCAAAAGGCAGGAGCTTCCGCAGCAGGAAGACGACGCCCAGCGCCGCGAGATCCGTCACGGTGCGCAGGAGATTGCCGGCCATCACGGCGGAGGTGCTGTTTTTGGCCAGCGAGCGCCGCGTGATGACGCCGCCCAGCAGCGCGGCCAGCGCGCCCCAGACAAGTCCGGCCAGAACGGCAAGCGCAATACTCATGTCGATGCCCCATTTCAATCGGTTGATGTCAATCATTATACTGGATAATGATCCAAATGCCAACAGTTTTTCGGCAGAAACAAAGCGGCGGGACGTTTCGTCCCGCCGCTTGGGTTTTATGTAGGGATCACAGTCTCCAGAAGCGCATGCCGGAGGCGACCAGCTCGTCCATGCGATAGAGGCTCTTGACGTCGAGGAAGACCTTCTCGTCGTCGGGCATGTCCTTGAACATCTTCTTGACCTCGTAGATCGGCAGGTTGCGGAACTCCTTGTGACCGACGGCCACGATGATGCAGTCCGCGTCCTTGACGTCCTCGAAGGGGATCAGATCCACGCCGTATTCGCGCTTGGCGATCTCGGGATCGGCCCAGGGGTCGGTGACCTGCGGGACGATCTCATACTCCTTGAGGCGCTTGATGATGTCGTAGACCTTGCTGTTGCGGGTGTCGGGGCAGTTTTCCTTGAAGGTGATGCCGAAGATGTAGATCTTGGCGGTCTTCGGCGCCTTGCCGGCCTCGATCATCTGCTTGATGGCGGCATCGGCGACGAAAGCGCCCATGCTGTCGTTGACCTTGCGGCCGTTGAGGATGATCTGGCTGTGATAGCCGAGCTTCTCGGCCACGTTGGTCAGGTAGTAGGGGTCGACGCCGATGCAGTGGCCGCCGACCAGGCCGGGCTTGAAGCCCAGCGCGTTCCACTTGGTGTTCATGCCGGCGAGGACCTCGTCGGTGTCGATGCCCAGACGGTCGCAGATCATGGCGATCTCGTTCATGAAGGCGATGTTGATGTCGCGCTGGCTGTTCTCGACGACCTTGACGGCCTCGGCGGTCTTGATGTTGGAGACGGGGAAGGTGCCGGCCTTGATGATGATGTCGTAGATCTTCTTGATGACGGCGGCGGATTCGGCATCCATGCCGGAGACGATCTTGCGGATGTTGGTGAGCGTGTGGACGCGGTCGCCCGGGTTGATGCGCTCGGGGGAGTAGCCAATCTTGAAGTCCACGCCGCACTTGAGGCCGGATTCCTTCTCCAGGATGGGGATGCAGATATCCTCGGTCACGCCGGGGTACACGGTGGACTCATAGACGACGATCGTGCCGGGGACCATGTTGCGGCCGACGATGCGGGAGGCGTTCTCCACGGGCTCGAGGTCGGGGTTGTTGTCGTCCTTGACGGGCGTCGGCACGGCCACGACGATGAACTTGGCCTCGCTCAGACGGGTCTCGTCGCTGGTAAAGTCGACGGTCGTCTTGCTGATGACCTCGTTGCCGACCTCATTGGTCGGGTCGATGCCGCTCTTGTACTGCAGAATGCGGCGCTCGTTGTGGTTGAAGCCGATGACCTTGACGTGCTTGGCAAACTCGACCGCGATCGGCATGCCGACGTAACCGAGGCCGACCAGCGCGAGCTTTTCCTCGCCGTGGATCAGGCGTTCATAAAGATCGTTGAATCTGATTTCGCTCATCTCAAAGTACCTCCAGCAAACTGTCTATGATATATTTCTGCTCGTCGGGCTCCATGTAGGGGTGCATCGGCAGGCTCAGGACGCACTGCGTGGCCTTCGTCGTGTGCGGGAAGGCCTCGTCGGACAGATTCATCCAGGCGTAGGCCGCCTGCTGGTGCAGGCCGCGGGGATAGTAGACCATCGTGGGGATGCCCTTTGCCTTCAGCGCCTTCTGCACGCGATCGCGCGTCTCCTTGCTGTCGAGCATCAGCGTGTACTGCGCCCAGCTGGAATAGAAGCCCTCCGGGATCGTCGGGGTGACGACCTTGTCCTTGAGCGCGGCGGTGTAGGTATCGGCGACCTTATTGACGGCCTCTACCTCATAGGCCTCGAAGGCCCTGAGCTTGGGCAGCAGCACGGCGGCCTGCAGGGTGTCCAGGCGGCTGTTCATGCCGATCTCGCGGTTGTCGTACTTGTCCGCGGGGCTCTTGCCCTGGGCGCGCAGCGAACGGAGCCGGGCGTCGATCTCATCGTCGTCGGTGAAGATCGCGCCGCCGTCGCCGTAGCAGCCGAGGGGCTTGGCCGGGAAGAAGGAGGTCGTGGAGATATCGCCGAAGGAGCAGGCGCGCTTGCCGTTGATCGCGCCGCCGAAGCCCTGGGCGCCGTCCTCCAGCACCTTGAGGCCGTATTTTGCGGCGATGGGCAGGATCCTCGTAAAGTCGGCGGGCAGACCGAAGAGGTCGACCGGGACGATGAACTTCGGGGTGAGCTTGCCCTCGGCCAGCACGGCCTGGATCTTCTTCTCCAGATCCTCGGGGGAGATATTGAAGGTGGCCGGGTCGATATCCACCAGCACGGGCGTGGCGCCGATGATGGAGGCGCTGCCGGCCGAGGCGAAATATGTAAAATCGGAGGTGAACACCGCGTCACCCGGGCCGACGTCGTAGGCCATCAGCGACAGCTGCAGGGCGTCGGTGCCGTTGGCGACGGCGACACAGTGTTTACGGCCAGCGTAGGCGGCCAGCTTTTCCTCCAGCTCCTGCACGGGCTTGCCGAGGATGTAGGCGCCGGAGGCCATCGCGGCCAGCACGCCCTCATCGATCTCCGCCTTGAGGACCTGGTACTGTTTTTTCAGATCACGAAATTCCATGGATTAACCTTCTTCCTCATGAATCAGTCTCAGCAGGTTTTTGCTGTAGAACATCTCCCGGACGTCCTCGGGCAGGCCGAAGCCGTCGACCAGGGTGATGAGTTCGCTTTCAAAGTTGTCGCGCGCGAAGACGAAGCGGTCGGGGTGGGCGAGCATCAGCTCTTTGGAATACTCCGTGTCGCGGGACAGAGCGTTGACCGCGGATTTGGCCGAGCAGTCGCAGTAGAGGTTGGGGTACTTGTCCAGGAACTGCTCGATCTTGCCGCCGCGGATGACCGGGCCCTTCGGCTTGGAGACGGTGCGGCCCTCGTCGTCGTTGGAGATGTGGCACCAGAAACCGGGCGCGTGGCCGAGGAAATTGGTGTCGGGGCAGAGCTTGAGCACGCGCTCGAGCGTGTCGATGTCGCCGCCGTACCACCAGTTGCGGCGGGGGTAGATGTATTTCTGCCGGGTCGCTTCGGGATAGTCGAAGTGCAGGATGACCGGCAGACCCTGCTCGCCGGCATAGCGGAACAGGTCGATCGCGTCGGGATTGTCGTACATCATGCGGTACTTGATCTCGCCGCAGATTTTGGTGTCAAAGTTCAAAATCGCGCTGTGCAGCTGGTCGATGGCGCGCGGATCGCGCGGATCGGGGCCGTAGCCGAGGATGAAGCGCTCGGGCGCGCGCATCTTGAAGTCGATGCACTGCGAGAAGGGGGCGGGGACCGGGTTGGCGCCCGGCGTCAGATAATCGCTGACGATCCAGGTCTGGCCGATGATATGCTCGCTCATCGGCGTTTCCCAGGAGATGATACAGGTCTTGTCGATGCCGTTTTCATCCATGTTCTGAAGGAAGCGGTCAAAGCTGTAGCCGTACCAGTTGGGATGGTTGTGCGCGTCGATTTTCATAGGAGTTCTCCTTCTTGGGGGCTTATTTTCTCGATTCGGCCAGTGCCCTGACGAGCGCATAGCCGTCCGCGCCGGTGGAATACTCCGGCTTTTTGTCGGTGTGGGCGACGAAGTAGCGCAGCTCGCGCTCAAGCGGCATCTGGCTGTAGTCCACGGGGACCACGTCGGACTCCGTCTCCTGGCAGGTGGGCACGCCGTCGATCCACTCGATGTGCTTGTTGCACAGACGCACCTGCTTGTCGCCCGCGTCGTCGAACCAGATCATGCCCTTACTGCCGACTACGACCACGCGCTGCTCCTTGAAGGGATGCAGCCACGAGACCTGGATGTGCGCCTTGACGTTGTTGGGGTACTCCAGATAGGCCAGCACGTAGTCGCAGATGTCCTTCTGCAGGAAGTAGCCGCGGTGCAGGGTCATGCTCTCGGCCGGGACTCCGGCGAAGTAGTTGAGCGTGGCCAGATCGTGCGGGGCGAAGGACTCGAACACGTTTTCCTCCGTGCGCACGACGCCGAACTTGATGCGCGTGGAGTACATGTAGTACAGGTCTCCGATCGCGCCGCTGTCGATCAGATCTTTGATCTTGTTGATGGCGGGATGGAACAGGAGGATGTGCGCCACCATGAAGTTGGCGCCGGTGCGCTCGGCGATCTCCACCAGCTCTGCGGACTCCTCGATGTGCATGGTCATGGGCTTTTCGATCAGGGTCGGCAGGCCGAGACCGAGCAGCTTCTTGCCGATGGCATAGTGCGTTTCCGCCGAGGTGGAGACCACAAAGCCGTCATAGCCGTGGGCGATGGCCTCGTCGAGATCCGTATAGGTCTCCATGCCGTATTTTTCCTGCAGCTCCGCCAGACGCGCGGCGTTCATATCCACCACCGCGCCGAGATTGCCCATCTCGTGCAGGGTGCGGATGTGGTTTTCGCCCCAGCGGCCGCCGCCGATGACACAGATTTTCTTCATAGTACGATATCTCCCTTGTGATTCTGCTGCCGGATCAGGCCCGGCCTCTGTAATATTTCCGATAGAACACGATGAACAGCGAAACGGCCATGAAGCTGTAAACGATGCAGCTGGTGATCGCCACGCCGTAAGAGGAGTAATGCGGGATCATCCACAGATTGATCAGGATCTGCAGCACCGTGCCGACAGCGGAAACCGCCATGTTGTATTTGACCTGGCCCATGGCGGCGAGGATGTTCGCCGTCGTATACCGCAGGCCGCAGTTGCAGAACGAGGCGATCAGAAGAAGCCGCATGACCGGAACGGCCGGCAGATACTGTTCCCCGTAAAGCCACAGCACCAGATATTTCGCCAGCACGGCGATCGCGGCGCAGACCGCGCCGACCAGGGCGGCCGTGGCGAGGAAGGCTTTTTTATAGTTGTCTCTGACCCAGGCCCGGTCGTTTTCGTTCTTGACGAAGTAGGGCGCCACGAAGATCCCGATCGAGGTGCTGATGAGCGTGACGCAGCCGGGGATGGTGTAGGCGACCTTGTATTCCGCCAGTACCTCCGCCGGGGAGAAGCGGCCCAGCAGATAGACGTCGTTGAGCATGAAGATGGCCCAGAGGCCGTTCGTGATCATATACTGGATGGAATAGGAATTGACTTCCTTCCGGTTGACGATCCCTTCCCCGGTGCTCAGACGGAGGCTTCCGTAATGCTTTTTGCAGGTGCTGGCCAGGAAGACGAGGCCCAGGATGAGGTAGGTGCCGGCCTGGCTGAACACGGCGCCGCGGATGCCGAACCAGTGCCCGAAGAGCACCTTGCCGGCGATGACGCTGATGCTCAGGATCATGGAGAAGAGAACATAGCGCCGGTTGTCGAACATGGCGCGCTCATGCCCGAGCACATTGTCCGTGAGATACTGGAAGGGGAGCGAGGGCAGCAGCACGAACAGCAGCCAGGCGTAGGGCGCGTAGTCCGTGCGATGCGGATAGACCGTGTTGAACAGCGAACCGATCAGCACGAGGGCGATGTTGCACAGGAAGGCCGTCTTCACCGCGTAGGAAAAAAAGGCTTTTTTCTGATCCCGGTCCTCGCCCAGCACGCAGAAGCGCAAAATGGCGTTGGAAAGGCCCAGCCCGGCGAAGATCCAGACGTAGCCGTAGATATTCTCCAGATAGCCGAGCACGCCGTATTCGAATTTGCTCAGCGCCTTGACCAGGACGATGGAGCCGAAAAAGGAGATGCACTTGGTCAGAAAGGAGCCGGCGAAAATATGGACGAGCCCTTTCTCCCAGAGCGTCTTCAGGGATTGTTTTGCTTTTTCGATCATGATGGTCTCCGCTTTTCGCTCTCAGCCGATGAAATAGCTCCCCGGCAGCCTGAGCCTCCCGTTTGCGGGCACTCTGCGCGATAAAAGCATCACGCCGAGCAGCATGCCGAAGGAGATCGCCGTCAAATACGAGGAAGAGACCAGCAGCTGCCCCATGCTGTAGGAGACCGCAATGATCCATACACGGATCATGCCGGCGTCTCCGCTGCGCCTGACACGGCCATAGGATACAAAGAGCGAAATAAAAAACAGAATCAGAAGAGGGATCCCGATCCAGCCAAACTGAAAGAGGACCTCGATCAGGAAATTGTGCGCATAGGAGCCGAAGATCTCCTCCATGGAATAGCGGGCGTGATACATGGCCATCACGAAGCGGTCGCTGTAAAGCCCGTGGGGAGCGAAGCCGGACTCCCGCATGATGTTGAGAAGATTGGAGTAGTAGGCCTCCCGCCCGGAGAGATGGAACTCGCCGGAAGCGAGGATCTGAACGGTCCTGGAACCGGGAAACAGCTTCAGGGCCAGACCCGCGATCGCGGAAATGTTGACCAGGATCAGCAGGAAGGCCAGGGCCAGCAGCGCCAGCCCCAGGATGCGGTAGCCCTTTTTCCCCTGCATCAGCTCCGAGAGGAGCACGGCGAGCAGGAAGCACAGAAAGCAGCCGCGGGAGCCGCAGATCAGGTCGACAAGGGCGATCAGAAGGAAGAGGAAAAGGTACTTCTTCTCCTTTTTCCAGAACAGAAGGCACAAGATGGCCGACGGGACCGTGGCATAGGAAAAGGGCATGCTGTACAGGCCCGTCTTGCGGAAGACCAGCAGCTGCACGATCGCGTAAAGCAGGGATACCGGGATAAAGGGCTTCATGGCGCGGATCAGCGCGGAAGGATCCTTGATCCGGGCGATCAGACAGGCGGTCAGCAGGACGTAGCCGTAGGAGTAGATCACGATCCGCACCAGAAGGATCGTGATGCGGGGCTCGATGAAGTAGGAGCCGAGGTGCAGGGCAAGCCAGATCGCGCTCCCCGTCAGCAATAAAAGGCCTGCGCCGCGCAAGAGGAGCGCCGCCACGGCGAGCACGAGGAAGGCGGCGACCGCGGTTTTCTGGATCAGGGTGAACCAGCCCGGCTCTCTGCCCAGAAGCAGGACGAGGATCGCCCCGAGAAACTGGAACACCAGGCTGAGATTCAAAAACAGCGCGACGAAGACGTCGTAATCCAGACGCAGGCGGGCCGGGAAGGAGAAGGAGCGCTTCATTTTCCTTCTGCTTTGCCCAGCGGCTTCAGCCCCAGGGCAACCTGCTCGGCGCGCGCTTTCCATGTGTGCAGCGGGCGGGCTTGCCTGCAGTGCAGGCGTTTCTCCTCCAGCAGCTCCGGATGCTCAATGCAGGATCGCAGCTGCTGCGCGATGGCCTCCGCCGAGTCGTCCAGCGTCCAGCCGATGTCGTAACGCTTGACGAAATCGGCGATGGCCATGCCCTCCGTTGCCAGCATGGGGATCCCGTGGGCCAGATACTCGTAGGCCTTGACCGGCTGCGACATGTCGATATAGGGGTTGTGCCGGAACATCAGCGAGCAGAGATCGGCGCGCTGATAGCAGTCCTCCAGCTCCTCGCCGGACTTGTGGACCACTTCGATCCGGTCGCTGAGCAGCGGCTGCAGCTCGTCTTTCGTCTTTTCCCAGTCCTGCTCCCGGCAGCACAGGATCATGCGGCAGCGATCGACGGCGTTGACCGCCTTCAGAAGCTCGCCGATCTGGTAGTATCCGCCCACGCCGCCGACGTAAAGGATCGTCAGCGCGGCGGGATCATCGGTTTTGCCGGCGTCCGCCCGGGAAACTTCCGGAATGTCCGAGGCGCCGGGCGGCAGGGCCTCCGCAACGGCGCAGAGACGGTCCGAGCCGAGATAGTCCAGCAGCTTTTCGGTGGGAAGATAGAACTTGTCCAGCAGCCGCTCGTACTGCTTCACATCGTAGCGATAGCAGGTCAGGGCGGCGGTTTTTTTCCAGAAGGAGAGATCTTTCCCGTAATCTTCAAACTTCCAGAAGATATCGGAATAGAACAGCCCGATCGGGATGCCCTGCTTTTTCACGTAGCGGAAAAAGCCGAAATCCAGCAGCGGGTGCGTCGGGAAATGGTGCGGCTGCGTCAGAAGCGTCGGCATGGTGCTCGCCTCGGCGTACATGAAGTCAAAGCGCTGCCCCGCGCGGATCTCTTCTTTCAGCGCCGCGATCCTTTCTTTCCGCTCTGCGACGTAGCCGGTGATCTCAAAAACATCGTAGCCGATGTCCCGGAAGGCCTGCATCATCTTTCTCGGGCGGACCATACGGGCGCGCGCGGCCGTGGGATCCAATTCATAGGGAAGATAGAAGATACACTTTTTCATGATGTTCAGCTCCTTACGCAAGCTCCTCCGCCGTGCCGAATTCCAGGATATCGGCAATGCGGATGCTCGCATGGCCGTCCCCGTAGGGGTTGGCCGCATGGGACATCTGCTGATAGGCCCGCTCATCGTCAAGCAGAGCGGTGAACTGCGAATAGATCGCCTGTGATTCGGTCCCCACCAGCTTCAGCGTACCCGCCTCGATCCCCTCGGGCCGTTCGGTCGTGTCGCGCATGACCAGGACGGGCTTGCCCAGAGAGGGGGCCTCCTCCTGGATGCCGCCGGAGTCGGTCAGGATCAGATAACTGCGGTTCATAAAGTTATGGAAATCGATCACGTCCAGCGGTTCGATCAGGTGGATCCTGTCGTCGTCGCCCAGGATCGACCTCGCGGTCTCCCGGACCAGGGGGTTGAGGTGGACCGGATAGATCGCTTTTACGTCCGGATGCTCGTCCATGACCCGGCGGATCGCCCGGAACATGTTCTGCATCGGCTGGCCGAGGTTTTCCCGCCGGTGGGCGGTGATCAGAATCAGCCGGGAGTCCGCAGCCCACTGGAGCTCCGGATGGCTGTAATCCTCGCGGACCGTCGTCTGCAGGGCGTCGATGGCGGTGTTGCCCGTTACCCAGATCTTCTCCCCGTCGTGCTGCTCCGCCAGCAGGTTGTTTTTGGCCAGTACGGTCGGAGCGAAATAGTACGAGGAAACGATGTCGACGGCCTGGCGGTTGAATTCCTCCGGCCAGGGCGAATAGATGTCGCGTGTCCGCAGGCCGGCCTCAACGTGGCCGACGGGGATGTGCATATAGAAGCTGGCCAATGCGGCGGAGAAGGTGGTGGAGGTGTCGCCGTGGACCAGAACGATGTCCGGCTTGACCTCGCGCAGGATCTCCTTGATGCGCAGCAGCACGGCGGAGGTGATATCGAACAGATCCTGCTTCTCCTTCATGATGGACAGATCGTAATCCGGCACGACGGAAAAAACGCGCAGGACCTGGTCAAGCATGTTCCTGTGCTGGCCGGTGACGCAGACGATGGTTCTGATATCCGGACGTTTTTTCAGCTCCTTGACGAGCGGGCACATTTTGATGGCTTCCGGCCGGGTACCAAATACGACCAAAACTGTTTTCATAAGCTTCCTCGAAATCATTCAGACGCTTCGGCAAAAGCCGCCTTGATCAGCGCGATTTCTTTCCTTCCCGTGTTTTCGGCATAGTAGGTCGGGTTGTGCGGGAACGCCCGGCGCGCGCCGAAGGATGCCAGGACCTTCGGCAGCTCGTAGCGCTCCTGCTCATTGGGGATGAACGCGATGTTCTCAAAATTCGCAAATACCTCGCGGCAGACGGGGATATCCGAGGTGATCAGCGGCATGCCCGTCGAAGCCATCTCGCACATCATCAGGCCCTGCGCGTCCGTTCTGGTCGGCATCAGGGCGTATCTCGACTGCTGCATCACTTCCATGATCTGCGCATGGGAGAGCGTGGTGTCCCGCCACTCCAGATTCTCCGCTTTTTCGTTGAAATCAAAGAAGCGGCCTTTGCCGATCAGAAGAAAGCGGTACTGCGGATTCTGCTTTGCGATCTGATTGACCAGATCGACGCAGTATTTGGAGCCGTCCAGATTGCTGCGGATGGTCAGAAAATCGTATTTCTTTTCGCAGTCGCCGTCAAACTGCGTGTTTTCAAACTGCCGGCCGATGCCGTTATAGGTGATGTGGCAGCGGTCCAGGAGCACGGAGGGGTCGATCTTCGTCCAGCGGAAGAATTCGTCCTGCATCCACCGGCTGACGAAAATAAAGGAGGCTTTATCGCGGATCTTCGGGAAAAAGCTTCTCCATACGGCAAGCTTTAGTCCGTCATAGAGATCTCTGGCGCACACGGCGAGGGCGTTTTCCTTATTATATGGATAGGGCTTCGAGTACACCTTGCTGATGCGCAGGACCTCGTGCCCGTGGAAGAAAAAGCAGAAGCGGCTGAAATCGTTCAAATGCTTTTTCAGAAAAACATAGTGATGCCGGAGATTGGGCGCGTGGGAGATGAGGAAGGAATAGTTCTCCTTCTCGCGGAGATAATCCCGGTAGGTGATGACGCGGATCCCGTCCTTTTCATAGCCGCTCCCGGCAGAGAAGTTCAGCACGGACAGCTGCAGACCGGCCTCCCGATACAGGAGGTTTCTGGTGTGGACGAAGTACATGCTGACTCCGCCGGCGGGATTGGGATAATCTTCTGTCAAAACAAGAATTGATTTCATCGTGTTCATCCGTCCTGCTTCACGTGCTTTTCGGGCGCCAGGACCTTCAAAAACTGTTCCGCCAGGCGGCCGTACTCGCAGTTTTCCAGCACCCAGCGGCGGCCGAGTTCGCCCATGGCTTGCCGCTCGCCTTCGCTCATGCCGATGAGCGCGAGCGCGGCGTCCCGGATCCCGGAGGCACTGCCGGGCTCGATGGTGATGCCGCAGCCGGCCTCCGCCACGTCGTTGTTTGCCGCCTCCACGCCGTAGATGATCGGTTTGGCGGCCATCATATAGTCATAGACCTTGTTCATGGACACGCCGAAACGGTACAGACTGCAGCGCTCGGCGCCGACGTAAAGGGCGTCCATCTGCGCCAGCAGACTGGGCACCTGCTTCTTTCCCACCGGAGGGAGGAAGAAGAGATTGTCGATATGCTCGTCCTCCGCCCGTTTCTGCAGCCGCGGCTTTTCCACGCCGCCGCCCACCATCACGAAGGCGAAGCGCTCGTCGCCGCGCATCAGCTTGGCCGCGTCGAGCAGCGTGTCGAGCGCGTTGGAGAGCGCGTGTCCGCCGAGATAGCAGACGAGGAATTTGTTTTCCGCCTTCAGCCGCGTCAGCAGCTGGGCGTGCGTATCGCCCAAAGGCTCCGGCCGATCCCAGTCCTCCAGCACGATCCCGTTCGGGATGTGGGTAAACTTGTCTCTGCTTTGCATGCCGTGCGCGAGCATATGCTCCGCCTGCGCGGCAAACAGACCGACGACGGCGTCGGATTTGGCATACGCGGCTTTTTCCGCGGCGGCAAGCATCCGGATGAACGGGTGCTTTTCACTCCAGCCGGCCAGCTCGATCAGCGTCAGCGGCCAGAGATCGTGGGCTTCGTGGACGTATCTGGCTCCGGCGAGACGGGCGATCCGCCGGGCGGGGTACGTATCGAGCGGATAGGTGGAGGAGGAGATCACGGCGTCCGGGCGGAATTCTTTGACCAGCTTCGGCGCGTAGAGGTCCAGCTTCGTGCAGAACTCGAACAGCGTCAGCGCGCGCTTCACGCCGTTGCCCTCATAGGTCCCGGTTTTGATCCACTGGAATTCGACGCCCTCGATCTGCTGGATCTCAAAATCCTTCGCCACCGTGGGATTCGTCTTGCGCAGGTGGGAAAAGTTCGCGCCGATGACGCGCACCTTATGCCCCAGCTTCTGCCACTCGCGGGCGAAATAGTAGGGGCGGAACTCCATCCCCATGCCGACGGAGCCGGCATAGTGATCGATATACAGGATATTCATTGATACTCCTTACCCA
Source organism: uncultured Clostridia bacterium (assembly GCA_946547105.1). Classification (GTDB taxonomy): domain Bacteria; phylum Bacillota; class Clostridia; order Oscillospirales; family Oscillospiraceae; genus Limivicinus. The sequence goes on along the minus strand of CAMNOV010000003.1, from coordinate 10,469 downwards.
ATACGGCGGCCACCGTACGGAACATGGTCAGAATGTCGCGCAGGAAACGGAAGTCCCGGATGCTCGCCAGGTTCCATTTCATTTTCTCGGGCAGCACCTGCTCGAGATACACGCGGTCGACGTCTTCGGCGGCGCTGAGCAGGCGGTCTTCGTCCTTGTAGCGGATGCTCGCCTCGCTGGTGATGCCGGCGGGCAGCAGGAGCGTGGCGTAAAACTCCGGGCGGTACTGCTCCACGTACTTGACCGCCTCCGGCCGCGTGCCCACGAAGGACATGTTGCCTTCCAGCACGTCGAAGACCTGGGGCAGCTCGTCCAGGCGCAGGCGGCGCAGCTTGCTGCCGACGCGGGTGATGCGGCTGTCGTTACTGACGGTCACGGCGCTGCCGATGCGGTCGGCACCCGTGACCATGGTGCGGAATTTGTGGATGCGGAAATGCTTGCCGTAAGTCGTCACGCGCTCCTGCCGGTAAAAGACGGGGCCTTCGCTGTCGGCCTTGACGCAGACGGCGATGACCGCCATCGGAATGGCGAGCACAAGCAGCAAAAGCACTGCCGCCACAAAATCAAACACCCGCTTGACAAGCAGCGACAGCTTTCGCTTTTGCAATATTTCATAGTAGGGCCGGACTTCGGGGACGCGCATATCATCCGGCAGTTCTTCCCAGGCTTTCAGCATGCGGATATTGTCTTTCTCAGAGATAGTCTTTCACGGATTCCTTCAGCGCCTCGCAGACTCTGTCCACGTCCTCGTCCGTCAGCAGCGTGTGCAGCGGGAGGGTGATGAGGTTGTGATAATAATCGTAGGCGTTGGGATAGTCCGTGCAGTCGGCGCCGTAGGCGGTCATCATCGGCAGGGGCTTGTAGTGGACGTTCGTCGCCACGCCGCGATCGGCCATGCGGCCGATGATCGCGTTGCGCTCTTCCTCGCCGACGCCGGGGATGCGGATCAGATACAGGTGATTGGAGCTGTCCATGCCGGGCACGTGGTGGTGCAGGTGGGAGACGCCCAGCGCGTCGCAGGCCGCGTCGTAGCGGCGGATGATCTCCGCGCGCCGCGCCAGCAGCGAGGGATAGCGGTCCAGCTGGCGCAGGCCGATGGCCGCCATGATGTCGGTCATGTTGCACTTGTACCAGGGGCCGACGATGTCGTACTCCCAGGCGCCGATCGAGCTCTTGGCCAGCGCGTCCTTGCTCTGCCCGTGCAGGGACAGGAGCTGAAACATTTTATAGATCTCTTCGTCGCTGATCCCGTCCAGCGGCAGCCAGGTGGCGGCGCCGCCCTCGGCGGTGGTGAAGTTCTTCACCGCGTGGAAGGAGAAGTCCGTGAAATCCGCGATCGCGCCGCAGTTTTTCTTCTCGCCCCGGAACACGCGCGATGCACCCAGGCTGTGCGCGCCGTCGGCCATGACCGCGACGCGGCCGATCGCCTTCTGGATGCGGCTGTTCAGGTCGCCGAGCGGCGTTCCGTCGCTCTCCTTCGGCGTGAAGAGGGCGCGCTTGCGCTCCACGATGTCGTAGACCCGGTCGTAATCGCAGACGATGCCGCACAGGTCGACGGTGACGATCGCCTTGGTCTTCTCCGTGATCGCCGCCTCCAGCGCGTCGTAATCCATCTCCGGCATGTGGGTGGCCGGGTCGCCGTCCTTCCGGATGTCGATGAAGCGCACCTTCGCGCCGCAGTGCAGAGCGGCCGAGGCGCTGGCCGTATAGGTGTAGGCCGGGACGAGCACCTCGTCGCCTTCGCCCACGCCGAGCATGCGCAGGTTCAGCTCCTCCGCCGCGGTGGCGGAATTGAGGCAGACCACGCGGTTGCTCCAGCGGTCGACGCCTTCGCTGCTTTCGCAGTCGATATCCGTCCGCCCGGTTTCTATGTAGGCGGCCAGCCGCCGCTCCAGAAGCTTCGTGCGCGGACCGGTGGTGATCCAGCCGGAGCGCAGAGCCTGCGCGACCTCGGCGATCTCCAGATCGCTGATATCCGGGGGACTGAACGGAATTACTTTGTTAGTCATGGCTCGTTTCTCCTAAAGAAAGAGGATCTTCTCTTACAAACAGACAAATTCACACAATCATACAAATTATATTTTACACCAAGAGAGCCTGTTTTGCAACAGAAAAACAGAAGGAATCCATGCAAGCCGCCCGGCCCGCCGCGTTCCGACGGGGGAGAACGGGGAAAACAAGGCGGAAAAACGCGGATCCGGGGACGCGGACGGCGTCCCCGGATCTCTGCCCGGCCCGCTCAGCAGCAGGCGGGCGGGAATTTCTGCCGGAGCTGCTGCAGCTGCTGCTGCGGCGCGGCCTCGGGCTGATACCAGCCCTTGGCGCTCATCTGCTGATAGATCGAGTCGCCCATCGCCAGGGCGCTGTCAAAGGCGGCCGAAAAGGCCTGGCGGACATTGGCCGTGCCGGATTCGACGGCGCCGTGCATATACAGATCGCACAGGCCCTTGGCGTCCAGGAGCAGCCCTTCCATGATGCATCGATCATCCATCGTTCTTCACCTCACACAAGTTCGTAAAACCGGCGGTAGATCTCGCGGTGCCGGTTGGCCATCTGCTGGACCTGGACGCGCAGCGCCGCGTCCTGGAGCTGGTTGGCCGCGTTTTCAAACTGCGTGGCCAGCGTCCGGCAATGGCCGAGCGCGTCGTCCACATACAAGAGTTCTTTGGTCGTCATTTGCTTCTCCTTTCCAGCGGGAACGCGAAAACGCTCCTTCTGGACTCAGTATTTCCTCCTTTTGAATATTTATTCTCAAAATCGGCCGGCAGAGGGCGACGAATGCATACCTTACCGTGGGATCCGGCAATTTTTACAAAAATATTAACAAAAACGGCAAAATGCGGCCATGTTTTTTTGTCGCGCTTTCATCAAGATGATACTTTTGCGATTTAAAATGCTTGCACTTTGCTGCGTTCTATGATAAAATCCTTTAGTGTAATAAAAAGGGAAAAAAGTATATTCACTTTTTCTCCCGTCCGGCAGCGCGGAAAGACGCGTCTTTATCCGTGAACTATGCCTCAAGGGGCTTGTTCAAAAATACCAATCAAAATTATAAGGAGGACACAAAATGAAGAAGTTTGTTGCAATGCTTCTGGCGCTGATGATGATTCTCAGCCTGGCTGCCTGCGGCAACACCACTCCCGCTCCCGCCGAGCCCGTCGTTGACGAGACTCCGGCCGAGCAGCCTGCCGAGCAGCCCGCCGAGCAGCCTGCCGAGCAGCCCGCCGAGCCGGAAGGCTATCAGGGCTACGTCAGTGAGCTCGACGCCGACGGCAAGTATGTCCGCGGCGACGACGAGGAGATCTACGAGGGTGCTCTCGGCGAGTACGAGGCCCTGATGGCCGCCGCCAAGGCCGCTGACAACAACAATGATCGCTTTGTCCTGTATGCTCAGGCTGAGGCCTACCTGCTCGACTCTGCCGTCATGATCCCCACCACCACCCAGGGCGGTACCTATCAGATCAGCCGCATTGCTCCCCGTACCATTCCTTACGTGCAGTGGGGCAATGACGACGACCGTCTGTTCGGCATGGTCGTCACCGCTGACGACTTCCTCACTCCCGAGGAGCGCAACGACCTGTTCGATCTGTGGGGCAAGGCTGTCGCCGGTGAGGGCGAGTACGATCCCGCCGCTTACCTGACCGAGAAGGGCCACACCCTCGCCACCGAGTACAAGACCACCTTCTCCACCGCGCCTGTCACCATCGACTGGCTGAACACCTCTTCCCAGTCCGATACCGAGATCACCGTCAACTGTGTCGACGGCCTGGTCCAGTACGACAACCTCAACGTCATGCAGCCTGCCATGGCCGAGAGCTGGGAAATCTCCGATGACGGCCTGACCTACACCTTCCACATCCGTGAAGGTGCGAAGTGGTACACCTCCGAGGGCACCGAGTATGCCGACGTGACCGCCAACGACTTCGTCGCCGGCTTCCACCACATGCTCGACACCGCCGCCGGCCTGGAGTGGCTGGTTGAAGGTGTTGTCGCCGGTGCTTCCGAGTACCTCGCCGGCGGTTCCTTCGACGACGTTGGCTACAAGGCCATCGACGAGAAGACCCTGGAGATCACCCTTGAGGCTGATACCCCCTACTTCATGACCATGCTGACCTACTCCTGCTTCCTGCCCATCTGCGAGCCCTTCTACCTGGCTCACGGCGGTGTGTACGGTGCTGAGGAGTACCAGGCTGCCTTCGCCGACACCAACACTTACACCTTCGGTAAGTCCGAGGACGTCGCTTCCCAGGTCTACAGCGGCCCGTTCCTGCTCCAGAAGCTGCAGAAGGACTCTGAGATCGTTGTCGTGAAGAACCCCAACTACTACAATGCCGACAAGGTCACCCTCGACAAGATCACCTGGATCGCCGACGCCGGTGAGAACCCCGACGCCTACTACAATGACACTGTGGCCGGCGTGTACGCCGCTGTTGCTCTGCGTGAGTCCAACGGCACCATGGCCAAGGCCAAGGAAGACGGCAACTTTGAGAAGTATGCCTACGTCACCGAGACCACTTCCACCTCTTACTTCGGCGGCCTGAACCTCAACCGCGGCACCTTCGCTCTTGAGGCCGGCACCGTTGCCTCCACCAAGGACGAGCAGCAGAAGGCCGACACCGTCACCGCTCTGAACAACAAGAACTTCCGCAAGGCCCTGCAGCACGCCTTCGACAAGGGCGCTCAGAACGCTGTTATCAACGGCGAGGATCTGAAGTACGCCAACCTGCGCAACATGTACACGCACCCCCAGTTCGTCTCCATCACCGCTGACACCACCGATGCTGACGGCCACACCTTCCCCGCCGGCACCTTCTACGGTGAAATGGTCCAGTACTACTGCGACAAGATCGGCTGCAAGGTCCAGGTTGCCGACCAGATCGACGGCTGGTTCAACCCCGAGGCTGCCAAGGAGTACCTCGAGGCTGCCAAGGCTGAGCTGGGCGACCTCGTGAGCTACCCGATCCAGATCGACGTGGTTTACTTCTCCGCCAACGACAACATCACCGCTCAGGCTGAGGTCTACAAGCAGGTGATCGAGTCCACGCTGGGTGCCGAGAACGTCCAGGTCAACCTGGTCGAGGCTACCACTCGTGAAGACTACTACGCCTCCGGCTACCGTGCCTCCAACGGCGAGGCCGGCAACTTTGATATGTTCTACGGCTCCGGCTGGGGTCCTGACTTCGGTGATCCCTGCACCTACCTCGACACCTTCGCCGGTGAGGGCGCTGGCTACATGACCAAGGTCATCGGCCTGTTCTGATCCGCAATCCGCATTCATCAAAGTTAACCTAAGGTTTGAAGCACATAGGGGGACATTTTGTCCTCCTATGTGTTTCATCAAAACGGCAAATCATCAATTACACTTAAATATTCGGAGTGGAAAGTTAAGTTCTATTTCCAAACGGGCGGCGCCGGCGCCGCGCCTGTTTGGCGTCTGGGCGAGATCAATCCGTCGTGGAGGCGGAACTTAGCTTTTCACTTTCATTATTACGGCATAGCACGGAAAAGGAGGGTGCTGTCGGACGGAGCTCTGACGGCAGGAACGGAATATGAGAAAATACATGCTCAAGCGCATCCTGTTCTCGCTCTTCTCCCTGCTCGTCGTCGTGATGGTCGTCATGCTGCTGGTCTACACAGCCATTGAACGCAGCTCCATCTTCCAGACCGACGACGTGTGGAACAAAAAGAGCGCCAACGACCGTGTGATCTACGAGTACACGATGTACAGCAAGTACGGATACCTCAACTACGTGGATTACACCAACTTCATCAAGAGCAAGTACACGGAGCTGTACGGCGCGGACTACGCTACGTCCAAGGAATTCATCGCGGACAAGGCCGCCGTCCAGAAAAGCGACTGGAAGGACAACGAGTCCGTCAACGAATTCATCCAGAAGTACGGCACCCAGGGCTACAAGCTGCGCTATCTGGAGCCGCTCAAGTACAAGTCCGGCAAGACCAAGCCCGGCGGTACCGGCTATCTGATCGCCATCCAGGAGAAGAACGTGGTATGGCGTCTGCTGGATTACATTAAGGGCTTCATCACGGCCGAAAACAAGAACATGGTCCAGGATCCGGAGCTCACCGACCGCTATGTCCGCTTTGAAAAGGACCCCTATTCCGGTGCCTTTGCCATCGTCGGCTCCGGCACGCAGCACAAGTATCTGCTCTACTTTGACGGGCGCTTCCCCTTCATCCACCAGAACTGGCTGCACCTGAACCTCGGCACCTCCTACACGACCTACCGCGGCCAGGAGATCACCAGCGTGATCACGAACCCCACCGGCGAGCTGAAATCCAAGTCGCAGCAGTACCCGCTGATGCTGGGGACCGACCAGTACGTCGACACGGCCATCAATTTCCACTCCCTGACCTATAACACCGGCGTCATCAGCGACGTGGAAAAGAGCCAGTTCCCCGACAAGTACACGGTCTATTCCTACAACCGCAGCGGTCTGAGCATGATCGAAAACTCCTTCGTCATCGGCCTGATCGCCACGCTCCTCGCCTATGCGATCGGCCTGCCGCTCGGCATGCTCAACGCCCGGCGCAAGGACAAGCTGGCCGACAAGCTCGGCAACGCCTACATCATCTTCATCATGTCGGTGCCGTCCCTGGGCTACATCTTCATGTTCGCCGCCATCGGCACCTCGGTGTTCAAGCTGCCCTACAAGTTCGCCAACGCCGCGATCCCGATCCTGGCCTACGTGCTGCCCACCATTTCTCTGGCTCTGCCGCAGATCGGCAGCCTGATGAAGTGGATGCGCCGCTACATGATCGACCAGATGAACTCCGACTACGTCAAGTTCGCCCGGTCCCAGGGCCTGAGCGAGAAGGAGATCTACAACACGCACATCTCCAAGAACGCGATGATCTACCTGGTCCACGGCATCCCGGCCAGCATCCTCGGCTGCCTGACCGGCGCCATCATCACCGAAACGGTGTACGGCGTGCCCGGCGTCGGCCGTCTGCTGACCAACGCCATCAACTCCCACGACAACGGCGTGATCGTGGCCGTCACGGTCTTCTACACGACGCTGTCCATCCTCTCGCTGATCCTCGGCGACGTTCTGCTTGCCAAGTACGACCCGAGAATTTCCCTGAATGCTGACAAAGGAGGCGGAAGATAATGAGTGACAAGAACATGAATGCTCAGAACGCCGACCTCTTCCGCTTTATCGACCGCGACGAGATCTCCTCCGAGAAGATCACCGCCCCGCGCTACTCCTACTGGCGCTCGGTGTTCCGCGTCTTCTTCCGCAAGAAGAGCAACATCGTCATGATCGTTCTGCTGGTGCTGATTTTCCTCGGCTCCTTCCTGCTGCCGCTGGTGTGGCCCTACGATCCGATGGAAAACGTGCTGGACGCCAAGTCCTTCAACCTCAGCCCCGCCAAGGCGATGGCCTACTACAACGGCGAGAACCCGATCAAGTGGTGCCTCGGCACCGGCCAGCTCGGCAACTCCATTATGTACGGCATCTGGTCCTCGGCCCGCACCTCGCTGCAGCTGGCGATCATCTGCGCGGCCATCAACATGACCGTCGGCATCATCGTCGGCGCAGTCTGGGGCTATTCCAAGCGCTTTGACGCCGTGATGCTGGTCATCTACAACATCATCGCCAACGTTCCCTATATCCTGCTGATCTCGGTGCTGGTCTACGTCATCGGCTCCGGCTTCTGGCCCTTCGTCTTCGCGCTGACCGTCACCGGCTGGCTCGGCATCGCCTACTTCTTCCGCACGCAGGTCATGATCATCCGTGACCGCGAGTATTCGCTGGCCTCCCGCTGCCTCGGCACCCCGGTGCCCCGCGTGATCAGCAAGAACATCCTGCCCTTCCTCACCAGCGTGATCGTGACGCTGCTGGCCACGGAGCTGCCGAGCTACATTTCGATGGAAGTGTTCCTCAGCTTCATCGGCGTCGGCCTGAGCGCCTCCGTCCCCTCGCTGGGCCGTATGATCCAGCAGGGCCAGACCGCGTTCATGACCTTCCCCTGGGCCTTCTGGCCGCCGGTCATCATCGCTTCGATCATCACCATTCTGCTGTACCTGCTGGGCCAGAATCTGGCGGACGCCTCTGACCCCAGGACCCATATGTAAGGAGGAGAGATCATGAGCGATACAAACGAAAAGAAGGTTCTCCTCTCTCTGAAAAACGTTGAAGTCAAGTTCAACGTCCGCGGCCGTATCCTCACGGCCATCCGCAACGTCTCGCTGGACATTTACGAGAACGAGGCGCTGGCCATCGTGGGCGAATCCGGCTCCGGCAAATCGGTGCTGACCAAGACCTTCGCCGGCATGCTCGATTCCAACGGCTTCATCCCCCAGGGCAGCATCATCTTCTCTGACGACGAGATCTCCAAGACCGACGTCAAGCTGACGCCGCTCAACCGCCGGATCCTCAACTACGCCACCGATATGCTCAACCGGCTCTCTCCGCTCGAGCGCGGCGCGGCCGAGTTCCGGGCCATCCAGGACAAGAAGCAGCGCATCAGCCAGTCCAAGTCCATCACCATGGAGGAGGAAGCGGATTTCAAACTGCGCGTCAAGGAAGTCAGCGATCAGATCGTCGACAAGACCAACTATCTCTGGACGCTCGACCGCAAGGCCGACGCGGCGGAGTACGCCCGGCTCGAGGGCGAGATCAAGGCCCTGCGCGACAAGCGCAGCGGCATCGAGAAGGAGCGCGACCAGCTTGTCAAAAACCGCGCCGCCTCCTATCAGAGCGACCGTACCCGGGCCGAGAACGATCAGAAGGAGCTGGCCGAGCTCAAGGCGCTCAGAGACCAGAAGATCAAAACGGCGGATAACCCCGCCAATCCCTACGGCCTGAGCGACGAGGTGCTCGAGCGCAACAAGATCATCGGTTACGAGATCCTGCTGTCCATCGGCCGCTATCCGATGAAGAACAAGGTCGAGTTCCTGGCCAAGATGAAAAAGGACTTCAAGGCCGCGATGTGCCTCGGCGAGAATCTGAAGGATCCGGAGATCCTCAACGCGATCTTCGACCACATCGGCTTCCGCGTCGAGTTCAAGTCCTATGACGAGGCCAACGAGGTCCTCCACGGCACGGCGATCATCGACTGCGCGAAGATCAAGTTCACCAAGGACTGGCAGCAGATCCGCGGCTGCCGCATCGCCACCGTGTTCCAGGACCCGATGACCTCGCTCAACCCCGTCATCACCATCGGCAAGCAGATCATGACGGTCATCAAAAAGCACCAGAAGTGCTCGGACGCCGAGGCGCGCGAGCGCACGCTCGACATCATGGCCAAGGTCGGTATCCCCGATCCGGAGAAGCGCTTCGACGACTATCCCTTCGAGTATTCCGGCGGCATGCGCCAGCGCATCGTCATCGCCATCGCGCTGTCCTGCCAGCCGAAGATCCTCATCTGCGACGAGCCGACCACGGCGCTGGACGTGACGATCCAGGCGCAGATCATCCGCCTGATCAAGGACCTGCAGCGTGAGCTGGGCTTCACCACGGTCTATATCACCCACGACCTCGGCGTTGTGGCGAACGTGGCCGAGCGCGTGGCCGTGCTCTACGGCGGCCAGATCGTTGAGATCGGCACGGTCGAAGAGATCTTCTATGATCCGCGTCATCCCTACACCTGGGCTCTGCTCAGCTCTCTGCCGCAGCTGGCCGAAAAGGGCAGCGACCTCTTCTCCATCCCCGGCACGCCGCCCTCCCTGTACAACAAGATCGTCGGCGACGCCTTCGCTCCGCGCAGCCAGTACGCCATGGCGATCGACCTGCAGGAGGAGCCGCCCATGTTCCAGATCAGCGAGACCCACTTCGCCAAGACCTGGCTGCTGGATCCGCGCGCGCCGAAGGTGGAGCCCCCGGCCAACATCCAGAACCTGCACGAGAAGATCTCCAAGACCTACGTGGACTTGGAAGCCTAAGGAGGACGGCATATGGATACGAAGGAAAAGAAAGTACTGCTGTCGATCCAGAATCTGGACGTCGTCTTTGGGCGCGGGAAAAAGGCCTTCAAGGCCGTCGATAACGTCAGCTTTGATATCTACAAGGGCGAGACGCTCTCCCTGGTGGGCGAATCCGGCTCAGGCAAGACGACCATCGGCCGCGCGATCGTGAGGATCAATCCCTGCTCCGCCGGCGCTATCTACTACGACGGCAAAAAGATCTCCGGCAAGCTCTCCCGCAAGGACGACCGCGAGGTCATCCGCAAGATCCAGATGATCTTCCAGGACCCGGCCGCCTCGCTCAACGAGCGCGCCACCATCGAATACATCATCTCCGAGGGCCTGTACAACTTCCATCTCTATAAGGACGACAAGGACCGCATCGCCAAGATCGAAAAGATCGTCAAGGACGTCGGCCTGCTGCCCGAGCATCTGACCCGCTACCCGCACGAATTCTCCGGCGGCCAGCGGCAGCGCGTGGGCCTGGCCCGCTCCATCGTCATGGAGCCCGAGTTCATCGTGGCCGACGAGCCGCTCTCCG
>CAMNOV010000002.1 GCA_946547105.1 uncultured Clostridia bacterium | reverse complement strand
GATGCCGCGGTCGAGGACCGTCGTTGCGTCGAGGTGCGCGAAGGTGGTGGCCGGCGCCGGGTCCGTCAGGTCATCCGCAGGCACGTAAACCGCCTGGACCGAGGTAATGGAACCGTTTCTCGTCGAAGTAATCCGTTCCTGCAGGGCGCCCATTTCCGTCGCCAGCGTCGGCTGGTAGCCGACGGCGGAGGGCATGCGCCCCAGCAGCGCCGACACCTCGGAGCCGGCCTGGGTAAAGCGGAAGATATTGTCGATAAACAGCAGCACGTCCTGGCCGCTTTCGTCGCGGAAATTCTCCGCGATCGTCAGGCCCGACAGCGGCACGCGCAGACGCGCTCCGGGCGGCTCGTTCATCTGTCCGAAGACCAGCGCCGTCTTGTCGATGACGCCGCTCTCGTTCATTTCATTCCAGAGATCGTTGCCCTCGCGGCTGCGCTCGCCAACGCCGGCGAACACGGAGTAGCCGCCGTGCTCATAAGCAATGTTGCGGATCAGCTCCTCAATGAGCACCGTTTTGCCGACGCCCGCGCCGCCAAACAGGCCGATCTTGCCGCCGCGCGCATAGGGGCACAGCAGGTCGACGACCTTGATGCCGGTCTCGAGCAGCTCGGTGGCGGGCAGGATCTCGGTAAAGGGCGGCGGATCGCGGTGGATGGGCAGGGTCTTTTCCGCCTCGACCGGGCCCTTGCCGTCGATCGGCTCGCCGACGACGTTGAACATACGGCCCAGCGTCTCCTTGCCGACGGGCATGCGGATCGTGTCGCCGGTGTCGACGGCCTCCATGCCGCGGGAGATGCCGTCCGTGGACGAGAGCGCGATGCTGCGCACGCTGCCATCGCCGATCTGCTGCACGACCTCCAGCACGACCGTACGCTCCGGCAGGCGGATGTGCACGGCGTTATACAGCTCCGGCAGCTTCCCCGTGGGGAAATGAATATCCACGACCGGGCCGATGACCCGTTTGACGATGCCTTTTTCCATGGGATATCCTCCCTTAGTTCTGATTCAATGCGTTGCTGCCGCCGACGATCTCGGTGATCTCGGTCGTGATGGCAGCCTGACGGGCATGGTTGAGCTTGAGACTCAGCTCCGCGATCAGCTCGTCGGTATTGTCGGAGGCGGCGGACATGGCCGTCATCCGCGCGGTATGCTCGCTGGTCTTGGCCTCCAGCAGCACGGCGTGCAGCGTGTTGAGCAGCACCAGCTTCGACAGCCTGTCAAGCAGGGTCTCGGGATCCGGTTCGAAGATCACGTCGAGCTTCGATTCCCCGCCGCCTGCGCTTTCCATGGGCAGCAGCTGCAGGAAATCCGGCTCCTGCGTCAGCGCGGAGCGGTAATGCTCGTACAGCAGCACGATCCGGTCGGTTTTTCCTTCGAGATAGAGGCTTTTCAGATAGTCCGCGATCTCCCCTGCTTCCTCTGCCGTGGGATTGTCGCTGAGGGAATCGAACACGCACAGCACCGGGCGGCCGAGCGCAGCGATCTGCTCGCGCCCCCAGCGTCCGCAGACGACCAGGGAGATCTCCTCCCCCGCCGCTTCCGCGATGCGCTCCTCGGCAGCCTTGACGATGGCGGTATTGTATGCGCCGCAAAGGCCGCGGTTGCCCACGAAAAGCACCAGACAGAGGCGCCCGCCCTCCCGCGGCTGCAGCAGCGGGCTCTTCGTATTCTCCATACCGGCGCAGAGCTTCTGCAGCACCTCACGGCTGATGCGGGAGAAATCGGACAGCTGCTGCCAGCGATCCTGTGTCCGCCGGAGCTTGGAGGCGGCCACCATGCGCATGGAGCGGGTGATCTGCCGCGTGCTCTCGATGCTTTTGATGCGGTTGCGGATGGCGCGCATATTGGCCACGGCTCACCCCTCCTTTCAGCGCAAAGCGCTTAATCGTTTTGCTTAAACTCTTCGATGCACTCTCTCAGCCGCCGCAGCGAATCCTCGCTGAGCTTTTTGCCGCTCATGATCTCATCGTCCAGCTTCGGCAGATGCCGACGGACGTAGTGGATCAGATCCTTCTCAAAAGCAGCAATGTCTTTGAGTTCCACGTCGTCGGCATAACCTTCGTTCGCGGCGAAGAGCACGACGACCTGGTCAGTTGCGTCCATCGGGGCGTACTGGCCCTGCTTGAGAAGCTCGGTCATGCGGTCGCCGCGGTGAAGCGTCGCCTGCGTGGCCTTGTCGAGATCGGAACCGAACTGCGAGAAAGCTGCCAGCTCACGGTACTGCGCCAGATCCATGCGAAGGCGGCCCGCCACCTGCTTCATCGCGCCGAGCTGCGCCGCGCCGCCGACACGGGACACGGACAGGCCCACGTTGATGGCAGGCCGGACGCCGGCGTTGAAGAGGTCGGTCTCCAGGAAGATCTGGCCGTCAGTGATGGAAATGACGTTCGTGGGGATATAGGCGGAGATATCGCCCGCCTGGGTCTCGATGATGGGCAGCGCCGTCATGCTGCCGCCGCCGTATTCGGGAGCGAGCCTCGCGGCGCGCTCGAGCAGACGGGAGTGCAGATAGAACACGTCGCCGGGATAGGCTTCGCGTCCGGGCGGACGGTGCAGCAGCAGGGAGATTTCGCGGTAGGCGACGGCCTGCTTTGACAGGTCGTCATACACGATCAGCACGTCTTTCCCCTCGTGCATGAAATATTCGCCCATCGCGGCGCCCGCGTAGGGCGCGATATAGAGCATGGGCGCGGGCTCGGAGGCGTTGGCGCAGACGACGATGCTGTAATCCAGCGCGTCGTGCTGCCGCAGCTTCTCCACCACGCTCGCCACCGTGGACTCCTTCTGTCCGACGGCGACATAGATGCAGATCATGTCCTTGCCCTTCTGGTTGATGATCGTATCGAGGGCAATGGCGGTCTTGCCGGTCTGGCGGTCGCCGATGATCAGCTCGCGCTGGCCGCGGCCGATGGGCACCAGGGCGTCGATGGCCTTGATGCCGGTCTGCATCGGGACGGAAACGCTCTTGCGCTCGATGACGCCGGGCGCGCGGTTCTCGATCGGACGGGTCTCGGCGGCGTGGATCAGGCCCTTGCCGTCCACAGGGCGGCCCAGCGCGTCGACCACGCGGCCGATCAACGCCTCGCCCACAGGCACCTCGATGATGCGCCCGGTGCGGACGACCTCGTCGCCCTCCTGGACGTTATCGTAGTTGCCAAGCAGCACGACGCCGACGTTGTCTCTGTCCAGGTCCATGACCATGCCGCGCAGATCGCCCTTGAAGCGGATCATCTCGCCGGCCATCACGTCGCTCAGCCCGCTCACGCGGCAGATGCCGTCGGACAGGGAGCTGACGCGCCCGGTCTGGAACACGTCAACGTCCACCGGGACCTCGTCCACGCGCTTCATAGCCTCGCCGATCATGTCGCCCTCGAGGCTGTCGCCCTCCGCAAAGCTGCTGCGCACCTTTTCCAGCATGTGCGAAAGGCTGCCGTCGTAGACCGTGTCGCCGACCTGCAGCTTCATGCCGCCGATCAGCTTCGGATCGGCGTGGATCTCCAGCTGCACGTCCTCCACGCCGAAGCGCCGGCGCAGCAGATCGATGATCCGGCTCAGCTCTGCTTCTTCCGGTTCCCTGCTGCAGCTGAGTACAGCCTTGAGCCGGCTGTCCTCCAGCAGACGGGCTTTGTCGGCGCCGGTGGGCGCGGCCTTGTCTTCGAGGCGGTCGAGAAAACGACTGTCCAGTTCTCGAAGCGCGTCTTCTCCGCCCTCACTTTTCAGTTTCTCGGCGGCGCCCTCAGTCATTGCGAGCGAAAGCTCGTCAGTCAGGGCGCGGCGGGTCTCCAGCATCAGCTGCTCCGCGCCGCGGCGGGCCTGGTTTTCGATATCGCTGCGCGTTTCCCGGTCTCTCTCCCGGTCTTCGCCGCGCGTTTCCTCCAGGCGCATTTCAAGGCCGCGCCGGATCTCCTCCGCCTGCGCCTCGCGGCGCTGGTCGCTGTCCTTCAGGCTTTCACGCAGCTCCGCGGCGCGCACTTTGGCGTCCTCGGCGCTCTGCAGCTCCTGCACGATCTTCTCCCGGCGGCCGGAGATCATATTTTTGACCAGCTTGCGCCCGATGAAATACAGAGCGGCCGCAAGGATCGCAAAGTTGATGATGCCGTATAGGATCGTCCATCCGTGCATGTGCGGCACCTCCTAACGTGTTACTGCTTGGTGTTGCCCGCGTTCAGCAGGCGCTCGGCCAGCCGCCCGGCCAACTCGTCACGGCGCAGCTGCAGCTCGCGGCCGGTCTGCTCGCGCAGCGCAGCCGCCTCGCTTTTGCCCTGCTCGGTAGTCTCGGCGGCAAACTGCTTTGCCTCACGCAGAGCTTCCACGCGGCGTTCTTCGCTGCGGTCCTTCTCGGCCCGCAGCTCGTCTTTGGCCTCCTGCAGCCGCTCCTCGCGCTCCCGCTCGAGATCGCGTTCGTCCTCCTCAATGGCGGCGCGCGCCGCGGCCTCCTCGTTCAGCCCCGCGTCGATGCGGGCTTTCCGCTCGTCCATAAAACGGACAAGGGGGCGATAGAGAAGGCGGTCGAGCACAAAGAGCAGCACGAAAAAGCACAATATCGTCCAGATGACCTCGGACGGATTGATGCTCAGCATATGCGGCTCCTGTCTCAGATCTTGCCGACCAGCATGAACGCGACCAGCATGCCGTAAATGGTCAGCGCTTCCATCAGCGCCAGTGAAATGACCAGCGCGCCGCGGATTCCGCCGGCAGCCTCCGGCTGACGGGCGATAGCGTCCATCGCGTGGGAAGCGGTGATGCCCTGGGCGATAGCGGTGGCGCAGGCGGTGAGCGCAAGAACAAGGGCGGCGGCGATAGCGATAGTTCCGGTTGCCATAGATGATTCCTCCTGATATTGAATGTTTGTTTTATTCTTCCTCTTCCACCGCTTCCGACACATAGATCGAAAGCAGCATGGTGAACACAATGGCCTGCAACAGGCAGAACAGCAGGCTCAGCACCTGCATAATGAGCGGCGCGCCGATCGGAAAGATCTCGTAGAGCTGCTCCGTCACGGTCTCCTCGCCGTACATATTGCCGTAAAGACGCAGCGCCAGGGACATCGGGCGCACAAACTGCTCGATGATATTCAGCGGCAGCATCAGAAAGCACAGATACAGGGGCTTGGCAAAGCTGCTCGCGTAATGCTTCAGTCCCCGCTCGCGGATGCCGATGACGTGCGTGGTGAAGAAGGCGCAGATGCCCAGCCCCGCCGTCACCGAGAGGCTCGCCGTGGGCAGCGCCATGCCCTTCACATGGCCGACGCCCGGCAGCAGACCGGAGTAGTTGCTGATGACGATGAAGATGAAAAAGGTCGCAAAAATGGGGAAATATTTGCGCATATGCTTCTGCCCGAGCGTATCGGCGAAGAAGCTCTGCAGCTTTTCGATGGCCATCTCCGCCAGATTCTGCAGCGGGCCGGGGACTTCTTTGAGGTTGCGGGTGGCCAGATAGCTGAGCAGTGCCAGTACCAGGATGATCGCCCACATGCTGACGACCGTGCTGGTCACCTGCAGCGGGCCGATGGAAAACAGTACGTTCGTATGCTCCATCCAAGGCACCTCCTGTTAAAAAATCGCATTTTGATCGTATGAGTAGTATAAACTATTTGCCCCAAAAAGTAAATCACATCTTTTGCCCGCCGATCCCGCCCTGCGTTGGGAAAACCCTCTTCTTTGCATGCAAAAAGGCAGCCTGCCGTACGCAAAAGGCGGTCTTTTTGTGATCGTTTTTCGGCGCTTTCAATGCAATATTTGGTTTACATAACGCCCGGTCAGGCTGTTATGATCGGCTGCCAGTTCCTCGGGCGTGCCGCAGGCGACGATCCGGCCGCCCTGTTCGCCGCCGCCGGGTCCCATGTCGATGATATAGTCGGCGTTGGCGATCAGATCCAGGTCATGCTCGATCACGATGACCGTCGCACCGGCGTCCACCAGGCGGTTGAAGACCCCCAGCAGCACCTGCACGTCCAGCGGATGCAGGCCGATAGTGGGCTCGTCGAACACGAACACGGAATCCTCCTGCGTCCGCCCCATTTCGCTTGCCAGCTTCAGCCGCTGCGCCTCCCCGCCGGACAGGGCCGGCGTATCCTCGCCCAGCGTCAGATAGCCGAGGCCGAGCCCCTGCAGCACAGCAAGCTTTTCCGCGATCTTTTTATTCTCCTTCAGCAGCTTCAGCGCGTCGCTGACGGTCATGTTCATCAGCTCGGGCAGCGTGTAAGCGCGCTCTCCGTGCTTCGGCTTCCAGAAGATCTGCTCCGCCTCCGGTCCGTAGCGTCTGCCGCCGCAGGACGGGCAGGCGATGGTCACGTCCGGCAGGAACTGCACGTCGAGCGAGATCTGTCCCGTACCGTCGCAGGTGGGGCAGCGAAGTGAGCCGGTGTTGTAGGAGAAGGCGCCGGCGCCGAGCTTGCCTTCCTTCGCCTTTTCCGTTGAGGCATAGAGCCTGCGCAGATCATCCAGCACGCCGCTGTAGGTTGCGACCGTTGAACGGATGTTGATGCCGATGGGCGAAGCGTCGATCAGATTGGCGCGGCGGATGCCCTCCGCCTCGATGCGCGTGACGTGGGCGGGCAGCTTTTCTCCGGCGCAGGCCGCCGTGATGCCGGGGATCAGGCTCTCCAGCACCATCGTCGTTTTTCCCGAGCCGGACACGCCGGTGACCGCCGTCAGCCTTCCCTTGGGGATCTCGACCTTCAGCGCGCGGACGGTATGGATCGGCGCGGTCTCCATCCGGATGGTCCCGAGGGAAAAGAGCGTCTCGCGTCCGGCGCGTTTTCTGGTCAGCACCTCGGCCTCACCGTTCAGAAACGGGGCGATCCGGGAATCCTTCGCCTTCGTGATCTCCTCAATGCTTCCCTGGGCCAGGATCGTGCCGCCCTCGCTGCCGGCCAGCGGCCCCAGCTCGATCATATGGTCGGCGTGCCGGAGGACGCGGACGTCATGGTCGACCAGAATGACGGAATTTCCGTCCTCGATCAGGCTGTTCACGACCTCCATCAGCCCCTCGATATTGGACGGGTGCAGACCGATGCTCGGCTCGTCGAGCACGTAAAGCACACCGGTCGTTTCGTTGCGCACCGCGCGGGCCAGCTGTACGCGCTGGCGCTCGCCGGTGGACAGCGTGCTGCTGGCGCGGTCCAGCGACAGATAGCCCAGTCCCAGGTCCTTCAGCCGCCTGGCGTTATCCAGGAAGGATTGGATGATGCTCTCCGCCATCGGCCGCATCTCATCCGGCAGCGTCTCCGGCACGGCCTTCACCCATGGGATCAGCGCATCGAGCGACATGGCGGTCGCCTCGGCAAGGTTCTTGCCCGCAAGGAGCGTCGAGCGCACCTTCGCGCTCAGCCTTGTGCCGCCGCAGTCGGGGCAGGGCGCCTCGTGCAGAAACTTTTCCACGCGCTTCATGCCCTTTTCGTCCTTGACCTTCGCCAGCGCGTTTTCCACCGTATAGACGGCGTTATAGTAGGTAAAGTCCATCTCGGCGGCGACGCTCGTTTTCTCATTGACATAGAGGAAATGCTGCTTTTCGGCCGGGCCGTGGAAGACGATCTCCTTCTCCTCCGGCGTCAGATCCCGGAAGGGCACGTCGGTACGCACGCCCATCTGGCGGGCGATGTCCTTCATCAGCGACCACATCAGCGTCTGCCAGGGCGCGACGGCGCCCTCGTCGATGCTGAGCGATTCGTCCGGCACCAGCGTGGATTCATCCACGCTCCGCACGAGCCCCGTGCCGGAGCAGGTCGGGCAGGCGCCCTCCGAATTGAAGGCCATTGCTTCTGCGCCGGGTCCGTAAAACTCCTCGCCGCAGACCGGGCATCGGATGGGCAGCATCAGCGCCACGTCCATGCCCGGCGGGCAGGGATGCCCGTTCGGACAGCAGTGGCTGCCGAGGCGGGAGAACATGAGGCGCAGGCTGTTCAGCAGCTCCGACGAGGTGCCGAAGGTGCTGCGCACGCCCGGGATCCCCGGCCGCTGGTGCAGCGCAAGCGCCGCCGGAACGTGCCGGATCTCATCCACGTCCGCCCGGCTTGCCTGGGTGATCCGGCGGCGGGTATAGGTCGACAGCGCCTCCAGATAGCGGCGCGAGCCCTCGGCATACAGCGTCCCCAGAGCCAGCGAGGATTTGCCCGAGCCGGACACGCCCGCGATGGCGACCAGCTTTCCAAGCGGGATATCCACGTCGACGTTTTTCAGATTGTGTACCCTGGCGCCGCGCACGATGATCTCGTGCGGCGTCAGCCTTTCGTTTTCCATATCCTGTCCTCTGCTTCCGTTTTCGTTCCGTCCCGCTCAGCCCGTTTAAAACCGGCTCTCCGGGACTCCCCTGCTGTTTGATTCCGGCGTGTAAAGTATGAAAATTATACCATCTTTCCGTGTGAAATCAAGGATGCGGCACAAAAACCTCAGACGAAGCAAAAAACGACGTGTTTCGACACGTCGTTTTTTGTCATATTCTTTGAATTTCAGAAGCTGTTCTCCGTCAGCCACGCCACTGCCTTTTCAACGAGGTCTGTGATATCTTTGCCGTCGGCCGCGAGGACCGTCTGCTTTTCCAGTCCCTTGTGGAAATCGATGTGCTCCGCTTCCGCGATGGAGTTTTTCAGATAGTTGTTGTCATCCGAAAAGCCCGGATCGGGCTGGATCTGACAGATGCTGTAAGCCTGCAGGATCGCGCTGACGGGAACGCCGTGATACAAAAGCCCCCTGTACCCTTCGATCTCGCTCTGTTTGATCGGCGCGCTCTCCCGGTAAAGGCGCATGGCCTCCGCAAGCGCCTTTTTCTCCTCTCCGGTCAGCGGCTGCGCTTCATTGGCGGTCTTCGTGTTATCCAAAACCTGTTCCAGCGTGCTCATGCCGGAGAGCACCGCGATCACGTCCTCCTTCTCAAGGGAGAAACGCAGCGCCCAGGAGGCAATACTCCAGTCGGGATGCACGGCATTCAAAACCTTCTCTGCTCCTTCCGGCAGTTTGGCGAGGCCGCCGCCCTTGACGGCCTCCATGACGACGACCTTCCGGCCGTGCTTGCGGATCACCTCATAACAGGGGCCGGCCTGTACCAGCTCGCTGTCCCAGTCGATCGGGTTGAGCGCAATCTGCACGAATTCGATCTCCGGGTGCTCGGTCAGCACGCGGTCCAGGAGCTTCGCGGACGAGTGGAAGGAAATGCCCAGATGGCGGATCTTCCCCTCCTCTTTCCATTTCTTCGCATGGTCAAACAGATGCGTCGTCTTGACGATGCCGCCCCGGCCATCGTAATCGTCATAGTAAACGGTCTGGATGTTGTGGAGCAGATAGTAATCGATATAGTCCACGCCCAGATGCTCCAGCTGGCTCTGGAAGACCTCCTCGATCTTTTCCTCCGGGATCAGCATAAAGGTCGGAAACTTCGTCGCCACGGTGAAGCTGTCTCTCGGGTGGCGCTCCACCAGCGCCTTGCGGGTGGCTTCCTCGCTCTTCCCGTTGTGGTAGACGTAGCTGGTGTCGAAATAGGTAAAGCCCGCGTCCAGGAAAGCGTCCACCATTTTGTTGAGCTGTTCATAGTCGAAGTCGGTCGGCCCGGACAGCACCGGAAGCCGCATCATGCCAAAGCCAAGATTCTTCATTGTGATCTCCTCCTGTCGTTTTCAGTCCGTCGGCGGTCTAATAGGTCGATGCTCTGGAGCTGCTGAATTTCCATTCTCCGCGATCCTTCCGCAGCGTGAAATCCCCGCGCAGCCGCCAGCTGTGCTTCCCGCCGCCGTATACGGCGGCCAGCACCCTGCTGCGGCCGGTCATGCTCGCCCGATCGCCCTTGAGCTGTACGTCGATACTGTCGTGCTCCGCGGAATAATAGTGGAAGGTGCCGTCCAGAAGCCCCTGCAGGAATTCTTCCGCGGGCTGACGAACGCCCGTCATGTGGACGAGACAGTAATCCTCCGTCATCATGCCGCGCAGACCGTCCGCGTTCTTCTCGATCATATACTGCCAGTATCTCCGGTACAGCTCGCGGATCTGCTCTCTGTCATTCATTTTATTCCTTTTGCTCCGCCGGGTCAAGCATCCGGATCACTTTTGCCGGGACGCCGCCGACGACGGCATAGTCCGGCACGTCCTTCGTGACGACCGCGCCTGCCGCAACGACCGCGTACGCGCCGATCGTGACGCCCGGGCAGATCGTCACGTTCATGCCGAGCCAGGCGTTCTTCTTCACCAGCACCTTTCCGTAGGTGTACCTGGTGTGGCGCTCGTTCATATCGTGGTTGATCGTGGCGATGCGAAGTCCAGGCGCAGCCATGGAGCCGTCCTCAAATTCGATCCCGCCGGAG
Organism: uncultured Clostridia bacterium; assembly: GCA_946547105.1. Lineage (GTDB taxonomy): Bacteria > Bacillota > Clostridia > Oscillospirales > Oscillospiraceae > Limivicinus. Next base: position 71,443 of record CAMNOV010000002.1, on the reverse strand, counting down.
GCCGACAGGATCGCGGAGTGATTGATGAAAACGCCTTTGCCAAACTTGACCCTGTTTCCGAAATCGCAGATAAACGGCGTGAGGATCCGGACGTCGTCGAGCTTTCTGCCGAAGAGCTCTTCCAGGTATCCCACATAGTAGGGATCGTCTGGCAGCGTCGCATTGGCTTTGGCGCAGAGTGTTCTGGCGCGCATCATCTCCTCGACGGCTTCCCGGAAATACGGTTCCCGGGTATCCGTCGGGCCGCCCTGATCCATCAGCTGATAAACATAGCCCTTTTCGTGATCCATCTGTCTTCTCCTTTACAGCAGCCCGTTCTCGGACAGCCAGCGCCGGACAGCGCCTTCGGAACTGGCGGCGCTGCTGCCGGTGATGGAAAGGCCGCTCTTCACCGTTGCGCCGGGGCAGCTGCGTCTGAGGTCTCGCTCGCTGCCGCCCATGCCGCTGCCCTCGTTGGTGCAGAGCGGCAGGATGGTCTTGCCGGTGAAATCGAAATGCTCCAGGAAGGTAAAGACGGCCATCGGCATCGTGCCCCAGTAGTTCGGGTAGGCCAGCACGATGGTGTCGTATTCGTCGATGGACTCCGGCAGGGAGACGAGCTCCGGCCTGGCTTTGGCCCGCAGATCCCTTTTGGCCTCCTCGATGCAGGTCATATAGACCGGGGAGTAAGGCTCTTTCATCTCGATCTTGAAGCTGTCGGCCGGGAGCAGCTCTTTCATGATATTGCAGACGATCTCCGTGTTGCCTACTTTCACATAGCGCATTGCGCCGCCGAAGTAGTTCTCGTCCGCTCTGGAAAAATAGGCGATCAGTGTCTTTGCCATTGCTGTTTCCTCCTGTGTTTTTGTCTTGATGCTTATAATATAAGCAATTTGTATTGCAAAGTCCAATCGAAATCATGTATAATTGATTTAGTTTTTTAATAGCGGAGGCGGCCATGACCACAAAACAGATCGATTACTGCATCGAGCTTGCGCATACTTTGAATTTCAGCCGGGCGGCGGACAAGCTGTTTGTCAGCCAGCCGACCTTCTCCTATCAGATCAGGCTGCTCGAGGACGAGGTCGGCTTTCCGATCTTTGAGCGCAGCGGAAAAGGCGCGGCGCTGACGCCGGCAGGAGCGCAGTTCGTCTCCTTTCTGGCCGGAATGCGCGAGGATCTGAAGCACGCGATCGAACAGGGGCAGAATTTCAGCGCGCGGTATAAAGACAGCATCTCCGTCAGTCTGATGGTGCGGCAGGCGGTCTTTTTCCTGCCGGAGGCCATTCGCCTGTTTGAACAGGCGGAGCCGGACGTGCAGATCAACCCCGTCTTTCAATATGAAAACGGCGTCGAGTCTTTTCTCCGAAACGAAGTCGATCTGCTCTTTGCTCTCAAGGAGCAGACGCGGCAGATCCCCGCCATCACGGTGCACGAGCTGTTCGAGAGCCGCATTTATCTGATCGCCGACAAGACCGATCCTCTTGCGCAGAAGGATCTCATCCGCGAAGAGGATCTCTACGGCCGCACGCTGATGGTCGGCGGCGGATCGCCGCCCGCGCTGAAGGCCGTTCAGCAGCGGCTGATCGCTTCGGAAAAGCTCCGGACCATCAACAGCCCGAACCACGACACGACCCTGACGAATGTCGCCGCCGGAAGAGGCGTCTGTCTGGCGCCCGGCTTTCTGAACGATCACAGCGGCCAGTTCGCCTGGATCCCCTTTGCCTGTAAAGAAAGCTTCTCCTGCGTCCTCTGCTCGCATAAAAACGACAGGCGCCCAGCGGTGTCTGCATTTATCGATATCCTGAAGGAGCTGTACCGGGAGGCCGTGGCTTTCCCGCTGTAACGATGTCCGGCCGCAGCAAAAACGACGTGCCGAAGGAGGCGCTTCGTATGGAAGCTGTCTTTGCTGCAGGCCATGATCCGGACGCCTGTTCACAGGACGAAGGGCCCTGTTTTCAACCGTTTCCCAATCGCAAGGAATGTCGGAAAACCGGACTTTGATTCTGTTATACTTTTTTTGTCAGGAGAGATGACGATGGATTGGATTGCCGGAATACAAAGGGCGATCGACTATATTGAAGCGCACCTGACCGACGAACTGGATTACAACGCCATCGCGCGGGAGGGGTTTTCCTCGCCCTTTCATTTTCAGCGCGTGTTCAGCATCCTCTGCGGCTATACGCTGGGAGAATATATCCGCTACCGGCGGCTGAGCGTCGCGGGAGCCAGGCTCGCCCGCGGAAGCGACAGAGTGATCGACGTCGCGCTGGAATTCGGCTATGACAGCCCCGACAGTTTCGCCAAGGCGTTCCGGGCCTTTCACGGCATCACCCCGTCGCAGGCGCGCGGCAACGGGGCCATGCTTCGCTCGTTTTCCCGCCTGAACATCAAAGTGACTCTGGAAGGAGGAAACGACATGCAATACAAATTGGAAGAGAAGCCCGCCATGCTGCTGACCGGCTTTAAGCGGCGCTTTTCGGGGGACCCCAACGACAAAAAGGACCAGGATCACTACTTTGCCTGTGAAACACTGCTGGAGCAGTACGTTTTGGAAGGAAGGAGCCGGATCCACGATACGGTCTATACCGTTATGACGAACTTCGGCGACAGCGGATATGATTTTTACTATGCCTATCTGATGCCAAAATGGGCATTGGAGGATTTTGAAGAAGATCTCGGCGATTTTGCCAAGCGGTACACACACCTGGAGATTCCTGCGGGACTGTACGTAGTCTGCGAGACGGAGCGCTGTATGTTCCCGACGAATCTGGTCGATGAACTGCGCCGCCGGATCGTGACAGAGTGGCTGCCCTCTTCCGGCTACGTTCTGCGAGACGCCCCTGAGCTCGGGGTGATCCATTGGCCTTTCGAAGACGGAAACGACGAGGTCAATCATTCCCACTACTGTGAGATCTGGCTGCCCGTCAGCAGAGAGCAGTAGGTGTCGTTATTTCGTGCGTACTTGCGGAGAGCATCTGGTTTTCCCCATCTCATCCAAGAGATAAAATCGGCGTGACCACAAAGGTCACGCCGATTTTCTATTCTTTAGAGCCGGTGATCGCAGCCAAAAAGTTATTTTTTTGCTGTGTACGCTTCAGAAAACGTCGTTTATATTTTCAAAGCCTTCTTACAGCAGCGGCAGCAGTTCGTCCCGCACCGCGTCCATCCGGGCGTCGGACAGGCCGAAGTCCATCTCTTTGTAGCTCCACAGGCAGCGGGCGATGCCGTGCCGCTCGAAAACCGCATGCAGTTCGCGGAACCACCGCACCGCCTCCTCCGGCGGCACGACATCGATCACGCCGTATTCGCCGCAGTAAAGCTCCGCTCCCTCCTTCTCCGCCTTTTCCAGAGCCGGGGCGAGGAAGTCCTCAAAGTACTTCTCGCACGCGCCGCTCTCGGCGTAGCTGTATCGCGCGCTGACGTCGCGGTACGGCGCTTCCCAGTACGCGCCCTGGTGGGTGAAATCGTGCGGCTCGTAGAAGTGGAAGTTATAGATCACGCGCTCGTCATAGGGCGCTTCAAGGGCCGGCAGGGTCTTCGCGCTGTTCCAGCGGAAACTTCCCAGCAGGATCAGCGTCTCCGGCGCATGCCGACGGATGCGGCGCACGGCCTCGCGGCTGATGCGCTTCCAGGCCGGGAGATAGCGATCCTCGGTGACCTCGTTGAGCAGGTCGAACATCACCCGCTCGGGTTTCGAGCCGTAGCGTGCGGCGAAGCAGTCCCAGACGGAGTAGAACAGCTCCTGGTATTGTTCGCTTTCGAAGAAGCCGGACTCGTTCTCCCCGGCGTCGAAGGAAAAACCCTGCGTCTTATGCAGATCCAGTACCAAGCGCAAATCCTGCGCCTCCGCCCAGGAGACGGCGCAGTCGATCCGCCGCAGGCCTTCCTCGATCATCGTTCCGTCCGGGCGCTGGATCACGTTGTAGTCCACCGGCAGGCGTACGTGGTCAAAGCCCCAGGCGGCGATCTGCGCAAAATCACTCTCCGTAATAAAGCCATCCAGGCGCTCAGCGCTGTAATCGCACTGGCTCAGCCAGCCGCCGAGATTCACGCCCCGGTAAAACCCGCGTTCTTTTAACATAACAGTCTTCCTTTCATTGTAAAACGGCTCCCCAGAAGCGGAGAGCCGTTTGTGTTTTTGCTCAGCCCTTGACCGAGCCGGCGGTGACGCCCTTGATGATGGCCTTGGAGAGGATGATATAGACGATCATAACGGGCAGGATCGCCAGAAGGATAAACATGTACACCTTGCCCATGTCGAACTTGGAGTAGTCCGCGCTTCGGAGCTGGGCGATCATGATGGGGACGGTTTTCAGCTCCTTCTTATCCAGCAGCAGGGCCGGAATAAAGTAGTTGTTCCAGGAGCCGACGAAGGAGAAAATCATCTGCACGGCCAGCGCCGGCTTCATGATCGGCAGCACCACGTGGTTGAAGGTATAAAACTCGCCGCTGCCGTCGATGCGCGCGGCCTCCACCATCTCCATCGGCAGCACGCTCTCCAGGTACTGCTTCATGTAGAAGAAGACCACCGGCGCCGCGATGCTGGGGATGATGAGCGGAATGTAATTGTTGGTCAGATGGAGCTTATACACCAGCTGGATGAAGCCGACCGCCGACACCTGGGGCGGGATCATCATGACGGCCATGATGAAATAAAAGGCGAAGCGGCGCAGCTTGAAGCGGTACACATGGATGCCGTAGGCGGTCAGCGCAGAGAAGTAGGTGGTCAGCACCGAGCAGCAGGCGGCGATGAAGAAGCTGTTGAGCATGCCGCGCGGGATATTGATGGAGTAATCGTTCCAGGCGTTCTTGAGGTTGATGAAGAAATGGTCCTTCGGCAGCAGGGTAAAGCCGGACTGAAGCTGGAAATTCGACCGGGTGGAGTTGATGATCAGCATATAAAAGCTGAACAGGCAAAGGAAAGAAAGGAAGATCAGAATGATGTATGCCACGGTGCGGGCAATGATCAGCTGGATCCGACCCTTGTTATTTTCTTTGTTTTTCATGGTCCCGCCTCCGATCAGATCTGATCCCGCTTGTGGGCGGTATCCTTGTACTGGCTGGACAGGCTGTTATAGACGAACAGGCTCAATCCCGTGGACACCAGGAACAGCACCACGCTCACCGCGCCGGCCATGCCGTAGTTTTTACTGGTGGTCAGGAAGTTGTTCAGGTACATGACCATCGTCATACTGGCGCGGTTCGGTGTTCCCTTGCCGTTGGTGAGCACCTGCGGCACGTCGAACATCTGCAGACCGCCGATCATCGCCGTGATGACCGTATAGACCAGGATCGGCGCCAGCAGCGGCAGCGTCACACGGAAGAAGACCTGCAGGGAGTTGGCCCCGTCGATCTCCGCAGCCTCAAACATGTTCTGGTCGATGCCCTGGATGCCTGCCATCAAAAGGATCGTCGTGTTGCCGAACCACATGAGGAAATTCATCAGTGCGATCAAAACACGCACCGGGACCTTCATGGTCAGAAAGTCGAAGCTCTTGTCGATCAGATCGTGGGCCAGCAGCACCTGCTTGACCGGGCCGACGTTGGAAAACAGCGTGGAGAAGAGCATCGCAAATGCCGCCGCCATGATCAGGTTCGGCATGTAAATGACCGTCTTGAAAAACTGCTGTCCCTTCAGATTCATACGGTAGCTGGTGAAAAACACCGCCAGCAGAAGCGCGATCACGACCTGGGGCACGGCGCCCATGACCCAGAGGATCAGCGTATTGCCGAAATACTTAAGGATGCCGATGCTGCCGGTATTGTCGGGGCTGAACAGGGTCACGTAGTTTTTCAGGCCTACGAAGTTCGGTCCGATCTGCGTCAGTCCGTCTCGATAGTTCTCAAAGAGGCTGTAGTAGAAGGTCATCAGCTGCGGGATCAGGGTAAAGAAGGTATAGACGATGAAAAAGGGCAGGATGAAGAGATAGCCGTACTTGGCGTAGCTGACTCCGCTTCCGCGCTTGGTTTTCATGGGATCCCCCCGTTCATAGTATCGTTGGCGCGTGTTCCGACGGTGTGCAGCGGAGCATACGCGAACACGTGTGTTCCGCTCCGCGCCGGCAGAGCTCTGCGGCGGAAACTTTCATGCAGACAGAGGCAAGGCAAATCGCCTTGCCTCTGCGCAGCAAAGAGTATGATCGAACTCAGTCCTGATCGTCAGTTCAGGGAGTGACGATGGTGGGATAGGTCTCGTTGACGTAGTTGTAGAAGTTCTTCAGAGCCGTTTCCTTGTCTACCTGGCCCTTGAAGAATTCCTGCATGTTGTTCTGCAGGCCTTCGTTGAGGAGCTGGTCGTAGATGGTGTGGTTCTCCCACTTGATGTTGCTGGTCATGGAGGAGAAGAGGGCTACGTCGTTCTGGCCGCCCAGGAAGGCATTGCCGTAGTTGGGATCTTCCGCAAACTTGGCGTTGACCTTCTGGTTGTTGGAGAACTGGTTCTCCTCGGAGACGAGCTTGGAGCAGACATCTTCGTTGTTGATGAAGGTGTTCATGATGTCCGCAGCCATGGAAGCATTATCGGTGCCGGCAGGCGCGAGCAGCCAGGTGCCGCCCCAGAAGTGAGCAGCGGGGCCTTCGCAGATGGCCCAGTCGCCGGAGCAGCCCTTCTCGGGATCCTGCGCGTTGCCCATGCAGAAGTTGAAGTACCAGGCGGGTCCGAAGAAGCACATGGTCTTGCCGTCCTTGAACATCTGGTCGTTCTTCTCCTGATCCCAGATGCCGGCGGTCAGGGTGTACTCGTTCTTGATGAAGTCCTCGGTCTGGGCGATCCAGGCTTCGATCTGGGGGTCGAACTGCAGCTTGTTGTCGGCGTCGACCCAGGCGCTGGTGCAGTTGTTGGAGAAGGGACGGTAGGTCTCGGCGAAGGAGGCGGTCATGTAGTAACCCTTGGCCTTGGCGTCGGCGGCGACAGCGTTGAACTTGTCCCAGCTGTCGAGCTTGGCCTGGACCTCATCGGGCTCGGAAACGCCAAGGACGTCCTGCGCGATGGAGCGGCGGTAGATCAGAGCGGAGGGGCAGCACTGGAAGGAGACGCCCTTCACAACGCCGTTGGGATCGGTGGCAGCCTGCACGGTGTAGGCATAGGTGTTGGAGAAGTCGGTCACGCCGATCTTGGTGATATCCTGAGTCGCATCAGAATTGACGTACTTGAGGATGTAATCAGCCTCGGCCAGGAACAGGTCGACCTTGTCGTCGGCGGCGGCACTGGCCTGGTTGAGCAGAGCCTCATCCAGCTTCTGCTGGTAGGCGCCGTTGTCGCTCGGGGTGATGATCCAGTTGACGGTCACGCCTTCGGGAACGGTGTAGTACTTCTCGAAGAAGCCCTTGAATTCCTCGTTCCAGGCGTAGATGTTGAAGACTTTGCCCTCGGTCTTGCTGTCAGCCTTCGGCGCGCCGCAGGCGCAGAGCGCGAAAACCATCACGAGAGCCAGAAGCAGTGCGATCAGCTTTTTCATTTTTCTTCCTCCTAAATAAATTGTGATTTTATTTTAGCGGGTCGTCCCCGCATATCACCTTTTGGTCAGGTCCGCCACGCTCTCGCCCTCCAGCAGGCAGCCGGATACCACGTAGCGGTCGATCAGCGCGGTCTTTGGGTGCTCGATCAACTCGATCAGGCGGGCCGCCGCCTCGCGGCCCAGGGCGGGGGTGTTCTGCTGCCAGGTCGTCAGCCGGGGGCTGACCACCCGGGCCAGGCGGATGCCGTCATAGCCGACGGCCGAAATATCCTCGGGGATCCGCAGTCCCGCCTCAACAATGGCGTTATAACCGCCGATATAGGAAAAGTCGTCCGGGAAAAAGATGCAGCTGGGCCGCGTCGGCAAAGCCAGAAGCTGCTTTGTCGCCTCATAGCAGCGCGTGACGTCGTGATAGGCGCCCTGCAGGATGCATTCCTCCCGCACCGGCACGCCCAGCGCCTCGCAGGCGCGGAAGAAGCCGGTCAGGCGGCTGTCGGTCACCGTGGTCTGCTCGCCGTGGATAAAAGCGAGATCCCGGTGCCCCTTCCCCACAACGTAGCGCGTCAGCGCCTCCATCCCGGCCACGTTGTCGCTGATGACGGCCATGCGTCCGTTGAACATGTGGTCGATCGTTACGACGGGAAGCCCGGAGTGGATCAGCTCCAGCACCATCGGGTCGGTGAAATCCACCGAAGCCACCACCACGCCGTCCACACCGCGGTACAGGCAGTGCTGCAGATAGGAGGTCTGGCGGCGGCCGACGTTTCGGTTGATAAAGGTGATGTCATAGCCGCAGCGCTCGCTCTCCACGCGGATGCTGTCAAGCACGGATGAGAAGTACTCATGCGCAAGGCCGCCCTGCATCGGATCCACGAAAAGCACGCCGATGTTGTAGCTGCGGCTGGTTTTCAGCGCGCGGGCGGAGGCGTTGGTCATATAGCCCATTTCGTCGGCGACCCGGCGGATCTTTTCCCTTGTTTCCCGCCCGATATCCTGCTGCCCGTTCAGTGCCTTGCTCACCGTAGCCACAGATACGCCGCACTGACGCGCGATATCCTTCATCGACACCATTTGGGCAAACCGCCTTCCGCATACTTAATCGTTTTCGCAAATCCAAAATAGCGCATTTCGTTCAAAAAAGCAAGATATGCTTTCAAAAAAATTTTTTGAAAAATGAAATTTGGCAAAAGTGGATAGTTTCATCGCGAAAATCTGTGCTTTCTGTCAGCTTAACGATTTCGTAAATTGAACAATTTTGATTTTATTCGTAAAAATGCCGATTTTGTCTCAAAAACTTCTTGATTTTTCCGATAAAATCCGTTACTTTACTCTATGGTATTGTCACTTAAACGATTACGAACAAAAGAGGGCTTGTCATGAAATACGGTTTCTTTGACGACGCAAGTAAAGAATACGTCATCACAACCCCAAGGACTCCCCTGCCCTGGATCAACTATCTGGGCAGCGAGGACTTCTTCACGCTCTGCTCCAACACGGCCGGCGGCTACGCCTTCTTCCGTGACGCCCGGCTTCGCCGTCTGACCCGTTACCGCTATAATAACGCGCCGCTGGATCAGGAGGGCTTTCATCTGTATGTCCGCGACGGCAGCGTCGTCTGGAATCCCGGCTGGCAGCCGGTGCAGACCGAGCTTGACGCCTATTGCTGCCGCCACGGCCTGGGTTATACGGTCATCGAGGGCAGGAAGAACGGCCTTTCCGTCACGCAGGAGCTGTTTGTCCCGCAGGGGGACAACTGTCTGCTGATGCGGGTGAAGGTCCGCAACGAAAGCGCAGGGCCGAAGACTCCGGAGCTCTTCCCCTATCTGGAGTTCTGTCTCTGGGACGCGATGGACGACAGTTCGAACTTCCAGCGCAACTATTCCATCGGCGAGGTGGAGATCGAGGGCGCGGCGATCTACCATAAGACCGAGTACCGCGAGCGCCGAGATCACTACGCCGTTTTCTGGGCCAATTCCCTGCCCGACGGCTTCGATACCTCCCGGGAGGCCTTCCTGGGTCCGTACGGCAGCCCGGCCCGGCCGGATGCCGTATTCGGCGGCGGCTGCACCGGCAGCATCGCGCACGGCTGGCAGCCCATCGCCGCCCAGCAGTTCAAGCTGGCGCTGCAGCCCGGCGAAAGCCGCAGCCTGATCTTCGGCCTGGGCTATATTGAAAATGCGCCGGAAGAGAAATGGGAAAAGCCCGGCGTCATCAACAAGACGAAGGCCGAGGCCATGATGGCCCGCTATGCCGACGACGCGGCCGTGGATGCGGCGCTCGCCGCGCTGGGCAGCCATTGGGAAGAGCTGCTCGGCGCCTACCGGGTATCGAGCTCCGATGAAAAGCTCGACCGCATGGTCAATATCTGGAACCAGTACCAGTGCATGGTCACCTTCAACATGAGCCGCTCGGCCAGTTATTATGAGTCCGGCATGGGGCGCGGGATGGGTTTTCGCGATTCTTGCCAGGATCTGCTGGGCTTCGTGCACATGATCCCTGAGCGTGCCCGCGAGCGCATTCTGGACATTGCCGCCACGCAGTTTCCCGACGGCAGCGCTTATCACCAGTATCAGCCGCTGACCAAAAAGGGCAATCTGGCCGTCGGCAGCGGCTTCAACGACGACCCGCTCTGGCTCATCGCCGGCACGGACGCCTATCTGCGCGAGACCGGCGACTGGACGATTCTCGACGAATCTGTGGATTTTGACAACGATCCGTCCCTGGCGCAGCCGCTGCTGGAGCATCTGCGCCGCAGCTTCAACTATACCTGCACGCATCTCGGCCCGCACGGCCTGCCGCTGATCGGCCGCGCCGACTGGAACGACTGCCTGAACCTCAACTGCTTCTCGGCGCAGCCCGGCGAGAGCTTCCAGACCACCGGCCCGAGCGAGGGTCCCGTGGCAGAAAGCGTGTTCATCGCCGGCATGTTCGTCAAATACGGCCGCGCCTGGACGGAGATCTGCCGCCATGTTGGCCTCGCCGACGAGGCCGGGCAAGCCGAACAGGCCGTCGACGCCATGGAAAAAACCGTGCTCGACGCAGGTTGGGACGGCGCATGGTTCCGCCGCGCCTATGATGCTTTCGGGCATGTCGTCGGCGGCAGGGACTGCGAAGAAGGAAAAATCTTCATCGAGCCGCAGGGCATGTGCGTGATGGCCGGTATCGGCAAAGAAAGCGGCGAGGCTGCCCGCGCGCTGCAGAGCGTCAAGGAGCGCCTCGACACAAAATATGGCATTGTCCTGCTGCAGCCCGCTTATACCCGCTATCACCTGGAGTTGGGCGAGATCAGCAGCTACCCGCCGGGATACAAGGAAAACGCCGGCATCTTCTGCCACAACAATCCCTGGATCGTCTGTGCGGAGGCGGAGCTCGGCCACGGCGATCGCGCCTTTGAGGTCTATCGCCGCACGGCGCCCGCCTATATCGAAGATATCAGCGAGATCCACCGCACCGAACCCTACGTTTACAGCCAGATGGTCGCAGGAAAAGACGCAGCGAGCTTCGGCGAAGCGAAAAACAGCTGGCTGACAGGCACGGCGGCCTGGACCTTCGTCAGCGTTTCGCAGGCGATCCTCGGCATGCAGCCCACGCTGGACGGTCTGCGGATCGACCCCTGCGTCCCCTCTTCCCTGCGGCGCTTCACGGTCACCCGCCGTTACCGCGGTGCTGTTTATGAGATCACGGTGGAAAATCCGGCGGGCGTGCAGAAAGGTCTTGCCTCCGTCACAATCGACGGCCGTCCCGTAGAGGGAAACGTCCTGCCCGTTCAGCCTGCCGGGAAGCGCGTGTCCGTACTCGTCCGCATGGGCTGAGCTTACCTTCTGCTCAGTTCCCGACAAAGGGAGTCATACCAATGAAAAAGATCCTTTCCCTTCTGCTTTGTGTCGCTCTGCTGCTGGGCGTCCTGTCCGGCTGCGGAAACGCGAAACCGGCATCCGTCGTTGACGACGGCCGCTCCCGGCCTTCCAACAGCGGACGGCTGCAGGTCGTCGGCGGGAAGCTCTGCGCCGAACGCGGAGAGCCCGTGATGCTCCGCGGTGTGAGCAGCAACGGGCTCATTACAGCCGAAGATTTCATCAACGAATCCCTGTTTCGCGAGCTGTCCGAAGACAGAGGCGTCAATCTCTTCCGCTTTGCCATGTACACCTACGGCGTCGGCGTCGTCGGCTACTGCACCGGCGGCGACAAGGAGCGTCACAAGCAGGATATCGTCAAAGGCGTTGAGCTTGCCCGGGTGCATGATATGTACGCCCTCATCGACTGGCACATTCTCAGCGACGGAGACCCCAACCAGTATCTCGACGAGGCAAAGACCTTCTTTGCGGAGATGGCGGAACGATTTCGCGATTACGACAACGTCCTGTACGAGATCTGCAACGAGCCCAACGGCGTGGACTGGCCGACGGTCAAAACCTATGCCGAGCAGATCATCCCCGCGATCCGCGAAAAGGATCCCGACTCGGTGATCATCGTCGGCAATCCCGACTGGTCCAAAGATCTGCGCAGCGTTGCTGACGATCCTCTCAATTTCGACAATATCCTGTACACACTGCACTTCTATGCCGCCAGCCACGGTCAGGACCTGCGCGATATGACCGAGCAGCTCAGTCAACAGGGCCTTCCGATCTTTGTCACCGAGTTCGGCGTCACCTCGTCCAGCGGCGGCTTTCCTCGGGATCTGGAGAGTGCAGACCTTTGGATCGAGCTGCTGGAGCGGGAGCAAATCTCCTACTGTATGTGGTCCTTCTCGTCGGCCCCGGAGCCCTGTTCCGCGCTGCGCACCGGGCTGCTGAAATACAGCGGCTTTGCCGACGAGGACTATAACGCGACCGGTCGGTGGCTGCTCGACACGCTGGCCCGGCACAGCACAAGATAAACGCCGCTTCTCTGCTGAGGCATCACAGGATCAGCGTCAAATAAAAAACGACGTGTCGAAACACGTCGTTTTTTTGAAGATCGTGGCGGACTCGCCTGCCTGCGCTCGCCTGCATAAGTTCGGCTTGCCAAAAAATCAGCTCTTCGCTTGATTTTTTGGAGCCTCACTTATCGAACCTACGGTTCTCGTCCGACTTCCACATACAGAAAAAGATCCACAGCCTATGGCCGTGGATCTTTTTCTGGTGGAGAGTGGCGGACTCGCCCGCCTGCGGGCGGGCCGGGTCGCGGCTCTGGCGTGCCACCGGCACGCCATTCACTCCCGCTCCCTTCGAGTCCGCACGGGAGTCTTTACCAAACAAAAACACCGCCCAACGGGCGGTGTTTTTGTTTGGTGGAGAGTGGCGGACTCGAACCGTCGACCTTCCGCGTGTGAGGCGGACGCTCTAACCAGCTGAGCTAACCCTCCGAAGAGCTTTTATATATTAGCACATCCCTTTCCGCTTTGCAAGCATTAATTTCCTTTTTCCCGGAATTCGCCGCGTTGACTTTCCCTCTCCCCTGCTTTATACTGTCAGAAAAGAGCGGAAGGAGGGCAAGATATGGCGCAGCGGACGGTCCATTATGTATTCGGCCTGCGTCTGGCCGAAGCCTGTGGCATCCGGGATGTGCCGCGTTTTCTGCTTGGCAGCCTCCTTCCGGACGCGATCGGCAGCAAAGAGGATCGGGACATTACGCATTTTGCCTTCCGCGGCTCCGACGGCACGCGTTATTATCAATTCGACCGCTTTCGGTTCGAATTTGCCGCTGAGATGAGCGACCCTCTTTATCTCGGCTATTACATGCATCTGGTGGAGGACAGCTTCTACCGCGCCTTCTGCCATGAGGACTATCAGCTCTATTTCATCAAGGATGAGGCCGTACGCGCTCTGCACCGGGATTACCATCTGCTCAATCCCTGGCTCGTGCGGCGCTATGCCCTTGAAAACCGGCTGAAGATCCCTTCGGATTTCCATACCGAGCCGCTGGCAAGCATCGCAGGCTTTGACCTTACGAAGCTGCAGGCCGACCTCGCGCAGGATTTCACCGAGCAGCCGACAGGCGATTTTACTTACCTGAGCCCTGCCATGATGGAGGAATTTATCGAGCGCTATCTCCCGCAGGCCGAGGCGGAGCTTCGCGCCGTGCTTGAGGGGCGGGAGCTGTTACATGCCGTGGACTTTGCCTGGAGAAGACCGGGCAAATAACACAACCGGGACGGTTTTTCCGTCCCGGTTTTTTATCCGAACAGGCGCTGCAGCTCGCCCCAGAGTTCCACGATGCGAAAGCGCAGCTCATAGCCGTCCTCTTCGATGATCAGGGCGAAATCGTCCGGCTTCATTACGCTCTGCACGCGCCCGGCGTCGGCGGCCGACAGGCACAGCGGCGGAAACACCACGCACCACCAGTTATGCCCCTCGCCCTCGCCCAGCACCACGCGCAGCGATTCATAGGTCCCCGCCGGCAGCACGAAGCCCTCGTAGCGCCGCAGCGGATAACTCTCCGGCCCGAGGCTCACGGACACCTTGCGTCCTTCGGATGCAGCAGCCGCCGTCTCGGCGATCGCCTGCAGGCGCCCGGCCAGAAGCTCCCGCGCCTCGTCCCGGTCGCTCACGCCTTCGAGTACCGGGCTCAGATAAGCCAGCACCGCGTCGCGCACGCGCAGCTTGAGCGCCTGCTCTTCCTCCGTGTCATCCACCGCCAACACGTGCAGCCGCACGACCTGGGAAGCCAGCTCCCCCTGCTTTTTCTGAGCCCAGAGCCCCACGCACAGCGCCAGGCACAGCGCCGCCAGCAGCGCGAGCTCCCAGGCCCGCAGATTCTTTCCGTTTTCCTGTTCCATTTCAAAATACCGTCCGTCTATGTATGCTTTGTCCATAGTATCGGCGGTTTTTTTCGCTTTTATACGTTGTGCACAACAGGAACCTGTGTTATGCTGTGGAAGAGGGAGGGATGACCGTGAGCCAGGATTTTGAACGCTTTGACATGCAGCGCCCGCCGGTGCGCACGCGCGCCTTTCTGCGCCCGCTGACCTGGGCGCTCAGCGCGCCGGACGTGTGGAAGCACCATGCGCAGATCCGGAAGATCAACGCCGACGGGCTCAAGCCGCCCTACGTGCTGCTGTGCAACCACAACGCCTTTCTCGATTTCAAGGTCGCCACGCTGGCCACTTTTCCCCACCGCGCCAATTACGTCGTCGCGATCGACGGCTTCATTGGGCGTGAAGAGCTGCTGCGGCAGGTAGGCTGCATCTGCAAGCGCAAATTCACCAACGACCTCACGCTGATCCGTCAGCTTCGGCAGGTCGTGAAAAACGGCGATATCGCCATGATTTACCCCGAGGCGCGCTATTCCCTCTGCGGCACCACCGCCGTTCTGCCCGCCTCGCTCGGGAAGCTGTGCAAACTTCTCAAGGTGCCGGTCGTGACGCTGATCTGCCACGGGCACCACGTCAACTCCCCGTTCTGGAACCTGCACGACCGCGGCGTGAAGCCAACCGAGGCCGAGCTGACGCAGATCTTCACGGCGGAGGAGTTGGAAAAAGCCACGGCCGACGAAGTCAACGCAAAGATCCTGGAGCTGTTCCAGTACGACGACTTTGCCTGGCAGAAGGCGCGCGGCATCCGCACGCCCTACAAGGGGCGCGCCGAGGGGCTGCACAAGGTGCTCTATCAGTGCCCGCACTGCCGGACGGAGTTTCGCATGGCATCCAAGGGCGCGGAGCTTTTCTGTGAAAGCTGCGGCAAACGCTGGCGCATGACGGAGCTGGGCGAGCTGGAGGCCGTGGACGGCGAGACGGAGTTTTCGCACATCCCGGACTGGTACGAATGGGAACGCGCGAACGTGCGCGCCGAGGTCGAGGCCGGAACCTATTCCAGCGGCGAGCTGGAGGTACACGTGGATACGCTTCCGAACGCGAAAAAGTTCATCCGGCTCGGAAACGGGACGCTCGTGCACGACATGAACGGCTTCACCGTGCGCGGCACGGACGCCGACGGCGACCCCTTTGAGATGCTCAAGCCCGTACCCAGCCTCTACTCCTGCCATATCGAATACGAATATCTCGGCAAATACGGCGACTGCGTGGATCTGAACACGCTGGATGACACCTGGTACATCTACCCCCATGGCCGGGACTTTGCCGTAACCAAAATGGCTCTCGCCACGGAGGAACTCTACTACGCCCACCGCCGAGCGATCGGCCGCCCGTGCAAGCCCGGACTTGCCTGAAAAATCTATAAAAATTCAGCAAGCACTGTCCGTTTTATCGGACAGTGCTTGCTTTATAATCAGGTCATCAAATGAAACACGGGAGGGCATGAACATGCGCGGATATTTCACAGCGGGCGGCTATTACGGACTCATCGACGGCGAATACCGTCTCTTTGCCTCGGAGGCGGATTACTACGAGGCGGTCAGCGACGACGAGGCGGCGTGATCAGATGCTCAGCAGGCGGTCGACGTTTTCGGTGCTGTATTCGATCTGCTCCGACCAGCGGCGCAGATGCTCGGGATCGATACCGAGGAGCGCGTCCTGCATGAAGACGAATTCGGTGCTCAGCCGCGCATAGACGGCCAGCGCCGGGAACTCATACTCCCCCGCCCGCTCGAGCTGGCGAAAGAGGATATACTGATAGATGCGGTCGTAGCGCCCGCGGTCACAGACAGCGGCGTAGTCGGCCGCATTTTCGACGAGATCGGGCAGCGCCGCGCGCAGCTGACGCAGATGCTCCGTCCAGGCCTCGTCGATCGGCTCCGTCTCCGAAAGCCGGCGCAGGATCTCGGCATAGCGCGCCTCGCTCGGCTTCGGCGCAAAACGGAGCAGCTCCTCCACAGGTTCCAGCCCCATCCGGCGCAGCAGACCCGCAAAGTCCACCGGATCTGCCTCGTCGTCCAACCGGAAGCGCAGCGGCGCGGAGGTGGCAAGCAGAAGCTCGCAGACTTTTTCACAGCTCAGACCGAGGCCGCAGAACTCAAAGCTGCCCAGCTCGCCGTAAAAGCGCGGGTGCAGCGCGCAGATATCGCAGAGCGCATGCTCCCCCAGCTCCCGGATCAGACGGCACAGGCCGTCCCTGCGCAGAAAGGGGCAGCGCTCGTCGTCCGTCAGGCGGAAGTGCCAGACCCCGGCTTCCTCGACGAGCGCGGCGCGCAGGTCGTCGCCGAGCTTGCCCGACAGCGCGCGGTAATACGCGGCGCTCTCCTCGTCCACGTCGATCTCCCAGCCGCGGCAGCAGCTGTGGCGACAGAACGACGCCTTGCAGGCAAAGGCGCGGTAGAAATCGGGGTACACACAAATCATGGGCGGCCTCCTCCCAGCTGCCAGAAAGCCACGGCGCTGGCCGCGGCGACGTTGAGCGAATCCACGCCGTGGGACATCGGGATGCGCGCGGTGTAATCGCAGTCAGCGATCGTGCATGCGGCGAGACCCTCTCCTTCTGTACCGAGGATCAGCGCGAGCTTTTCCTCGGAGGCAAGGCGCGGATCGTCAATAGACACAGAGTCGTCCTCCAGCGCCATGGCGACGGTTTTGAAGCCGAGCGCATGCAGGCGATCCATGCCCGGATGCGGCCAGTCGGCGATCTCCGTGCCGATGAAAGCCCATGGGATCTGAAACACCGTGCCCATGCTGACACGCACGGCGCGGCGGTAGAGCGGATCACAGGAGCCGGGCGTGAGCAGCACGGCGTCCATACCGAGCGCTGCGGCGGAACGAAAGATCGCCCCGACGTTGGTGGGGTTGACGACTTCTTCCAATACGGCCACGCGTCTTGCTCCCGAGCAGACGGCCTCCGCCTCCGGCAGCGGCTTTCTTCGCATCGCGCAAAGTACGCCTCGCGTGAGCGGAAAGCCGGTCAGTTCTTTCAGAACAGAAAGCTCGGAGGTATAGACCGGGATCTCGCCGCAGCGCGCGACGATCTCCCGCGCCTGGCCCTCGATGTGCTTGCGCTCCATCAGCAGAGACACCGGCTCATAACCCGCGTCCAGCGCCCGGTCGATGACCTTCGGGCTTTCGGCGATAAACAGGCCTTTTTCCGGCTCGGCCCGGTTTTTCAGCTGCCCTTCGGTGAGGCGGGCATAGACCTCCAGCTCCGGTGCGGACAGATCCGCGATCTCAATGACCTGGGGCATCGTCCCGCCTCCTTACAGCAACGTGCCGACCGTCTCGGCCACGAAGGCAAAGCCGTATTCTTTTTTCATCTTCTCGCAGCAGCGCACCGCGGCTTCGCCGTCGTCAAAGAGGCCGAACACCGCCGAGCCCGTCCCGGTCATCACCGCGCCGAGCGCGCCGCCGTCCAGCAGCTCGCCCTTGATCTGGCGGATGCTGCGCATACGGCGGTCGTCCACGTCCTCAAAGACGTTGTACAGCCTCCGGCAGACTCCCTGCAGGTCGCCCTGCTCCATGGCCTCGATCAGGCCGTTCGTGTCCGGGTGAATACGGATCGGCGCGCGGTCGAGCTTGTTGAACAGCTCCGGCGTGGAGATCGAGAAAGAAGGCTTGACGATGGCGATGTGGCAGGGCGGCAGCGGGGCGATCGGCTGCAGATTCTCTCCCCGCCCGGTGGCAAGCATCGTGCCGCCCACGAGGCAGAAGGCCACGTCAGAGCCGATCTCGGCGGCCAGGGCTGTCAGTTCCTCCCGGCCGAGGCGTTCGCTATAGGCGCGGTTGAGCGCGCGCAGCGTCGCCGCCGCGTCCGCCGAGCCCCCGCCCATCCCGGCACCGACCGGGATGCGCTTGTCAAGCTCGATGCGCAGCCCCTGGCCTTCCTCGCCGATCGTCTCCAGATAGCGTTTGGCCGCGCGGACGGCGAGATTGCGCTCGTCCCCCGGCACGTAGCGGAGGTTGCTTTTAGCGCGGATGCCCTCGCCCTCCATGCGGATGGTCAGCAGATCACAGAGCGAGACCGTCTGCATCGGCATGATCATCTCATGATAGCCGTCCGGCCGCTTGCCGGCCACGTCCAGCGAAATATTGATTTTTGCGTATGCTTTTTCCTGTATGCTCATCACTTATATCCCGGTTTTCGTCTGATAGACCCGCAGCTCGTAGGGCCGGGCCGTATAGCCGTTTTCGATGATGAAATTCACGTCGTAGTTGTGCAGCACGAGCTGCCACTGATCCAGGTCGATCCCCTCCGGCGCGTCAAAGCGCTTGAGTTCGGAGGAGAAGGAGCAGATCACCAGCAGCCGCTGCTCCTCGCTGCGGCGCTCATAGACATAGAAATCATTGCTGTCCGGGCAGTGCTCCCGATAGTCGCCATAGAGCGCGGCGCTGTTGTCCTTGCGAAACTGCAAAAGCGCGCGATAGAAATTCAGCAGCGAATCCGGATCCTTCTCCTGCGAGGCGACGTTGATGCGCGTGTAGTTGTCGTTCACGCGCAGCCAGGGCTCGTGCGTGCTGAAGCCGGCGTAGGCTTCTGCCGACCACTGCACCGGGGTGCGCGCGCTGTCGCGGCTCGAGCGGCGGATAATGTCCAGCACCTTCTTCTTCGGCAGGAAGTGCGAGAGGATGCGGGCGTTGTTGCGCGCCATCACGTCCGGATAGTCCTCCAGGCGCGGCAGCGAGATATTCAGCATGCCGATCTCCTGCCCCTGGTAGATGAAGGGCGTGCCGCGCTGGAGGATATACATGGCGGCGAGCATCTTGCCGCTCTCCGTGCGGTATTTTTCGCTGCCGTAGCGGCTGATGATGCGCGGATGGTCGTGGTTTTCGATATAGAGCGCGGGCCAGGCCCTGTCCTGCAGCTTCATCTGCCATTCGCTGAAGGCTTTTTTCATTTTGCGCAGGTTGAAGGGGCGCTGGATCATATCGGTCATGAAGCAGTCGGCCTCCATATGGGAAAAGCCGATCATCTCGTCGAGCACCTGATCCGGCCCCTCACTGATATAGCGCAGCGCCGTGTCGGCCGTGGTCATCGGACTCTCGCCGACGGTGAAGCAGTCATAGTGGTCGAGCACCTCGCGCTTGAATTCGGCCAGATACTGGTGCGCCTCCGGGCGATTGATATAGTACTTCATCCCGTTGGCGATCGGGCTCGGCGGATAGCTGTTCGGCAGGCCGGGCGCCTTGGAGATGAAGGTGATCACGTCCTCGCGGAAGCCGTCCACGCCCATGTCCAGCCAGAAGCGCATGATGTCCTTGACCTCCTGTCGGACGCGGGGATTGTCCATGTTCAGATCCGGCTGCTTTTTGGCAAAGAGGTGGAGATAGTATTCGTCCAAGTGCTCGTCATATTCCCAGGCGCCGCCCTCGAAAATGCTGGTCCAGTTGTTCGGCGGCAGGGTTTTCCCGTTCTTTTTCCTGCCCGGGCGCCAATAGTAATAGTCATGGTAAGGGTTGTCTTTGCTCTTGCGGCTTTCGATAAACCAGGGGTGCTCGTCCGAGGTGTGGTTCACGACCAGGTCCATGAACACACGCAGGCCGCGCTGATGCGCGCCTTGGAGCACCTGGCGGAAGACCTCAAGATCACCGTAATCCGGGTGGATGTTCCGGTAATCGGCGATATCGTAGCCGAAATCCGCGTTCGGCGAGGGATAGAGCGGCGAAAACCAGATCGCGTCCACGCCGAGGCTTTTGATATAGTCGAGCTTGCCGAGCACGCCCCACAGATCGCCGATGCCGTCGCCGTTGCCGTCGCAGAAGCTGCGCGGCCAGATCTGGTAGACGGACATCTCCTTATACCAGCGTTTTCCGTCCAAAACGAGCCCTCCTTTGCCGAATATTCCTTAATAATTCTTATTTTACCATAAAACACCGCTCTTAGCAACGCTTTTGCGCATCCCCTCCGGTTGACCTTTGCCGAGGAAAGCGCTATAATGTAACCGCAATGTAATCATTGACAAGGAGTAAATTTTTATGAATAAACGTTTGCTTTCCATTCTTCTGGCGGCGCTGATGCTGATGGCGCTGCTTCCCGCGGCGGCCTTTGCCGAGGGAAGCATCGTCGTCAATCTCGGCACCGTGCGCGCCGGCAGCTCGCTGGATATGCAGATGGCCACCACCGAAACCGGGTCGGCCTCCCTGTCCGGCGGCAATCTGCCGGATAACTGCTCCATCGTCACCGAGGACCGCGGCGGATCCGCCGCCCATTACCTGCGCGGCACGCCGGGCCTGGCGGGCGACTATGAGTTCACTCTGGTCGTGACCGACACGGTGGAAGTCCCCGTTGAGGGTGAAGGCGAGGGTGAAGGCGAAGGCGAAACGCGCACCGAGACTGTGACGGTCGCCACGCTGACCTGCTCGATCAGCGTGCAGCCTGCGATCCCCCACTATACGGTGCAGGATCTGGAGTGCTTTGTGGGCGAGGACGCGAGGATCCGCGTGCAGGCTGGCACGGACGACAGCGGCACACTGAGCTATCAGTGGTACAGCAACACCATCAAGGACAATATCGACGGTGAAAAGCTGGAGGGCAAAACCGACGCCGAGCTTGCCGTGAACACCGAATTCGTCGGCCCGGCCTATTTCTACTGCGTCATCACCAACAACAATAACGGGCTGAGCGAAACGGTCACCACGCCGGTCGTCACCGTCAACGTGGTGGAGCCCAGCATCACCTCCGTCGCCATCTCCGCCCTGCCGACCAAGCTGGAATACACCGAGGGAGACGAGCTCGACACCACCGGTCTGACGCTCACCATCCACTACTCCAACGGCATGGTCGTCAGCGACAACGAGGGCTTCACCGTCAGCCCCACCAAGCTGACCGAGGTCGGCACGCAGACCATCACCGTCACCTATCAGAACAACACCGTCACCTTCCCGGTCATCGTGAAAGAGGAAAAGGAAGTTGTGGAGGCCATCGCCGTCACCGCGCTTCCCGCCAAGCGGGAATACAAGCAGGGCGAGCGGCTGGACACCACCGGCCTTGCGCTGGAGGCGATCACCAACAAAGGCCGCCGCGTTCCGATCACGAGCGGCTTTACCTGCAGCCCCGAGGTCCTCAGCACCCCAGGCATCCAGACCGTCACGGTCAGCTATGAGGGCAAGACCACCAGCTTTACCGTGACCGTTCAGGGCGGGACCAAGACCATCCAGAAAATCAGCATCGACAAGATGCCGAACAAGCTCGACTACCAGGTCGGCGACAGCTTTGACTCGACCGGCATGGTGCTGCGCGTGAGCACCGATCAGGGCGACGAACTGGTGCGCAGCGGATTTACCTGCAGCCCCTCCCGCTTTACCCGCGAGGGCGTGCAGACCGTCACCGTCAGCTACGGCAGCCAAAGCTGCACCCTGGAGCTGACCGTTGCGCCGGGCGAAGCCAAGCCCGAGCCCACCAGGGCGCCCTCCGATCAGGAGGAGCAGAGCGATCCCCAGCCGACGGAGAAGCCCGACGAGAGCCGGTACGAGGACAGCCGCTCCAAGCGCGCCAGCAGCGCCATGCTGATGGTGATCATCTTTACGGCCCTGGTCGCGCTGGTCGCGCTGCTCGCCTATCTCTACGTGACCAAGAAGGATGAGCTGACCGCCCTCTGGCAGCAGCTGCTCAGCCGCTTCGGCAAAGGCGGCCGCGAATAAGGCCGAACCAAAATTGAAACCGACCGGATCTGGCTGTGAATCCCTTCACAGCCAGATCCTTGTTATGATGATATGATAATCAAAAAAATTTTTCGCGGAAACCGCTATGCGCTGATCATTCCGGTTGCCGCGCTGCTGTTCAGCACGCTCAGCTTTGGGCTGGCCAAGCTGTTTTGCTTCTGGCGGCCGCATGTGAACATGAGCATCCCCTGGGACGCAGCCGTCCCCTTTCTCCCCTGGACGGTCAGCATCTATCTGGGCAGCTTTGTCTACTGGTATCTCTGCTTTGTTCTGATCGCCATGCGGGATCGCGAGCAGGCGGACCGCTTCTTCTACGCCCATGCGCTGACGGTGAGCCTGTCCTTCCTCTGCTTCGTGCTGCTGCCGACGACCCTGGAGCGCCCGGAAATCACCGGCGGCGGGCTTTGGAACGGGCTGATGCGCATCGTCTACTGGGTGGACACACCCGAAAACCTCTTCCCCTCCCTGCACTGCTCCACCGCCTGGCTCTGCTGGATCGGCCTGCGGGGGCGGAAGGATCTGCCCCGCTGGACGAAACTGCTTGCGCTGCTTCTGTCGCTGATGGTGTGCGTTTCCACGCTGACCACGCGTCAGCATGTGATGGCGGACGTCGTCTCCGGTGTCGCGCTGGCCGAGGCGGACTATCTGCTGGCCTCGGTCCCGCGGCTGCGCAAGGCTTATTCCCGGATTGCCGACGCCCTGCTCCGCCGCTTTCCGAAGCTCTGGTAAACAAAATCGAACCCCGCGCCTGACGGCGTGGGGTTCGGTTTTTTTTATTTATTTCTTGTACCCGGTCTGGAAATCGATGACGTTTTGCAGCTCGCCGCCCTTGAGCCAGGCCTCGAAGTTGGCAAGGCAGATCTCAACGATGCGATCGAGCGTGCCGGGCAGATGGAAGCCGCCGGAGATATGAGGCGTGATGACCATGTTGGGCTGCTTCCAGAGCGGATGCTCGGCGGGAAACGGCTCGATCTCCATGACGTCCGCACCGGCGGCGGCGATCACGCCTCGATCCAGGGCATCATAGAGCGCATCCGCGTCCAGTGCGGTGCCGCGTCCGCAGTTGATGAAAATCGCGGATGGCTTCATTTTGGCAAAGCGCGCAGCGTCAAACAGATGGTAGGTGCTCGCCGTGCCGGGCAGGATGCTGCAGACAACGTCCGCCTCGGGCAGCACGCGGTCCAGCTCGTCCGTGAGGCAGAGCTCATCGACAAAGTCCGGGCAGGCCGAGGGACGGCGCTTAACGCCGATGACTCTCGCGCCGACCGCCTTTACCAGGCGGGCGTATTCCGAGCCGATATCGCCGAGGCCGACCACGACGACCGTCGCACCGCGCAGAGTCCCCACAATGCCGCGGTCGCCCCAGTGTGCCATCGCCTGGTCGTCACGGTACAGGTGCAGCTTTTTCAGCAGCTCCCAGGTCATGGCGAAGGCGTGCTCGCCCACCGCCTGGCCATAGGCGCCGGTGACGCTGCACAGGACGGTGCCGGGGCGGAGGACGCCGGGCTTGACATAGGCGTCCGCGCCGGAGGAGGACAGCTGCAGGAATTCAAGCTTGTCCGAGGCTCTGATCATCGCCGGAATGGGAAAGCCGATGATGACGTTGGCGCTTTGAACGTCTTCCGTACTGACGTCGGCGCCGTTTGAATAACGGTAACGGCAGTCCGGGCCGATGGACTCCAGCCTGGCCTTCTGTTCATCGGTAAGCGGTATGAGAACTAATACGTTTTTCATGGGCGCTCCCCTTTCATTTGATCGTGGGTTCATGACCTGCGCTCAGGCCCAGGTGCCGTTGCGGAAGACAGGGGCGCTGCTGCCGTCGGCGCGGATGCCGTCGATGGACAGGTCGTCGCTGCCGACCATGAAGTCCACGTGGATGATGGAGTCGTTGACGCCGCGCGCCTTCGCCTCTTCCGTCGTGAGCGAATCGCCGTCCGGCAGCACTTCCTTGAAGCCCGCGCCCAGCGCAACGTGGCAGCAGGCGTTCTCGTCAAAGAGCGTTTCATAGAACAGGAAGCCGCAGCGGTTGACCGGGCTCTCCTTCGGAACGAGGGCGACCTCGCCGAGCATGCAGGCGCATTCGTCCATTGCGATCATCTTTTCCAGCAGCTCCTGGCCCTTTTCCGCCCGGCAGGATACCGCGCGGCCGTCTGCAAAGGTAATGGTAAAGTTTTCGATCAGCTGGCTGTTCCAGGACAGGGGCTTGGTGGCTACCAGCGTTCCCTCGCAGCGGCCGGCCTGAGGCGAAGTAAAGATCTCCTCGGTGGGCATGTTGGGGATGTAGCTTGCGCCGTTGTTGCTGTTGACCGCGGCCGCACCCTCCCAGCTGGCGCCGGGGATGAGCTCCACGGTGAAATCAGTGCCGTTGGCGCTGTGATAGCGGAGCGAGCGAAATTCCTGCGCGTTGAGCCAGGCCGCTTTCTCCGAAATAAATGCCGTATGTGCCGCCCAGGCGGCCACGGGATCGTGCTCGCCGTCGATGCGGACGGTCGTCAGAACCGCCTCCCAAAGCCTGGCGACGGCATTCTCCGTCGTCTCCTCCGGGAAGCACTTTTTCGCCCACTTTTCAGAGGGATAAGCGGCGATCGTCCACTGGTGCCTGCCGTCGATGGCGTTGCGATAGGGCTTGAGAACGCGGGCGCGGCCCTGTCCCACGGCGGAGAGCTTCTCCGGCGAGATGCCGGCCAGCGCGTCGGGATCCTGCGAGGCGATGAAGATCCGGCAGGGCAGATCCTCGACCATCTGCTGCGCCTTGGCTTCCTCCCAGGGCAGCACCGTCGCAAGCGTCTCCTGCGAGGCATACTGGAAATGCAGACGGGAGATCGCGTCGCTCTGCCACTCCACGTTGACCTTTTTTGCGCCGGCCAGATAACATTCCTCGGTCAGCAGCGCGGCGAAGGCCGCCTGCTCCACCGCGATATTCAGCAGCACGGTCTGTCCGGGGCGGACGTTGGCGCCGGAGCGCACGATCAGCCGCGCGTAGCTCTGCAGCAGTTCCTGGGTGATTGTCATGGGAAAGGCCTCCTTTGTGTTTTTTTCATTGTAACCCATCTGCCGTAGAAAGGCAAGCGGAGAAGACAGACGAATGAGAGTCCCATGGGATATTCCTTTAGACTGTTTTTTTCCAGAGGACGAGATGATCTATTGCCAATACACGTAGAAAACCACCGCCTCAATCAAAGGTGGTGGTTTTAAATACGAAGTTTAGGGCGAAAAAAATCTGAAGGATCTCGCCAGGTTCGCCAGGCATTTTAATGCAATTCAGAGCAGCAGTCTTCGATATTCATTTTTCGGCTTGTTTTTTCTCAGCGCCCATATCACCCGGTGATAGTTTTGCATCCGATGCTCAAGCAGAATATTATATGCGTAATCGCTGTTGCTCTCCATTATTTCGATCCGTGGCAAAGTGTATTCGGGATCGATCTTCATAGTCCCGTTCCATCCGTAGCACAAGCCATAGTGCTCAGAGGCCATTCGCGCAATTTCTTCCGTAAAGTCTTCTCTCGGATAGGCAAGAACGCTTACCTCCCCCCGAAGAATAGTCTGCAGCTTTCGCTTTGACTCCGTGATTTCATATTGGATCTCTTCCTTAGTCAATTGATCCAATGATCGATGCGAGCAGGTATGCGACTGGAACTGAACCAGCCCGCTCGATTCCATCTCCTGAATCTGCTCGCGGGTCAAATATTTTCCTTCCGGATCAGAAACCCAATCTGCCACCATATTGATGCTTGCTTTGACATTGTATTTTTTGAGAAGCGGAAATACTTCTGTGTAATTATTTGTGAAACCGTCGTCCAGCGTCAGGATCACACTCTGCGACGAACAATTGAAAAACTCGTCTTCAAACGCGAAGCTATAGCCATCCTCGATTAGGTCGACAATATTCTGTTCCACCGTAGCCGTGCTGACAGTATAGGCTTCACCAGAATAATGCGGCACGACGGAATGATACATCAGCACCAAAGGATGATGACTCCTGATGATCTCCGCCGCCTTCTTTCTGCGAATTTCGCAGGGGATCCGATCGACACTGTCTCTGATACGGTTGACGAAATACTTTCGCAGTTGATTGATCATGGTTTCTTTCTCACTTTACTCAAAAACTGCCGCGGGGCAATCAATCCTATGTGTTTGCTTTCAGTTCCGCCTGATACTCTTTGTAGTCCTTGTTTGCGTCATTGATGATCCTACCCAAAGCCAGCTCATGTCCACCACGCTGGTTTTCCGGCGGCAATGTCATGTAGTCCCGGTATTCGGTCTTTAACACATTTTCAAAACCCTTTGGAATATCGAAAAGCAGGCCTTCAAAGACGTGCTTTTCCGTATTCATAATATCAGCATATGCATAAATTCTTTTGGGATTTTGAAGCGGGGAAACAAAGCCATTTTCCTGCGGATCACTGGCCACTGCTTTCAAAAGTGTCCTAATAATCAGACGCCGTATTCCCCGCGGGATACGATTAATCAGTTTCAGTCTTCTTCCTTTTAATTCTTGATTTGTCATCTCCCGATAATCATTCTCAAGAAACAATTTGACCAGATGAATAATCTTTTCTCTTTTTCTCTTTTTCTTTTCGTCGATCTCTGCAGCCACAAGTGCAAAAACATCAATGCACATCCCCCAATGGATATCATAAGATGCGTAATCGACAGGCATGCTGGTCGTTCCGTTCGCTCGGATCTGCATCCAAAGAAGCGGAAACCTCTCCTCCGTCCAGATACTCTGCGCAAAATACCGATCTGAATAATCACAATTCAAAATCTGAATCAGTTTCTTGAAATCATTCCATGCCATCGCCAGATCAACGTCATCATCCCAGGGAATAAAACCGCCGTGACGGATCGCGCCCAACAATGTCCCATAATGCAATATGTATTTGATCCCGTGCTGATCGCAGATAGATGCGATATCTTTCATCATGCCAAGCTTATATAGTTGAATCTCCCGAAGTGTCATAGATCCTCCCAAGTATGTCTGACAAAGAACCTTTCCCGATGAACTATTATACCATTGTTGCCCCTTACCGTGAAAACATCAGCGCTTCACCATCAGTTCGGGATGCGCGTCAAAAAAAGCAGGCTGGTCGATAAGCGGAATAGGCTCATAATTATACGCCTGTTTTTGATATTTTCTTGCATATTCCTCGATGCCGCAGATTCGTTTTGCCGGATTTCCCGCGATCACTGATCCGGAAGGAAAGCTTTTCGTAACAACTGCTCCCGCTTCGACGATGCAGTGATCGCCGAGCGTAACTCCATAAAGAAGAATGCTGTGCATTCCCAAGAAGCAATCATTCCCCACAGTGATTCTCCCCATTAGATCGGTAGTTCCCGGAATCGCTTTGCGGATCGCATTATCATGGGTGCAAAATTCAACGTTACTGCTGATCGTAGTACGATCCCCGATCGAAATCAAACTAGCTTCAACAGCGCTAATGAAGGTGTATATCTTACAGTTATCTCCGATTTTGATTCCCCGGCGCCTCATCAGCATAATACGAAAGTCCATTTCATCCATTTTAAGAATTCGGACATACCAGTAATATCGCATTTTTTCTATAATGACTGAAACATATGTTTATTTCCTTTCACGAGGCATTACGCAAATCTTCACAGATATACAGCAGCATCCGATATTGCCTGGCTCACGTTCTTCACCGCCGAGTAGGGTTATCTCACGAAGGAACGAAGACGGGAGTTTTATTCCATAGACAAGAAGTCCGTATAGTTGATTTCGTCCAAGTACCTTTTCCCTGTTTTTTTGATAATAGATAGTATTTTCCCATGGTATGGCTCTGACCGATAGCAAGTTACGGTTTTGTACGACTCCAGTCCTTCCATCGGAGCATGAAGAATGATGAGTTTTCTCGCTTTCCAGCAATCAAAAGCCTTCACATCTTCGTCAGCATTTTCTCCGAAATAGTGCCAGACGAAATACAGCTTGTCATAATTGACTCTCTTGCTGCGTTCCTTCCATTTTGCATAACCTGCATTGAAACTGGGATAATGCTCAAAATTCACTTCGATCGGAATATGATCCTCGTCCTTTGGTATGATCGTTCCTACCGGATACAGTTTGGACCCATCAGGTGTTTCACGCATCTCACACGAGAGATAATACTGCAGATTCTGGGCAAATGCGAGAAATTGTGTGTTGGGGATCCAGAGGTTGACAGTCGGAGAACGAAACTGTTCGCCGAGATCGTGGCAAATTACTCCCCCAGTACAATCATTGGAGATAAGGCTGAAGTCATGATTGTGGTTTCTTTTCCGCAGTTGCTTGAGCCACAATTCCCTTTTTACCCTGTAATAATAGTTAATTCCTTTAGTGAATACTGTGCTAGTTTTCATCTTCCGTCACTCCCTTTTTGAATGACCATGTTGTTCATTTCACTCTGTGTTGAATTCTTTTGACCGGAACGCCGACATAAGTGCCTCCGGGTTCCTCAATGGAACGGTTGACCACGGCGTTTGCTCCGATGACCGTCCGGTCGGCCACCGTCACATCCCCGATGACAACCGCACCGAAACCGAGTTCCACGCCGTCACCCAGAATAGGAGACTGATCCGACTTCCCGTTATTGCCAATACAGTTGGCGCCGTGCAGAATGCAGTTTTCTCCCGCTCTTACGCCGGGATTGACCACAATGCAGCCGGCGTGCCAAATGGAAAGCCCTTTGCCGAAACAGTTTGGGCCGATCTCAATGCCTAGTTTTTCTCCGAGTCGGTTTTTCTTCCGTTCATAGAAATAGCTCATATAAGTATTCCATCTGCTGCCTTTGGAATTGTTCAGGTAATACTCATAGGTTCTCAGATATCTCAGATATTTCTTCAGTTCATAATATGGTGCTGCGGTAAACGCTTCAATCATGCGCCATTTTAAGCTTTTTTTCTGATACCATCGATTATCCGCCGCGATATAGTCTATAAGGTTTTGTTTCGTCTGAATCATAGATCGTCACCAAATGGCAGAAGGCTTCATCGTCTGAAAGCAACTGCAATCCAACGTTTTGTACTCTGCATCTTTTCAGCCGCAATTACCCGCCGATAATTGCCCGATCGAAAAGCACGAAGCAACCAAGCGGGCACTGCATTTGGTCGTTTTTTCAGTACTTCCTGAAATGCTTCCGAGCGGAGGATCTCATTATTGAATTTGTATTTTTCTTCTGTTGTCATCGGATTATCTTTATGAAAAGTATTTTTCAGGACGGAGTTATAGTGGTTGATCACTGATTGATAATACCGATTCCAGGAATCATCGTCCGTAATGTCCCATTCCTTCAAGTACCGAAAGGTCGCCTGATTAACCTTTTCATAAATTGGAAGCAGGTCCTTTCGGTATTTCCGATAAAGAGAAGTCTGGTCTTCATCCTGATAAATATAATTTGCTTTATTGACCACGCCAATCGTCGTTTGATCCAGCACATTAAGGTAGTCCAGATTGAAAAGCATATCCTCGGCTAAGCTCAACTCCTCCCTCATTTTTATATGGTGTGACCGCACGAGTTGCGTTCTGTAGAGAGCCAGGCAAGGACTTTGAACCAAGATTTTATCGAGCAGGAGCATATATTTTGAACGATCCAAAACGGATAGTTCCTCTTGGTCTGAATAAATATAATTATATACATGAGAACTGCATCGGAAGCCGCAGAGGACATGACCAAACTCCGGATGGGCTTCGGCCGTGCTGACCAGGTCCTCCAGATAACCGGGCTCGATCCGATCGTCACTGTCGACGCAGACGAAGAATTCCCCGTTGACATGTTCGATCCCGCAGTTCCTGGCGGCGGACACGCCGCGGTTTTCCTGATGAATCACCTGGCATGGTTTACCTTGTGCTATGCAGTTTTTCTGAAGCTCTTCGCAGATTTTTCCGCTGCCGTCTTTAGAGCCGTCGTCGACCAGGATCAGTTCCCAGTCTTTGTAAGTCTGATCAAGAACGGACTGCACGCAGGCCAAGAGGGTTTTCTGGGCATTATAGACGGGAATAATAATAGAAACCATATACGAACCTCTATCGCCAGCCGCCTTTATCTCATCTGGTTGTAGACTCCTCCAGCCTTCCGATACAGGCGACCAAAGTGGAAGGCCAGATATTTCTTGAGGCTTCGGTTTGCCGGATTGCTGAAATAGACGATGGAAAAGCGCCTCCTCAGGCTGTTGAGACGTTTCTTCTCCGCTACCGTTAGTTCTTTCTTCATGGCTTCGAAGCTATGAAGGTAGTCTGTAGACATCCTTTTGGGGTTGAGCAAGCCTCGAGCCAAACTGAATTCGTAGCTTTCAACCAGCGCTTCCAGAGAATCCAATCTGGACTTTGGAGTTTCAGTCTTCATGATGCTGTTTGCGCGCTGAAGATAATAGTACAGTCCGGTCGGGATGATCACCGCTTTCCGGCAATTCCAAAGCACATGATGAATGGCAAAGTCGTCTTCATGGATCTTGCCGAAGGCAAAGCGCAAATCGTCAAAAATATGTTTGTGATAGAGCTTATTCCACGCTGGAATCACACGCCAATTGGAATAAAGTAACTGGAACAGCTTGTTCTTGTCTTCTGTGACCAGGTCAAAAAACTTGTGTTCCCTTTCAATAATCTCGTCCCGCTCGTTCACGCGAATGAAATCGCAGATCACCAGGTCCGCATTTTCTTTTTTGGCCGTGTCAAGAAGGATCTTCAGATAATCCGGGTGAAGATAATCGTCGCTGTCCACAAATGCGAGCCATTCGCTGTTGCTGTGCTCCATGGCCCAGTCGATCCCGGCGTTGCGCGCGTCGGACAGGCCGCCGTTTTGTTTGTGGATCACGGTGATTCTGCCATCCTTCTCTGCATAGGCATCGCAAATCTTCGGGCAGTTGTCCGGAGAGCCGTCGTCCACCAGTACGAGATCGAAATCAGTAAATGACTGGGCAAGAATACTTTCCAGGCACCGGTCGATATAGGCCTCGACCTTATAGACAGGCACTATCACTGTAATCTGTGACATTTTTCAACTCCTGATAACCATCTTTCGAATCCTGATCTTCAAACGCTGAAGCAAGTGCTTCCTTTTCACATGCTGCACAAAGTGACGAAGGCGAATAGCGAACGGATAGCAGATTTCTTTTTTGAAAGGCGTAATCGTGAAATTCAGCGTCACGCTTTGATCTTCGGTTTGGGTATAAACATAGTGCTTCGCCCGCATGAAATCATCCAGCCGGGAAGCGAACTCATTCTGTGCCAACACGATGTCAGCGTCAGACATTTGATTGAGCCGCTGCAAATACTCTTCAGACAGACCGGTTTTTTTCTGGTAAATCGCGTGATAGATCAGAGAATAGTAGTAATTCTCCGGGTTCATAATATAGAAACCCTGCGGATGGAGTTTTTTCGTTTTCAGCATATCACGCTGCCAGCGACGGTCATAGTAGCCGTCCCCCATGATTCGCGTATCAAGCGTGACAGCCCTGCCCTGATACTGGAAACTGTAATGGAAGCCGTCCGGTGTCAGGGGTCTGGCGTCCAAAAGACGAACGATGATATCGCGGCTGTCGCGGTCCCGGCAGAGGATATCAATATCGTTATGCCCTTCCAGAAGGATATCGTCATAGAATCCCTCCCAGTTGCGCATCACAAGATAATCGGCCGTCGTCGTGTTGATATTCAAAAAAACGTACTTTAGATCCATCACGTTCCGTTTCCCGGAACCCGGACCGATTTTCCTGTATTTAAATCGGTGATAGAAAATCTTAGCCGCTCGGACGGTCTCTGCGCGCATCGTACGGAAAGCGCGCTGCAGGCGCTGAGAGAAGCTCCGGGCCGTCTGTCCTGCCCGTTCTTTCCACGCGGTAAAGCCGCTGCGTCTCTCCCGCTCAAAGGCCTCGATCTGGCGCACGTCCTCCCGATCTTCCGGGCTGCCGCTCCGCTGCCTGATTGCTTTTACGCAACTGAGCGACGGCATCTTCACGCCCCAGAAATAAAAATAATCCTTCGGATCCTCCCAGTCGGTCGTATCTCCGCATCCATCGCTCAAACAATGAGCGCCGATCCCATAGAGGGCCAACGTCGTATCCGGGCAGGAGCAGTGCTGGAAAACCTTTTCCTTGGAAGAAAAAACCTCGATGAAATCAGCGTCACGAAAAGGATTTCGGGCATTCATCAGGTCGATGCTGTTGCGAAACAGCAGCAGTTTTCCTGCCTCGATCGCCTCGGCATGGGTGTCGGTGATGTGGACAGAGGAATTGTCTATGGCATACAGGTCCCGGATGCGCTGCTTGAGTTCCAGCACCCGCTCCAAATCCACGTCGCAGATTATATATACATTTGTCAGCGATTTAGCCCGGAAGCAATCCTTTGCCTTGGAGGCCACGCCGCGGAATCCGTTGTCTATAGAGCCCGTCCAGGACATGCTGTGATAAAAGCTGATCATCAGTTGCTCTACCGCATTGTAGTTCAACGCGATTGTTTTCCGATACGCGACGGAGGAATAGCGGCGGATCAAACGATCCGCTTCGGTCAGTTTTTCCGGCTGATCGGCAGCCGGCCACAAACAAACCGTATAGACCCGCTCGGAAAATCGGATAAACTGATACGCCATAAAGTCCAGATACTCTTCCGGAAGGCTCTTATCCCGGAAATAGGCGTAATCATAGCGGCAGCTTTGGCCAGGAATGCGGACGATGCTAAGCGGAATATTGTAATAGATTGCAATCGCGACACGATGGGCCCCGTCCAGGATCGCACCATTGTCACCGACAGGCACGACAGACCGTGCTTGATCGAAGCCATGCTCCCGCATGTCATCGATCAAGCGGCAAAAGCTGTCATAATAGTCCTGCGGGGAGTTCTTGGCGTTCTGTCCGGGTTCCACGAAACTTCCGCCGGAAAAAGCCGCAAGATGGGCCTGATACAGCTGCCTTGCGAAGCTCATATCCACCTTTTTTTCCAGGCAGTCAATAAAGTAAAGCTTGCAGGCCAGATCCAACCGGTTGGCAGTCAGAAGCGTCTTAGGCGAAACAAGCTCAGTTTTCAGTTCCGCATCCGCTTCGATCCCCCAGGTGTCCAGGAAATATTGGGAGAAATATTGCGAATATAACATGTTTTTTTTGCTGCCCTGTTTCAACTCTCTTCCCCCAAGCAGAACATAGATTCTTTCGTTTTGCTATAAAAGCCTATCATATAGTCAGCGGGAACAATACTTTGATCGCTCTATCTACGAAAAGGAATCTGAGCTGGCTGTCAGCCTCTGGTTCTTTCTATGATATTTCTGCTGTCTCTCCTAAAGTCTTGGTGAGATCAATCGCATAATTCCCCCAATATGTACAATCCCACTTAACTGGCCTTAGTCCATCAAAGTTCTGGATAGTAAATGCAAAAGCCTGTGCTACACGATCGTGTCTGATTTGAATTCCGGCATCATCAATTTCCGCAGCGATGATCTTTACATAATAACACGCCGGCGCCAAATGGGAAATATCCAGTTCGAAATTCAATCTTTGATTTTTGCCGGCTTGAAGACATACTCTTTCAGTTGTCGTAGCAGCAACAGCCATTCCGCCGGATGTGAGAAAAATAAACCTGAATTGCAGACTTTCCACTGCTTTATGGACATCAACCACTAACGATACCTTCATTCTGGAACCGAAATAAAACATAGTTGTTTTATCCAGTATTTCCAGCTCCTGTACCTTAACTTCCCCGGTAACAACGTCTTTACTGTTAGTATTATCTCTGAAACTGTAATGAGTTTTTTCCTCAATATTGGTATCCAAATACAGAGAAATAGCTTTATCGACATCACCATCAAAAATCAAGTGTCCATGATCCAGCACAATGCATCTGTCGCAAAGCTGTCTAATAGTCCCCATATTATGGCTGACGTACAGGATCGTTCTTCCCTGAGCTTTGGAAATCTCGCTCATTTTTGCGATGCATTTTCTCTGGAAAGCCATGTCGCCGACGGCCAGCACCTCATCCATAATCATGATCTCGGAATCCAAATGAGCCGCCACGGAGAAGGCCAGCTTGACATACATGCCGGAGGAATAGCGCTTGACCGGGGTGTCGATGAATTGTCGGCATTCGGAAAAGTCGATGATCTCCTCGATCTTTTTGTCGATCTCGGCCTTGGTCATGCCGAGGATCGCGCCGTTCATGTAGATGTTCTCCCTGCCGCTGAGCTCCGGGTGAAAGCCGGTTCCGACTTCGAGCATGGAAGCGATCCTTCCGTTCATCTCGATGCTTCCTTTGGTCGGCGCCGTGATCCGGCAGATCAGCTTGAGCAGTGTGGATTTGCCCGCGCCGTTGTGCCCGATGATCCCGATACGCTCACCATGCTTTACGGTAAAACTGACGTCGTCCAAAGCGAGGAAAGTTTCGCCTATTCTGCCGACGTTTTTGTCGCCGATCTTGCTGGTTGGATCCTCCAGCCCTTTCCGTTTGGCGCGCCGACGCTGCAGCTCATCGCGGAGTGTCGTGCCGCCGATCATGCCGAGACGGTATTCTTTGCTGATATGATCAATTCTCAAAATATCTTCAGCCATCGTTGTTACCCTACTGATGAAATCAAATTTGTTCCGATCCGTGCTCAGACGGTGTCCATAAAGGTGCGTTCCACCTTGTTGAACAGAGAGACGCCCCAAGTCAGTATGACCAGGGTGAAGATCCAGGACCAGCCGTAGGACATCCAGTCGACAGAGCCCGCTTCCCCGCCGAGAAATCCGTAACGCAGCATTTCAACGATCGGAGACATGGGGTTGGCCCGGGCGATGATATACAGAACTGCAGAGCCCTCAAACAGATCCATGGAATAGGCCACGGGAGTTGCATACATCCAAAGTGACACGCCGAAAGAAACCAGAAACTGAAGATCCCGATATTTTGTGGTCATCGCAGAGATGATGATACCGCAGCCCAGACCCAAAACGGCAGCCTCCAAGATAAGGAGAGGAGCCATCAGCACATACCAGTTTGTTCCGATGCTATAGCCGGGAACGAAATGATAAATCACAAGGAAGGCAAGAAACATGGCAGACTGGATCCCAAAACCGATCAGGTTGCTGAGTACCGTAGCAATGGGCATACTGATTCTCGGGAAATAAACCTTGCCCATGATCCCGCGATTTGAAACAAAAGTATTGGCCGTGCCGCTCAGACATCCGGAGAAAAAGTGCCAGGCAATATTGCCGCACATATAAAACAGGAAGGTCGGCACAGTGCCGCAGTTGGCAAGTCCGGCAACGTTGCCGAAGATAAAAGTGAACACGATCGTTGTGAGCAGCGGCTGGATCACCGCCCAGGCCGGGCCCAGGATCGTCTGCTTATACCGCGATACGAAATTGCGCTTGACAAGCAGCAGGATCATATCCTTGTATTGCCAGACCTCTCTGAAATTGAAATAATTGTTTCTTGAATCAGAAGTTATAAGCTTATAGTATTTTCCTTGTTCCACTATTGTTTTCCTTCCTTACCGGAACCATAAGTCCATTTTCTGAAATCTCCGATATTCCGCTTCACCCAGTTGGCCGCCCGATGCCGGATCTTGCTGATGTTTCTTTTTACAACGAGGCTGATTATCCTCGCATCATAGATCCGCATGGCATATTCCCTGTTTTGGATCTCAGGCAGCAGATCATGCGCATCGACCCATTGTTTAAAATCCGTGCAGACTGTTTCGATGTCAGTCACGGATGCAGCGCTGATTTTTTCTCTTGCCAGGGTCAGACACAGGGACAGAAGGATCCTGTTCTTGTCCGCCACGCCATCCAGAGCCGCTTCGATCTGATCGAGAAGCGCCGGGATATGAGGTATCCTCATCAATCTGCGCCCGGCATTTCCTCCGTCTTCCGCCTGACGATAACGGTAAATCGGCTCTCTGAGGAAATACACATTTTCGCAGTGTTTCCAAATGCGAAGTGTGAACTCCATATCTTCATACAGAAACATGTCTTCACGAAGCCACTGGTGCATCTGTACAAGAATGTTTCTTTTTATAATTCTGTTGCAAAGAGAACTGAGCACATTTTTTTGATACAACATAAACAATTCAGTGCTTAGTTCCCCTGTGTGTGCCGGGCCTTCCAAAGGCGGGAGCAGTTCATCCCGGCGATATCGCTTCCCCTTACTGTAATGGTCAAAGCTCATTCCAAACACAAGCATGTCCGGCGAAGCTTTTATTAGGATAGATTCTGCATCAGACAAAGCGTTCTCATCTACACTGTCATCAGCGTCAAAAAACCAGACATATTCTCCCCTCGCCTCTTTCAAGCCCCTGTTTCTGGCCGCCGAGACGCCTGCGTTCTTCTGATGAATGCAGCGAACACAGGGATACTTCTCTGCAATAGAATCGCAGTGTTCTGCCGTTCCATCCTGTGACCCGTCGTCAATCATAACGATTTCAACATCAGAAAGGCCGGATGCGAGGATACTGTCTACTGTTTTTTCAATTGTATCGGCGCATTGATAGGCCGGAATGATCACGCTGATCAACATGCTTTGTTCCTTTACTGCCACAGCATCTGAATGCCCGAATAATACCACGAATTGTTGACGGTCGATAGGAAGCGCCATATCGCGAACGCGCAGAAAATTGGCGTTCCAAGCTCTTTAATCATCAGTTCTGTTCCAAGATCCAGAGCATGTCGTTTCAGAGCGCATTTTTCAAATACCAGCGGGATAAAAATGATCGCAGTATGGAAATAATAGTCGGCCAGGCGTTCAAAAATGTTGTTGTAGCCGCAGAAAGTCTGGATCACGATAGCAACACCGGTGAACACCAGGCAGGCATTGTAAACCGAGTCGCCCTCGGTCGGAGGCCGGAGGGTCACCGCCGCTACAACGATGACGATCATAATAACAGCCTTATTTCGTAGAAAACGTATGCCCTCCAGACTAGCGTTGACATCCTCTCCGCCGTAAGCGCTCAGCATCAGATTCAGGATCTGCTCACGGAAGAAATAGGTCACAATGAGGATCAGAGCAAGCAGGAGCAGGTAATTCCTTCCCACCCGCATTTTTGCCAGCCAGTAGGCAGGCAGAAAAACCAGCGCAGGAAAATGGAAAGAGGCCGCCAGCAGCACAAGCAGGACAAACTTGACAGGCTTTTTCTCAAAGATCGCATCAAATGCAAACAGAAGGACGGACATGGCCAGCGCCTGCTTCAGCGCATCCATCAAAAGCGTAAAATACAAAAGTCCAAGCAAATAAAGAACGCTCTGAAGCGGAGAGGGCGAATACTTTTTGATAAAACGCATGTAGGAAAAAATGACGAAAAACATCAGTATCGTAACATACAGCTGGTAATCGCCATCTGTTAGCTCATACAGCCCTTTTGATAAATACTTAAAACCGATATTGAAGTTTTCACCGCCTTCGCTGTATAGAGCCCCCCATGCCGTCTGCCCATATCGCCGGAAAATGACAGGATAAGAGCCGGAAGCGCCTGATGAATCCAAACCGGCGGTATTGACGTTCCGCAGGCCAAGCACAGCAAAAACCAGCAGGAATGCGATCAATATAAATTTGATATTTCCTTTTTTATTGCCATTGAGCAGTAGGGCTGCCAACAACAGCAGGACGACCATCCAGGTATATACTGTCATGGATGTTCTCCGATCTGTAATGAAGTTTAGAAATGCTGTTTTCCTTAGCAATTATGAAATGAGCAATTCTTCAAAAAAACGCTCATTTTCATTCGTCAGCTCTTCAGCCGTGAATTGATGTCCGCGCCGTTCTGCTTTTGCAGCAAAATTCTTTCGTAATGAGTCATCACACAGCATTTTCTTCAAGCCTTGATAAAACGCTTCGTCGTTATTGTCGACGATCATCCCGAACTCCGAATTGCCCAGCAGCTCGCGCATACCGGATACTTCCGTTGTTACGATCGGCTTGCCGAGGATAACGCCCTCCGTTGCGAATGTGCTGTAACCCTCATATATTGAAGAACAAGTCAGCAGATCTGCTTCGCGCATAAAAGGATAAGGATTCTCGATAAACCCAGGCATCCAGACAGAATTCTGAAGCTTATGAACTGCAACGTACTGTTCAAGTTTTTCCCGCTCCGGCCCTTCGCCAAGGATCCAAAGGTCATGCGCCAGCCCCTCGCCCAAAAGCCTTCGGTGCGCTTCCAAAAGACGGATGTATTTTTTGGGTGTGGAGAGACGTCCAACAGAAAGGACCGTAAATCTCCGTTTCTGCATCCCATCTCCCAGCGGGGCACCTGCCTTTTCCCGGATAGCAGCGTCATCGATCACATTATGCGAAACCACCGAATCAAATTGATTTTGGAAAACCTGGTCAAAACTTTCCTTGACCCGCTGCGATACACAGACGACCTGGTCATATTTCGCATACCAGGAAGCGGTTTTCCTTGCATACGCTATAGGGTATCCGACCGCCTTCGTCAGATCGCAGTGCACCCAGGCCAGCTTTTTTGCCTTTTTGTTCGTAGATGCGGCCATTACCTTGGTCGGCCCCATTTCCAGATAAGCGCACTCGATATCATAGTCATCTTTGATATGCAGCTGATACAGGATCCTGAGCTCCGCCTCCACCCGGTATCTCTGTTGATTGATTTTATTTTTTTCCCGGAACGTTGTTTTATAGCGAACCCCGGGCACGAGAAGCTTGGAAGAATCACAGGGCCAAACCGTTTGGACGGTAATATCAAATTTTGTTTGATCCATATGGTTGACGAGGTCCCGCAGTACCTTTTCCGCACCGCCGCCCTCGAGAGTTTCAATAAAAAAGAGGATTTTGATCAAGTAGTTTCAACTCTTTCGTAGATTTCCGTATATTTCCGCATGATCTCTTCCGTATCCAGGCCACAGTCCTTCAGCAAGGCTGCATAACGCCCCGGCTCGCCGCGCCCGGTCCGGCAGATCGCCTCCGCCCAGGCAGCAGGACATTCCAGTGAAAGAGGCTTGAGCAGATCCGTAAAATATACGTCACGAGGCACCCCGGTCGACAAAACACAGGGGAGCCCATTGGCCTGCACCTCCACGATGGAAAGCGGCATTCCCTCATAGATCGATGGGAAAGCAAATACATCCATGGCACTGAGGTAATCCGAAACGTTCCGGACATTTCCCGTCATGATCACCCGATCCTCGATCTTTGCATCACGGATCATTGTTTTCAGCTTCTCCCGATCCTCGCCCTCGCCGAGCAGCAGCAGCTTCGCGTTCGGTTTCTTTTCAAGGATTTGCGGAAGAAGCCGGATCAGGAAGGCCTGGTTTTTGACCGCCGCCAGATGCCCGACGTGGCCGATGACAAAGGCGTCCCGGATCTTCAGATCATTTCGAATTCTGTCTCTTGCCTCTTTACTGAACGCAAAGCGATCGACGTCAATGCCGTTGAGGATACATTTTCCTCTTTTTTCATAAGCGGTCTTTCCGAAAAGCCGGATCCCGGCGGCGTCTCCGCAGGCGACCAGATCGGTCGCATCGTGCAGAATCAGCCGTCGCATGATATGTTCATAGATGCTTTTTTTGATATCTGTTCCGTTTGTCAAGGCCGAGTGTGCGTGTGCGATGCGGATCGGCACCCCGCACTGTCTGGCCGCCAGCATCGCCCAGCCGATATTGAACATGGTATGTGCATGGACGACGGTATAATGATTTTCCGTCATCAGCCGCTTCAGCGTATTCATATAGCGGCTGTAGCTTTCTGACGGCGACGGAATATGGATCATCCGGCAGCCGACGTTCTCCAGTTCCCGCTCATAGCCGCAGACTTCATCACCGAAAACGAGGTAATCGACCTCGTAGCCCATTCGCCGGGCGTTCATGCCGATGTCTCTGGCGACTTTCTCCGCCCCGCCGATACGAAGCGAAGCTGTGATCAGCAAACAACGTTTCTTCATACTGTCTCTCAATTGCCCAGTTCAAGGCTCGTCTTCAGCTTTCATGAGGCTGCTGCCAAGACAGGTATAGTCTCCGTGATAAAACTGCTGCATCAGCCGGGCAAAGCCTCTGCTGATTTCCCGGGAAATATAATAATCCCCGTTCCCATAGCGGATCATCCGCAGGAAGGCCGAGATCTCATAACGGATGCCCTCGCCGTCCAGCTGATAAAAATACCGTTTGTTCTCAGTCTGGTTTTCGTAGCGGACCTCGAAATAGTCCGTCTTCCACCAGGGTGCGGGAACATAAATATATCCCTTCGTGCCGGAGACGATCAGCTCGCCTTCGGACTTGATCCCCTTGCCGACCTTAACCGTAGCGACTGCATCCGAATAGGTAAAATCGATTTTGGAAAAAACGTCAAAATCGTTGCTTCCATCCAGCAGCTTGGTCGTGATCCTGCTCTCCCGCCAATCGGTGCCGAGAATATGAAACACGGGAAGCATTGCCGTCGGGCCCCAGGCGCAGATGGTATTCCAATAGCGGTTCAGATCCTCCTCCGTCATGGCGGATAGATCGCGCAGGCTGGTACATGTCGCATCCACGGAAACAGGTTTTCCGATGGCCCCGCCCTTCACAAGCAGGATCAGCCGGGTGTATGCCGTTGAATATGCGGTTTTCAAGCCTTCCGTCAGAATACAGCCGTTTTTGCCGGCCAGTTCGGAAAGCTCCCGGAGCTGCGCCTCGTTCAAAGCAAGCGGGGCTTCGCACAAAACGTGCTTGCCCTTTTCCAGGGCAAGACGGATCTGCTCAAAGTGCAGGCTGGGATGTGACGTGATATAGACCGCATCGGACTGGTCCAGCAGCTCGTTCAGATCATCGGTAAGGACCGGATACTCGCCGAGCTTCCCCGCCTCCTCCTTCGTTTCGGAGCAGACGCCGACGATCTGCGTCCCGTTGACGAAGCTGCATTCCCGGGCAAATTTATTCAGATAGGCCGCTTCCCCTACCAGGCCGAAGCGGAGCTTCTGTTTCTCCGTCCTCAGTTCCGAGCTGGAAACGCCCTTCGTACGAGGCAGATAGACGACCTGGCAGTATTCGCGCAGATAGTCGAAAACCCCGACCCAGTCGGATCCGACCGTGAAAATATCGATGTGATATTTCCGGATATCGTCGATCTTCTGCCCTTCGTATTCTTCCACGATGATCTCGTCGGCAAGACCGGTGGCCTTGACCGCCTCGATCCGTTCCATCAGCGACTGCTGAACGTTGATTTTGCCCCGTTTCCGGTCAAAATCGTCCGCCGTCACGCCGACGATCAGATAATCGCCCAGCGCCTTGGCCCGCTGCAGCAAACGGATATGTCCATAATGCAGGAGATCATAGGTTCCGTATGTAATGACTTTTACCATGGAACAGCCTCTCTTTCCGCGTTACAGCAATCCTCTGTTCTTCATGTCGTGCAGGGCGTCGATCAGCGTCTGATTGTCCTGTTCCGTGATGTGGCCGATGTGCCCGATCCGGAAGACCTTGTCAGCCATCGCGCCGCCGTTCGGGCAGGCCCAGATCCGATACTCGTCCTTCAGGACGCGGATGATCTCAGTCGCCGGAACGTTTTCGGGATGGAGGGCCGTCACCGCGTTGGAGGGGCTCTCCGAGATATTGGTCAGCGGCAGATCGGCGATCCCCGCCCGCAGCTGTCGGGCGACCCCGGCGATCTTCTGCCGCTCCGCCGCTGGTCCGCCGTCCGCCTCGATCTGTTTCAGCCGGGCGTGGATCTGCAGCAGTGTCGTCACCGCGGGAGTAAAGGGCGTCTGCCCGCGCTCGGCGTTTTTCAACGCTTCCTTCAGGCTCAGATACATGCAGACTTCTTCATTCGCAGCCACTCGTTCCAGCGCGGCCGGGGCAAGCGCGACGACGGAAATGCCCGGCTGCACCGCCAGCGCCTTCTGCGAGCCGGTGATCACCGCCGCAGCGCCGAGAGCCGTCATGTCAAGCTCGTCCGCCAGGAAGGCGCTGATCGCATCCACGAGCAGGAGGATCCCCTGCTCCTTGCAGAAAGAGGAGATCATCGGCATATCATACAAAACACCCGACGAGGTCTCGTGCATATTGATCAGCAGCGCGGTATATCCGCAGCCGGCAAAGGGCTCCAGCTGTTCACGGCGAAGCGCATGGCCGTAGTCGAGTTTGATCTCCGTCATATTTCTCTTGTGCAGCCGGCAGAGCTCCGCAAAGCGCTGGCCGAAGCTGCCGCCGTTGACGACGAGGACCTTGTCCCGGTCGTTCAGGATGTTCATAACCAGGGATTCCATCGCTCCGGTACCGGAGCTGGTCAGAAACACGCAGCGGCTGCCCGCCGGCGCCGACAGGAAGCGGAGCATCAGCGCTTCGTTCTCCTTCATCAGCGTGGAAAACTCCGGCGTGCGAAAATATGGACTCGAATGGCTCGCGATCTCCAGGACTCTTTCGTCCGACATCACCGGGCCGACAGTAAAATTCAACATATGATTCTCCCATTTTTCTTCTTAGGACGATCGATAGATACTATTTTGTGCTTGCAATTATTGTTCTAAGAAATTGCTGCTCTTCATTTTCCAGTCTATGCCAAGTCCTCTAGAAAGAACCTTTTTATAGAAATGATAAGCAACCGCTACATCTATGTATGCAAGACCAACCGAATTAAAATATGTAAATTCATCGTCTGTCTCACGGCCCGGCACTGTTCCATCTATGATGTCAACAATATCGGAATAAATATCTGCGTCCTTTAGCCGTCCAAGTTTATATAATTGGCTGATCGTTTGAGTACGATGCTTTACAGCTTCCCACTGATCACAAACGATTTTGTCTGCCATAAGAGGCACCTCTAATTCATCCTCCCAACCAGCCACATGACAATAATGCGCACCTTTTTTTATTGTTCTTGCCTTCAATAACGGTGCTTGGCAGCTGACCGCTGTAACAATTATATCCGCCCCGGACGAGGCCATTTCATAGTCGGAGCAGCAAGTTTCAAAAAGCATATCCGGAAAGCGTTGCTGCATCTGCTGAACAAATCGCTTTTCGCTTTCTATGCTTCGAGAGGCAACCCGACACAGTTTTATTTCTGGATGCACAGTCTTTATAGTAATCAAATGCATCTTGGCTTGTTCACCGCTTCCTATTATTCCGAGAACTTCACAGTGATTCTTGGCCAAATATTTAGTGCCAATAGCGCCCATACAAGCAGTGCGAAAAGCAGTAATAAAGGTTCCGTCCATAATAGCAAACGGATATCCTTTTTCCAACTCAGAAAGGATAATCGTTCCTGAAACATTTGGACAACTATACTGGACAGGATTACCGGGAAAAACAGAAACCCACTTTACTCCGCATACTCTTTCATCCAGAAGAGTCGCTGGCATACAATTGATTCTATTTTGCGTCTTTGTATCAAAAACCTGTGATATTTTATCTGGCAACAACACTTTTCCGTTTTTATATGCGACCAGGGCATCT
Organism: uncultured Clostridia bacterium; assembly: GCA_946547105.1. Taxonomy (GTDB): domain Bacteria; phylum Bacillota; class Clostridia; order Oscillospirales; family Oscillospiraceae; genus Limivicinus. The sequence continues at coordinate 28,231 of CAMNOV010000002.1, read as the reverse complement.
TCAATTATCTGAATTGTATCGCTAACATCAAAACAGCCAGCAGCTAAGATGTCTTCCATTGAAATTAGTTTTGCGACAATAGTATTATTCATCTTTACGCTCCTAACAACTCATCAACTAGAACAAGTTAATTATTTTGAATCCTCTCTGTATTAAAATGAGCATAAGTCATTTCGCTACCGGAAAGGTCATAAACATGGAGTTTTGAATTGATATTGTTTATCAGTTGTTTTATTTTTCCTATATTATCTCCAATTAAATCGATTTCTCCAAAGCGTTGATTTACATCTAAAGTCTGTCCTATTATGTCTCCTATACAATGCCGTTTTGATACAGAAAAGATGCTTTTATTATTCTCCAACCACTCCAGACCAGAAACTGATGCAATTTGGCCTTTTTTGATAAAGGGAAAAATAACTGCAGCTGTTTTTCCGTTTAATTGATACATATTCTCCGGGACCGAAAAAGAGGACATTGTACCAAAAAGTGAGAATTCAACCATCAGTTCAGCAAGATCAACTCCGTATTCACTGATGAAAACAGAATCAAAATTCACTCCAGGGAATCGGCAACCTGGATCAAAAAACTTGAACGAACCGTGATGATAAAACCCCTGCATGAAAAAAGGACCGTAACGTAACCCAAGCCTTCTAACAAATTCAAGAACCATCTTATGCGTTTGCAAGAAGTATTCTTCCGTAAAAACAGAAGGCGATACAGCGCATGATACAACGCGCTCTAATCCATACTGCTTTTCCCCCTCATAACTGTCTGCAGTTCTAATAACGCATACATGTCCATCTTGAACGAAAAAAGTGATTTGAAACTCAGATCCGTCTTCTATAAACTCTTCAATAATGATCTCACCATTGCGAGACTCCTTTTTTGCGTTGTCTATCGCTTTTATGGCTTCAGTTTTATTGTAACATGTCTTGCTTCCGCGGGATCCGCTTGCTTCAGACGGCTTGACAATAACCGGAAAATGCACAAAATCGCTGTAAATATCCTGTTCGGAATATGTTTTAATAATCTCTAATCCGCACTCATGAAGCAAGTTTTTAAATGTTGATTTATCGGAAAGTGCGGAAACCTGTTTTTTTGTATACAGACAGGGCAATTGAAAACGCTCACAGATGTCCAGATAAGTCTTCTGTGCAAAATCAATACAGAAATTGAGTACTCCATCAACCGGGTTCTTCAGGCACCAATCGCTGATTGTATCAACATCCAATAGGCTACATTTTAGATAGTCATCGGAGATGCTGAGTACTTCTTCCGAGGCGTTTTGATCAACAACGGCCACTTGAATACCGTATTTTTTTGCTGCTTTTGCGACTTTGTAGTACGGATGGCTTCCGCCAAGAAGCAAAAGCCTTTTTCCTGCGCAGTTCTTCATGTTGAGCTCCTTGCTAAACAATGATCAAAGCGAATAACTTGATACCGGTGCATGCTGACCACGTTTGTCTTCTGGCGGCGGAGTCATATAATCGTCACCATATTGCCATCTCAGACATTTATCATAATCTTTAGGGCCAATGAGGTTCAAATTTTCAAATTGATAATTATCTAATTCTAATAACCATTTTTTTGGTCTTCCATAGAGAAGCTCTCCTGAATATGGATCAACATGCTTACTGATTGGCATAAACAGGGCTGTAACTCTATTATTGCTACTGTTTCTGCTTTTGTTTGTATAAATCTCCATCATTTTAAATACATTTTGGGGAGAAACACATGACAAAAGTTGGAACCAATATTTTTTTATTCCAGTTGTATTCTTCTTGGCAACTTCCGAATATAGAATCTTTCTGGCAACATAAGCAAAAAAACGTTGAAATTCAGCCCCGGTTTTTGAATTGGGAATATCATCTGCGGGGAAAATATCAATAAAGACACCTGTTTTCCCTTTAAGATGCTCTTGGCCAGCTCTAACATAAGATGTACCAGTTCTTCTTAATTTTCCATATCCCCATCGATATCCGGGATCTGTAGAATTATCCTGAAAGAAGCAGATACTAGGGTCCAACTGATTAGAGCATTCCTTGAATCTCTCATAGTCTTCTCTCAACATCATTGTGTCGGCGTCATCATCCCACGGAATATATCCTCCGTGTCTGACTGCACCAAGCAAGGTCCCGTTACATATTGTATAATTTATATTATTTTGTCTGCAGACGCGGTCCAATTCCGAAAGCATTTCCAATTGCATTAAATGCATTTTATGCATATCTTCCTTCGGAATGCTAATTACTTTACTCATAATAACTACCAATCAATATTTCAAAAAACTTTTTCCCATTTAAATCCGCCTTCTTCAGACGAATCATACTCCCGCTCGAAATTGACGAGAAGCGGGAAGCGCGGCTTCCGTTTATCCGGCGGCGGGTTATAGATATGAAAAAACAAAAATGTCAATTCAAATCATTACAATACTCTGTCCAATCGTGCTCAAGATCGATGGTCAGTTTTGCTCCATGCCCGCCATTCTGTCTTTCTGGCGGTGGAGGCGTCATATAGTCTCCATAAGACATGGTTAGGAACTGCTCATAACCCTTTGGAGCTGGAAAAACGTCGTCTTCAAACGGAAGCAAAACTGGCTCTCCTTCATAGGCCTCGGCCGGAATGGGCACGGACAGCCTTGACCAGATAAAGCTGATGAGCTTGCCCCGTTTTTCATATATGACCACGTGCAGCAGTCTTTTTCGGATCCATCTCCGCAGCGATTCCGGCAGTTTCCGCACCAGCTTGACCAAGCGTACCATTCTTGCGCTGCTCTGTTTCACCAGCCATTCCTCAGTAACTTTGAAAGCATTCTCTTCCATGATGAGGAAATAGCAAATTCGAAGAAGAAAATTTTTGAAACGGCGATCTCTTTTACCTTTTACATGTACTAACGGTGTTATATCAATCCATGCTCCGTGGTGAGAGAAGTATAATTTATCCCACTCACTTAATACTGTTGTATTATTTTTTCTGATGTGCGTGTATGCGAAAGCATAGCTTGGATCGGTTTCACTGTTCTGAACAAAATATTTGTCTCCCAGTTCTTCCTGCGCTACTTCCAGAAACCGTCGGTAGTCTTCATACGGCATCATAATATCGATGTCATCATCCCAGGGGATAAAACCTTTGTGTCTCACGGCACCGAGAAGCGTTCCTCCACTGAGATAGTACTTCAGACCGTGTCGCTCAAAGATTATCCTGACATCTTTCAATATCTGAAGTTCACAAAGCTGCAGTTCACGCAGTGTATTACCCATTTCACAGACCTCCTGAAGGTTTTTATGCGGTACAGCTCCCTCTAACCGGCTGTGCAATCACCGACGAACGCATTTATTATTTGCCCGCCCGATGATTACGGATAAACGACACCGCCCAATATACCGGTGCCGCTTTGTTTTTGATACAGCGTTTCATCAGGGCATGCGTCGCGTTCAACGGCTGAATGGACCAGCGGCTTTGATCATAAAAGCCCTGCAGCAGTTCTTTCAGCGAGCAATCACTGATTTCTGTCTTTTGCTGATAAGCCGCAGCCACGAAAGAAGTCCTGCAAAACAGATAATCCAGCTGCTGCAGCAAACGCTCGCGGTATATGTCATCCCAGGAGCACTGCTCGACAACCGGAAAGGCATACTCATAGATCTTCACAAATTGAGTCGGATTATATTTGGCGCTTCTGGTAACCGATGCACTTGAACTCTCATCCACACAGTAAATGCTGTCGGCACAGGCGCAGCTGCTCCGGCAACAGAGCATATAAGTCAACCCGAACAGGAAATCCTCGCCGATAATCAGATCCTGTTTAAAACGGATCTTTTTCTCTTCTATGATCCTTCTTTTATACCGTTTATTCCACGGCGCCGCAAAGCGGTTCCTGACGATCTCAATGATCCTGTCATAATGATTGTTTTCTTTCAGGATACTCTGCGGAATGTCAACCGGGATCTGCTTGTCTCCCACAACACGGACATATGCGTATATCGCGAAATCAGCGTCTCCCGCCTCATCAAGCAATTCAAAGTAGTTGACCGGTACACAGTCGTCGCTGTCAACGAAGCTGATATAGGTTCCTCCGGCCGCATCCAAACCAGTGTTTCTGGCTGCTGACGCGCCGGCGTTTTGCTGATCAATCACCTTGATTTCGGGATACTTGCTCTCATATTCCCGACAGATACGCAAGCTTTCATCTTTGGAGCCGTCGTTGACCAGAACGATTTCCGCTCTGCCCTGAGCTTGGTCAACGAGACTATCAAGACATCTGTGAAGAGTGCCAGCCGCATTGTATACAGGGATAATCACAGAATACTTAGTGTTCATCTCTTCCCTCTTCAACTATGCGGTAACTTTGTCCAATCTCACAATAAAAATCCTGTAGCTTTTTAGCTTCTATTCTAATGTCATAACCTGCTTGGCGGATAGCGTTTGACACATCGCATCTATGTCCTCCGACAGACAACAGTTTTTGACACCAAGTATCTTCACCGTAGTCCAGGGGAATTTGCTCTGAATAAGGCGAAAATAGGACAGATTTTGGCGTAGCTTCCGAGCAAATCAAAGGCAAACCATTTGTCTGGGCCTCAATAACGACAACGCTTAATCCTTCATAAATCGACGGAAACGCAAAAACGTCAAAGGCACTCAGCGCTTTATTAACGTCTTTACGGACGCCGGCAAAAATAACGTGTTCACTCAAACCTAACTTGCACGCAAGATCTTTGATCTGCTGTTCCAGCCCGCCTTCTCCGATCAACACCAAATAAGCATTCGGTTTCTGCTGGAGCACCTTGGAAAAAACATGCAGGAGAAAAGCATGATTCTTCTGTTCCCAAAACCTGCCGACATGACCAATAACCATTGCGTCTTTAGGAAGGTTCCATTCAGCCCGAATCCTGTCTCTTGCCATCGAATCAAAACGAAACTTTTCGACCTCTATGGCGTTGCAAATAATCTGGTATTGCCCTGAAAACATCCATTCTCCTGCCTGCATGGAGCAAGCAAAACAATGCGTAGCGATTCTATTGATCCGACTTTTAAAAAACTGATGGATCGGAAGCGCACTTTTATAGGCCATGGACGAATTATGACTATGCATGATTCTGCAGGGAACGTTAAGCTTTTTTGCTATAATCAAAGGAAAAACATACAGTAGAGCATTAGCATGGACGTGAATGATTTTATAATGATTCTGCTTTATAATTCTCCATGTCTGCAGAAAATTTTTGAGCCAATGGCGCGGAAAAGAAGCCGTATAGTAAACCCGGCAGCCCATTGATTCAAGTTCTTTAGTATATATATTTTCATTACTGCGCAGAAGGAAGTCAAATTGAACCTTATCCCGGTCAATATGACGACACATATTCATCAGAAATGACTCTGCTCCACCGCTCCCCATGCCGGCTATAACGTGAAGCACCCGTATCGGCTCCGCCATTCAATATCCCCCGTTTTCTGACTTACTTTAAGATAGTACGCAGTTATCGATTATCATCTGTAATTCTTTTTGAACCCTGCTGACTGTATATGCCTGCGCTCTGCTTAACCCCTTGCTGCCAAACATTTTTCTCAGTTCTTGATCATCATTTAGCTTTTTAATCCGATCAGCAAAGCCGGCGGCGTCATCCGGGGCAAGCAGAAAGCCGGTGGCTCCGTCTTTGACAAGTTCCCGGTGCCCGCGATTAGTCGATGCAACGATCGGTTTTTCACACAGCATTGCCTCGACGATATTCAGAGGCAGGCCCTCGCGCCTGCTGCAGGAAACGACCACATCGACCGCCGGGACAACCCGCTCAAGGTCAGTGCGGTAACCGAGAAACCGGACCGTCTCCTCCAGCCCGAGCTCCCGGACCTGAGCTTTCAGCTCCTGCTCCTTGGGGCCGTTGCCGCCCAAAAGAACCTTCAAATGAGGGATTCTCTCCTTCAGCATCGCCGCAGCGGCAATCAGCGTTTTCTGATTTTTGTTCTCGTTGAGCTCGCCCGTACAGAGGACGACAAAGTCCTCCCCGGACAGGCCCTCTTTCTGCCGCATAACGCCCTGCTCTTCCTTACTTGCCGGATGATAGCGGTTTCCGTCGACGCCGATGCCGTGGATGTGCTCCACGCGCCCGGGGACGCAGCTTTTCGCCAGTTGATAATCTTCCTCGTTGATCGTGATCACCATGTCGCAAAGGCGGGCGAAATGCTTTTCCAGCGGGTAATACAGCAGCCAGTTCTTTCGCGGTGCACCCCGGAAGAAGTGGAAGCCGTGGGCGATATAAACGACCTTCGTTCCCTGTTTTCTCGCCTTCCTCGCCGCCAGACGGGTCAAAATGCCGCCCACCGGCGTATTGCAGACGATGAGGTCATAGTTTCCCCCGTCGATCAGTTCTTTCAGCCGACGATACGCCTTGATATTTCTGCGGTCGAAGGGCGAACGCTCAAAGGGAATTTCAATATGATTGTCCGCATAGCGAAGCTGCAGGCCGTTTTTTACTGCCAAATTATCATGAGCCGCCACGTGGATCTCATGCCCCTGCTCCTTCAGCATCCGCAGATAGGGCAGATGGAATTGGCAGATATGGCTGAGCACCGTGGCTACAAAGAGGATCTTCATTCTGATGCTGTTAACTCTTTTTCTTTAATTCTTGTTGTATTTTATTATAAATACCTTGTTGAAGTGTTGACTGGATCGACAAATCATGCCCTGGAGAAGCATTAACTTCTATAATAGCTACCTTATCTGGCAAAACAGCTATATCCCAACCGCAATACTGTAAGTCTGGGACACATTTTGAAGCCTCAGCAACAATTTGTTTGACTTCATTCCACAGAGGAATAGTTAGTCCTATTAATTTCTCGTTTGTGTCTGGATGGTAATAATAGTTATTTAATTTAATATCGTGGAAAACCGAATTGGTTACTCCATAATCTAAGTCTATATTACCATACAGCCCTGAAGAGCTCATATTATCTACAACTGACCCTAAACGTCCAACCTTTAATACAGCAGATAGAATAGTTCCACGAAAAGTCATAACTCTAATGCTATTAACTGAACTTGGATTAATTTTCGATAGAGCCTGATGCTGGTTTAAAAGTTCTTCCGCTATGTATCCTCTATACTCTTCAAGTCCATTTCTTTGGATAGAAACGTCCTCTTGCGATAAGACAAAAATACCCTTTCCACCGGAACCAGTTTTAGGTTTTAGAATAATCTTCTTATGTCTGCATAAAAAATCAGAAAAAGCATCGTTATTTGCTGAATCCAAATCCAACCATTCTCGGTGTAAATAGCAAGAAAACAACTGATTTAATTCATCTTTACTGTTTATTTTTCGAACGATGTCCTCGCTATTAAACTTTTTGATAAGCTTTTTGCTTTTTAAAAACGTTATGAAGTTATTCCGCTCAGACAAAGACTTTCTATAGAATTCATATCTAAAATAATCATCGGGGCTGGCGCCAAAGAAAAAGAAAGAAAAAATCTCATCAACCCAAAAGCGCACATATAATAAGGGTGCAAATCCGCAGTAATTGATAGTATTATATTTTTTTATATTTTGATTAAAAAGATGAATTCTTTCTTTTATTAGAAATGAAAGCTGCAATGAACAGTCCCCTCTCAGTTTTCTAGTATGGAATTGCAGTATGGAGCAGCCAATACAAATTCTCCAGTTTTTCTCTTCGCTCAGTATGGTGAAGATTTGTCACAGAAACACCGGCCGCATCAATCTTCGGCTGAAACTGCTTTCTGATTTCCGTATACAGTGCGTCAGTAATGCGCTCTTCGATCGGCACGCTCAACAGGATCGTCAGCAGTAACCGATTGTTGTAAGGGATCGTGATATCCGAGGAGTATCGGTGCTCACCAGTAATGACAAGACCATTCCACGCGGGTACACGGAATTCCCAAAAGAACTGTTCAAACCACGGGATCGGATCCTGCTCAGCAGCCTGATAATACTCTCTGATAAAACCTTCAAACACTTTGTCAGTTTCCCGGACCAGCTTTCGGTCATGGAGGAAAAACTTATACAAAGTCGTGCAGGCACGGCCGCTGGGCTTCACCGGAAACTTTGTGCGGCCGTGAAAACGTTTGGAATAATAAGCGCGGCCGATCTCTGAAGCCCACGATTTGACCTCAACGTCAAAATCGTCGATCTCATCCAGCACAATCCGCTTTCTGACGTCATTCGGGTTGCTGTCCAGGATATCTCCGCAGTTCCAACGGAGGATCCTGGCTACGACTTCAAGCACTTCATGATCCGGCAACGTGTTCGGAATTGAATAGACAGTATGCTCCAATCCAAGTGCCTGGCAAATGATCCCTGCCGCTTCGCAGTCAACTTGCTCGGCCGGAGAGGACGAGTAGCTGTAATACTGAAAACGATCGTACACCCCTCTGGCGCAAGCTAATGTCGTTTTGCTGTCACATCCACCGGTCAAGGAGATCGCCGGCTTCTTCCATTTTTGAGCGACCAGTACCAGCGTACGGTTTATCAGCTCGCCAGCTTCTTTCGCCAGCTCTTCCTTCGATTTTTCTGGCATCCTATAAGGGGTAAAAAAACGCCGACGTCTGATTTCACCATTTTCAAAAATAGTACATATATTCGGCGTGACGCGAGTAAGACCGACAAATTGCGTCCGGTCGCCTGGTAGCGCATTTCCAAGAAGCGGGAAAAAACGATATCGGATCAGTCGATCAATATAGGGATCTTTTTTCAGTCCAAGCTGCTCGCCCAGCATCATGGTATGGGAGGATACAAATAGTTTGCCGTTTTGTACGGCATAAAATGTAGTCTGCATACCGCTGGCATCGCCAATGATCCAAACCCGATCTTCATGAAATACGAAACAAGTAAAAACTCCTGTAAGCTGATTGAAACGATTCCAGAAAGATGCCTCATCTCGTTCAAGTTCTTCCAGACAGCCGTCCAGAATCACTGCTTCATTCGCCTCCAGGGCAAAAGGATCCATGGCATGTCCGACAAGGGCTACACTATAGGAGCCAGTATTACGGATGCAGATATGCTGAAGCGGATGTACGAGCAGACGATAGCTGCCGATTGAAAAGGGCTTCCATGCACCGTAATAGGGATATACTGATTCGTCTTCCTCACCTTTTGAAAGGAGAAAGCCGCGGATATACAGTTTTTCCCGGTATTGAGGATACTGATCCAGAAGATCTTTTATTGACTGCATGGAATCCCCCTTCAGGTTGAAAAAGCATTTTTCTCTTGATCCGATAGATTTCTCATGATCACCGCATCCAGGCGTTCGGCGTTGTGCTCGCCCATGAAGCTGTTGTGCGGGGTGAGGAGGAGTTTGGGATGCTCCCAGAGCGGACTGTCCGCCGGGAGGGGTTCGGTTTCAAAAACGTCCAGCGCCGCGCCGCCGAGCTGTACGTCCAGCGCCGCAAGCAGCGCATCCGTATCCACCAGCGGACCGCGGGCGATATTGATCAGAAGGGCGCTGTCTTTCATCTGCGACAGACGTTCCTCATTTATCAAATGGCGCGTCTCGTCATTCAGCGGCAGCGTCACGACCACAATATCAGCCATGCCCAACGCGTCTGACGTTTCGGCAAAGGAAAAGATCTTCTCAAAGGCGGGATCTCTGCGCGGCGTGCGGTTGACGCCGATCACGCGGCAGCCCATGCCGCCGAAGCGCTCGGCGCAGGCCGTGCCCACGCTGCCGCAGCCGAGAACGCAGACCGTCTTCCCCGCCAGTTCCGGGATCACGCGGAGCTTGCTCCAGATGTGCTCCGCCTGGTTATTCATGTAATACGCGCGACGGCGATACAATGTCAGCGCCGCCCAGACGGCGTGCTCCGCCATCGGGCCGCTGTAAACGCCGCGCGCGTTTTTCAGCGTAATACCGCGCCGCTGCACCTCGTCCACCGGGACGCGGTCCAGTCCGGCGCTGATGACCTGGATATATTTCAGATTGCGAAAGGTTTCTATCGGGTGAAAGAGAAAAAAGCCGTTGCCGATCACGCCTTCCACCCAGTCGGCTTCGACCGGCAGCTCGTCCCGTTCCTGGGGCAGAAACGCGACCTCGTGCCCCATGGCGCGGATCTCGTCCAAATGCGCTCCGGCGCCCTGCCAGGCGCCGCAGATCAGCAGCCTCAAGTCCGTCCCCCCCTGCTCAGCTTCTCTGAGATCAGGCGGATCTCCCGTTCGGCTTCCTTGCGGCTGTTCCAGAAAAAGGCGGCGTGCTGCTCGCACTCGCGCTCAAAGGCGCGGATCTGACGCATTCTAGAGGTAAAGGCAATGCGGCCCTCGTCCAGATCGGCGTTCAGTTCCCGGTTGCAGAAGCTGCGGGAGAGGATCACGCGGGTCGAGCCGAGGCGGTAATGCTCGCGGATGACATACTCGGCGGGCAGCAGGCCTCGTCCCAAAGAGGCCACGCCGCCGAAGCCGTAAGGGATGCCGGCTTCGCGGCACTTGAGGCAGAGCCGCTCCACCGTTCCGTCGGCCAGGAGGTCAAACAGGAAGGGCTTTTTGTAGCCGAGGCTGAGATCGTTGAGCCCGATATGGATCTCGTCGATCCCGGGCAGGGCCAGGATCTCATCGATCCGCTCGACCGCCTCCGGCGTTTCGAGCAGAAGATTGTTTCTCACGCGCCCATCCACCAGATCCAGAAAGGTCTCGACCTCTGCAACGGTTTTGAAATACGGCAGCATCAGCCGGTCGGCGCCGGCCGCGATGGCGTCATCGATCTCCGTCCGGGAATCACTGTATTCCGCGGTGGCTTGATGGATCGGATTGACCCGCACCTGCAGCTCCGCGCGGTTGATGGCCGCGTGGATCACTTTAATGTCTTCCATGGTATGATGAGACTGGACGGTATCCAGACCGCCCTGCCGCAAGGCCTTGCCAATATACTCCAGATCCACCCAGATGCGATCCACACCCGCTTCTTCCGCGATGCGGGCAATCTCCGGATCCTTCGTAATATACATCATTTTCAGCGCCATGACGACAAACTTCCTTTTATTTTTTTAGGGTTACGCCCTGATTGACGTTGTTTTCATTGCAGAGGACTTTGAGCACCGTCAGGAAAAAGATCTTGACGTCGAGCAGGAACGACACGTGGTCGACGTACCAGACGTTCAACTCGATGCGGCGATGCCACTCCACAGCCTTGCGGCCGTTGATCTGCGCCCAGCCGGTGATGCCGGGCCGCACTTCGAACATCCTTCTCTGCTCCGGGGTATAGACCTCGAGCGGCCAGGGATGATAGGTCAGCGGCGGACGCGGCCCGATCAGCGACATATCGCCGCGCAGAATGTTGATCAGCTGCGGCAGCTCGTCCAGGCTGGTGGCCCGAAGGAGCCTCCCCACGCGGGTCACGCGCTTGTCGCCTTTTTCAGAGTAAACGCCGCTGCCGGTATGTTCGGCATTGAGGCACATGCTGCGGAACTTGAGCATGTCAAAAACTTTTCCGTTCTTCCCAAGACGCTGCTGGCGAAAAACCACCGGTCCGGGAGAATCGAGCTTTATAGCGATTGCGATCAAGGCCATCGGGATCGCGGCCACAAGCAGGACAGGCAAAGCGATGGCACAGTCGAGCACACGCTTGAGCCCGTTTTTGTAAATCGGCATGCGATGGAGTCCTCATTTCTCCGGAATCAGATCAACGCAGACGATCTCTCCGGGATTGTTGATGCGAGGGATCTTTCGATTCGAGCCGAGGCCGGCCGAAAGGACGACCTTGGCGGGGATGCTGGCGTAAAGGCCCTTGGTATAATGCGGGAAATAACCGATATTCGGAGCAAACAGCCCGCCGATCAGCGGCAGGCGGATCTGGCCGCCGTGATAATGCCCGGAGAACACCAGATCGACGTTATAGTCATCCCGGTATTCCCAGTCGAGCCAGGCGGTGGGAATGTGGTTTAAAAGGATCTTATAACGATCTGTGTGTTCAAATTCCTGAAAGAATTCAAATTCCCGCTTTTCCTTCTCCCGGTCGCCGTGCGAGGTCATCACGGGGGCGCGGTAATAACCCTCATAGCCGCCGAGGCGCAGTGCGTTCCCGTTCCAGTCAAGGTCGCAGTATTCCGCGTCCAGCACCGTTGCACCCGCCTGCTCCAGACTGGGGCGCAGGTCTGTATCAAAGAGCTCCATCCAGGCCATCTCGTGATTGCCGTAGCAGCAGTAGACCGGGGCGATCCCGCTCAGAGACTGCGTCAGCTCCAGAAGGACGGAGATATCTGGATCGTCATTGTTGATCATATCCCCCGTCATCAGGATCAGGTCCGGCTTCAGGGCGCGGATGCGCTTGACGAGCCGGGCATTGTCCTCCCCAAATTCGGAATTGTGCAGGTCGCTCAGCTGCACCAGCCGCATCGGCTGCTCCAGCGGGGCATAGATCCTGTATTTGGTCACGGTAAAGATCCGCGCCGAGAGGAACACGGACAGCAGGCAGAGAAGCGTTAACGCCAGCAGCGCGGCCGGGATCCATATCCAAGTTCTTTTTTTCATGCCGTTACCTGCCTGGCGAAGTGAAAGGGCAAGCCTCAGGACTTTGCGTGTTCCGAATCCTTGCTCTTATAGTTTTTGCTGCTGTAGCTGTAGCCGTAGCCATAGCGGCTGTAGCTGCCGTAGCGGCCATAGTAACCGTAGCGGCCGACGCGGCCGTGGGCGCCGTTGAGCAGGCAGCCGAGTACCGGAACGGAGTTCTCCTGCAGCTCTTCGATACCCTTGAAGATGAAGCGGCGCTTGGCATAGTCGTTCATGACCACGTACACCACGCCGTCTGCATGGCGGGCGAGGAACATCGCGTCGACCAGCATGGCGGAAGGCGGCGTGTCCAGAATGATGACGTCTGCCAGAGAGCGCAGCTTGTCGAGCAGCTTTCCCATCTCTTCGCCGCCCATGATCTCGACCGCGCGCGTCTGCTGCTCGCCGCCGCAGAGCACCGTCAGGCCGATGGGCTCGTCCTGATACACGATCTGCACCATCGACTCCTCCGGGCGGGATTCGCCCTTCAGGATCGAAGCCAGGCCGGGATGCTCGCCTTCAATGTGAAAGATACCGGCCGTAGAAGGATTGCGCAGGTCGCAGTCGATCAAAATGACCTTCTTGCCCTTTTGGGCAAAGGAGATGGCCAGGTTGGCCGCAACTGTCGACTTGCCTTCGCCGGGGATGGAGCTCGTGACCATGATCACTTTTTTGTCCCCGAGCTGGCGTTCCAGACGGGTGCGGACCAGGCGCATCGCTTCGATATAGTCGTCGCAGTTGCGGTCCTGGAGCATGTTGATCTGGCTGTCGACTTCGCTCGTGCGGCGCTTGCGCTTGACCAGCGGCAGAGAGCCGAGGCAGGGGATGTTCAGCAGGCGGCGCAGCTCCATTTCGCTGCGAATGGTGCGGGTATTGATGGTATAGACCAGCAGCAGCAGGACGCCGAGGACAAAGCCGACAAGCGCGCCGCGGCGCAGCGAGCCGCGCAGCACGGTGTTGCGGCCGGAGTCCGTGGGAACGCCGCTGTCATCGATCACGGACAGGAAGGTCTGGCCGACGACAAACTTGGCCACTTCCGGATAATTGCTCAGCACCGACTGCAAGATCGCATAAGCCATATTCGGATCGCCGGATGAAACGCTGATCGTCAGCAGATTCGTACCGTGGATGCTGGATACCGAGATCGTGCCGGGCACGCTCTTGGTCCCCAGATCGGCGGAGATCACGTCGGAAAGTGCACCGCTGGTTAAAATATAGGGGAAAACCTTGCCCATCTGCTCGGCGGTATTCTGGTTGGCATACTGGCCGCCGTTGACGATCTCAACCGAGACCGTGGCCTCCGCCACGTAGCGCGGCGAATAGGAGCTGCTGCTGCGGAAATAGAACAGCCCGGCGACGAGTGCCGTCAGCAGCACGATCACCCACCAGAAGCGTTTCAGCCGGTGCAGCATATCCCAGATCAGCGAGGTCAGCTCTGTACGCTCTGTGTTTTCAGACTTCGCTGTTGTATTGGTCGTGTTTTCGTTCATACCTGTATCCTTCCCGGATCGTATTACTTGGATTTGTCTCCGTAATGACCGTAACCGCCGTACTTTCCGTAGCGCTGGTAGTGAGAGTAACGGCTGTAGCGGCCGTAACCGCCGTATCCGCCGTATCCGCCGACGGTCCGGTGCGCGCCGGGCAGCGTGTACACGTTATTGAGCACGCAGCCGATGAACTCGGCCTTGCAGTCGCGCAGCGAATCGATCGCGTCATTCAGATCCGGAGCGGGGACGTTGTCGTAGCCGACGACGAGCATGCTCAGGTCGGCAAGTCCGGCCAGGACCTCGGCGTCCGCCATGATCGACATCGGCGGGGAGTCGATGACGATATAGTCAAAGCTCTTGGACGCCACCTCAAGCAGCCGCTCCATATAGTAGGAGGAAACGATATCCGTGGAATTCGGGTAATCTCTGTCATTCAGAAGCATCTGAATCCCGAGATCCTTGTTGTTGTAGATCACGCTCGTCATGCTGGCCTTGCCCTGTAGCATATCGCCCAGGCTGCCGTCAAGCTTCTCCCCCGGCTTGAGGAAGATCTTATTCAGCGTCGGGCGGCGCATATCGCCGTCGATCAGCAGAACGGAGGCGGACTGGCGGGCAAGCGTCAGCGCGAGGTTTGCCGAGAAGGTGGATTTGCCCTCATGCTCACGCACGCTGGTGACAAGGATCGTTTTGACGCCCTTTTTGCGGGCGATGCCGGCGATCGTGGCGGAGATCTTCTTGAAGCGCTCCACATATTCGAAGCGGGCGTTCAGGTCGGTGACCAGGTGCTTGCTCTTGCTGCGGCGGAAAAAGTCGCTTGCCGAGTGATAGACCGGGTCGTGGTACAGCACGCCGAGAGAATCCGCGTCCAGCTTTTCCTTCAGATCGTCCTCGCTCTTGACCGTGTCGCGCCGATAGGACAGATACATGAAGACAAGCGTAACGGCGAGGCCGGTCAGCAGAAAAGCGCGGCGGGTCTGCCGGGTAACGGAGACGGAGGAATCCGGCTTGGTGGGGACCGGCGGATCCTGCAGCACTTCCATGACCATGTTCTCGGAAACATAGCCGGTCAGGCCGTTGATCGTCCGCATGATCGAGCGGATCGTCAGATAGGCCTTCTGCGGCGTACTGGAGGTCACGCTCAGAGTCATCAGATTCGTATCGGCGATCACACTCGCCCTGGCTTTGGCGTCAAAGCTGGAGACGCCCAGATCCTGGCAGACTTTTTTTCGCAGCAGGCTGCTGTTGAGGATGTTGCTGTAGCTGTCGGCCATGGCAGAGGCCGCGTTCAGATTGCTGTATGCATAGTTGCTGGAATTCTTGCTGGTGACGACGAAGGTCGCCGTCGTCGTATAGGAGTTCTGGTAATTGTCGCGGACTACGATATCCGCGATCATCGAAGCCGCGATCGCAGCCAGCAGGATGAAACCCAGATTCTTGAAAACATCGCGGATCAGACTGTACAGGTCAATCTGCTCCATGAAGGAGGAAATGCCGGTTTTTTCTTCCATCTCTTATTCCTCCACAATCACAAGAAGCTTGGCAATGCCGAGCATTTCGCGGGCCCCGTCCTTATCGGTCCTGATCAGGCGGTAATAGACGGGATAGATCCCCGGCTCTCTGACGTTTACATGGGTGCTGTTGATCTGCACGTCTGACTCATCGTAATCCGTGCCGGTGAAGGCGCGCGTCACGCCGCCGGTCCAAAGCCCGATCAGCAGACCGCGGTAATTGGGCACTTCCCCGATCTTGGTATAGATCACATAGTCGCTCAGGTGCGGCGCGGGCGTGTAATAGGTCGTAAAATCGTCGTAATCGAGTTCCAGCTCCAGCGTAGCCGTGTCGCCGGCGCTGTTCGTCACCTGCAGATTCAGGGTCTGGACGCTGGCCGTATCGCTGGTCATGGTCCTGTCGCCCAGTGTGTACATGATCTGCGAGGAAATATTGCCGTTGAGGCAGTCCGAAGCGCTGATGTTGTCCAGGATATTGGCGCGGGTATCGCCCGTCAGGATCCGCAGCGGCTTGGTGATCTTGAACTTCGGAGACTCATAGTCGACATAGGTCAGCTCTCTGGTATACACGCCGACGTTGTTGTTCTTGTCAAATGCGGCATAATTGACGTTCAGCGTACCCTTTTTGATGAACTTGGACTTGGAGGCGACGACCAGCGAGCCGGTAACGTCCCCGTCCATGTTGTCCTCCGCGCGCATGCCGGCCAGCAGCTCCTCATCCGTGACCGAAACGCTGGCCTCGATCGTATCCACGTCAGCGGTGATCACCGGCGCTTTGGAATCCGACGCCAGGTACAGCCTCACGCGGTATACGGCAAACACCGTAAACACGCACAGAAAAAACACTGTGATGAGAGTTCTGAATGTCTTAATGCTCATAGCTCATTCCTCTTATAGTCTTGCATTAATCAAAACGGGATCGGTTCATAGCCGAGAAGCTCGCGCCCGTCCAGAATGCGCGCCGGATTTTCCTCCAGCAGCAGGCGGCGGTATTCCTCGCCGTACACTCTGTCCAGATAATCCTTGACCTCTCCCATGTGTGTGGTCCGTTCATAGGGGCGATGGGCGTCGCTGGCAACGCAGGCGGCCAGACCGTGCTCCAGCAGCAGCGTCGCCGTCTGACGGGCCTGTGGGCCAAAGCGGCCAAGAAGGCTGCCCTTATTGATCTGAAGGCCGTAACCGGCCGTGCACCACTCGTAGGCAAGCTCGGGATCCCGCTGCAGAAAGTAATAGCGCTCCGGGTGGGCGACGATCGGACGATAACCCAGTCTGGCGCACTGCCTGAGCACGTAGCTGCAGAAATCCGGGTTTTCGCCGAAGTTGAACTCCGTCAGGAAATAGCGGCCGCCGTTGAGGGTCCAGACACGTCCGTTCTTCAGCAGCTCCGGCAGCTCGGGCGTGGCGTAGATCTCCATTCCGCGGCACAGCCGCAGGGGGATCTCGTCCCGTTCGGCCTCGCGCTGCAGTTCCCGGAAAAGCTCCTCCAGGTCCTGCGAGAGATAATTCTCAAATTCACCGGGAATATTGCAATGTGGCGTGGCGACCAGGGTATCCACGCCGCTTTCCGCCGCCATGGCCAGCATGTCCAGGCTCATTTCCATGTCCGCGGACCCGTCGTCAATGCCGGGGAGGACATGGCTGTGAATATCAATCATGCGGGGATCTCCTTGCTCGGTCTGTTAAAAGTCCATCGCCATGCGGCTGGATTCTTCCTCGCTCAGCTCGGTGACGTGCCGTTCCATTACGCGGTAGACCCGCTGGCACATGTTCAGCACAGTGGGGCGATGGGTCGTCACGATGCAGGTCTTGTTCGGGCGCTGGCGGATGATATTGCGCAGCACCTGGCGCTCCGTCGCTACGTCAAGCGCGGATGTTGCCTCGTCCAGCAGCAGGATCGGCGCGTCGCGCAGCACTGCGCGGGCGATGGCGATGCGCTGGGCCTGGCCTTCGGAAAAACCGCGGCCGCGCTCGCCCACCCTGGTGTTGATGCCATCCGGCAGCCGGGAAATAAAATCCCAGGCGCAGGCGATCTGCAGCGCCTCGATCAGTTCCTCGTCGCTTGCGTCTTCCCTGACCAGGCGCAGATTTTCCGCCACCGTGCCGGAAAGAATGGTGTTGCCCTGCGGCACATAGGAGAAAAGACCGCGGCTGTCCGCGTTCATCTCCACCTCGCTGCCGTCGGCAGCGCGCAGAAAGGCCCTTCCCTCGTCAGGCCGGATCAGCCCGAGCATCAGGCGGATCATCGTTGTTTTGCCCTCGCCGGAAGGCCCGACCAGCGCCACGATCTCTCCGGGGCAGGCCCGGAAGCCAGACTCTTCGATCACGCGCTTGCCTTCCACGTAGGCAAAGCTCAGCTCGTTCATCCGCACCTCGAAGCCGCGGTCGGACAGCTCACGGAGCTTTTCGCTCTCCGGCAGATGCCGCTCGCGCGGCAGCTCGATCAGCTCGCGGATGCGGTGAGCGGATACGGAGCTTGTCAGAAACGAGGGGATGATGCCGACCACGCTGTTGAAAGCGCCGGACAGACGGCTGCGCTGTTCAAGGAACAGCGTCATCGTGCCGTAGGTGATCTGGTGCGACCAGAGCAGGAACAGGCTGTACCCGAAAGCCGCGTATTGTACGATCATGCCGAGGATCGACATGAAGATATTTGTCTTGATCGTAAAGAGATTATAATCGAGCGTGATGGATTTCAGCTTCTGCTGCCAGGCACGCAGCTTGCGTCCATAGTTTTCCATCACACCGAAGGATTTGATGGTATCGAAGTTATAGAAGGTCTCCACCTCGAAGCCCATCATTTCGCTGCCGGTCTCCTTGACCTTCGCCGCGTATTCCCGCTGCTTTCTGATGAAATACTTGCTCATCAGCAGCATGATCGGGGCGCTGGCAAAGGCGAGCAGAGACATGACTTTGTTGTAATGCCAGATCAAAGCAAAGGTAACGACGAAATTATAAACGGCAATGATAATGGAAGGCAGCCAGCTGATGGCGTTGTTGCTGACGGTGCTCACGTCGCTGTTGAAGCGGTTGAGCAGATCCCCGCTGCTGTATTGATTGATCGCTTTCCAATCCACGTCGATGATCTGGTCAAAAATATCGGCCTGGATGTCGTTATGGATGCTGATACTGAGTCTGGTAGAGATCCGGTTGATGATATTGGAGAAGGCCAGGCTGAAAAGTGCGCTGCCCAGCATCACGGCGATCATGGCGCCCAACTTGCTGGTCTCATACCCGGTAATGATATCGATCACGTATTTACCGGCAACGCTGGCCACGAGGCCAAAGGTCGTGCCGAACACGCCAAGCAGCGTATAAAAAACGATCGCCGTCTTATACCGTCTGCTGTAGCTGAAGATCCAGCGCCAGTCATCCAGGATCTCGCCGAAGGTGCCGTCTTTCCAACGGCTTCTCAAAATATGCAGCGACTGAAAAAGCGCCTTGTTTTCTTCGTTCGGTTTTTCCATGCCGCTTCTCCACCCACTATCATTTGACCATATCAATCCAATTATCGATTATACATTTTTAAGCAATAAAATGCAACAAGAAACACATTGATTAGAAGTAAAAACCAGGAAAATACAAGGATTTCGTAGACATGAACAGAAAAGCGGCCCCGTTGTCTGGGCCGCTTTTGTCAATCATCAGCAGATTATCCAGTTTTATAATGCGAAACAAAAACATTACCGAATGATGCGGTACTGCTTGAGCAGGTCGATGCGCTCATGGGCGATCTGGACGCTTCTGAGGGGGTTGACGGGATCGGAGCGGTCTTTTCTCGCCAGATAGCGGAAGATCCGCTGCACCCAGGCAGCCGGCAGCAGCCAGGGACAGCTCCTCAGATACGGATAGTTTCCCCGCATCGCTTCCAGCGGCAGGAATACCGAATGCAGCGCGCCTTTGCTCCTTCGCCCGTCCCTGGCGGCCGAGACCGCCTCCAGCGTCATCGTGCTGCTGTGTGCCCGGTCGACGTCAACGACTCCGTACAGACCGCCGCTGAGGATATCCTCCAGCAGCGCGCTCTCATCCACATCAATGTCCACGAAAGCCTCCGGCATCGCGAAACCCAGATGCTTTTCCCCAATGCGAAACAGAGCCGCTGTAAATACCGAAAGGCTCAGCCCGTCGCAGCTTTTGCGGATATAGCCCCAGTCGAGATCTTTCCCAAAGCGTTCGATCATCAGCTCCATGTCGCAGAGCTGCCGGATTCCCACGCCTCCGTGCAGCAGATGCTTGTAGGCATGGCAGATCAGAAACAGCAGATGATCCGTCGGCGCAAGCGTTCGCAGCGAAACGCCTTCCACCGTCAGATCGACGGCGCGGTCGATCGCGCCGTCGAAATAACGCGCACAGTCGCCGTAGGCCTCGGATTCCTCAGGAAACAGGCTGGTGTGCAGCTCGATGCAGAAGTCGCTCTCCGGATGCAGATAGACGATTTCGTAATCCTCATCCTCATTGCCCTGCTCCACGCGAAAGCCTGCGGCCTTCATGGCCGCGTCGTATACGGAAAAGTCCTCCGGACGGATCAGTAAATCTTCGTCGACGGAGGGCCGCAGCTCCGGCTCGGGATAGAGGCTCCGGCAGACCAAGCCCTTGACCACGACAGGCCACAGACCCTTTTGGCCGAAGCGCTGCAGCAGCAGCTGGAAATCCGCCGTCCGCTGTGCCTGGGCGATCACAAGGCTCCGGACCTGCCCGGCCATGCCGCGCATCGTTGGGTCTGCTTCTTCCCCATGGTACAGCGTATCAACGACCAGCGGCAGCACATGGTGCTCCATCGCAAGCTGAAAAAGAGCCATGCGTTTTTTCTTGAGTTGATCTGTAATCGGCGCCTGTTTGCCACGGATCGCACAGGAAAGCACGTCCAGCAGAAGCTTCTTCGTCTCGTCAATCATTTGCTTTGCCGGTCTCTTTCCCGGCCTCTTCGAGATAATTCATCTCCCGCATCTGCTGCAGAAAGGCCACGATCACGCTCCGGACAGTCTCCGGATCCTCGATCTCGTACTCCTCCCGCACGGCGCGCTCCAGTTCCTCCGCGTCCGTGCCGCTCTGCAGCCGCTTCCACAGAAAGGCCGAGCTTTCGTTGATGACGGTGACGAAGGGGCAAAGGCCCCGCAGCGCGGCAGCCGAAACCAGCAGCCATTCGCCGCATACGCAGGTCAATACGACCCCAGCACGTGTTTTATACCGTTCCATCGTTTCCTCCCGTCTCCTCCGCGATCACTGAGCGCATCAGCTCCGTCGATGCATCGTCCCCCAGATTGACAAGCTTCCAGGCCGGATACCGGCTCAGCATCCCATCCATCAACGCGCAGACCGCACGGATCTGATCCTCGGTCTCGTACTCGGAAATAAACTGTCCGAACAGCGCCGGGATCGCCTCGCTTACGTTCAGGCGACCGATCCGGTTCACACCGCCCTGCTCGAGCAGGATCGTCCCGCCGAGCGGCGCAGACTGAAAGCTGCCGACGCCCTCTTTGCCGTTCCAGTTGCTCGAATGTACCCATACGGAGCCGTCATCCCGCAGTTCGAGAACGGGCAGATCCCCGCAGATCATCGTGATCTCGCCGGGATGGAGCTTCCGCCAGTTCAGAAACTGGGTCGTTTTCCCGGTGCCGCTGGGCGCGGTGAGCAGCCAGGCGCGGCCGCGCCAGAGAAAGGCCACCGCGTGAAACAGGCAGCAGCGATAACGCAGCAGATAGTCGCTCGTCGGCAGGATCAGAAACTTGTACTCGGCGTAGTATTCCGGATTGGTCTCCGGCATATGTGCCAGCGTCCGCGCGACCTGCTCCGGCGTGGCCTTGATGTCGTATTCCTCGCCTTCGACAGGCTTGAGCCAGAACTTGAAGTGCTGGCGCGTAAAGGGGTTCAAAAAGACATAGCGCACCGGATGTCCGGCGTATTCTGCCTGATAGATCTTCTCCATGATTTCCTCTATATGAGAAATAGCGTGGAGATCACCCCACGCTACTTCTCATTGCATTATTTGCGGATCACTTGGTTTCCGAGACGTCCATCGTAACGCCGGGGTTGAACTGCATCCAGGCGGTCTCGCCGAAGCCGCACTGGCTGAACCAGGCCGCGTAGTCCTGGAAGTCCACGCCGGGGTTCTGGTCGTAGTCGGAGACGAAACGGGACTGCGCCCACTCGCCGAAACTCATAGGAACGGGCTTGATCTTGTTCTGTTCTTCCTGATCGCTGCCGTAGCCGATGGGATTAGTCAAGATGACTGCCGGAACGATACGAGGAATATCAAACATTTTTTTCATTTTCATTCACCTCGTTCTCTTTCTTATCAATCGACAGGAACATATGTCAGCGTGGAAATATAAGTGCTGAGTTCTTCAGAATTATCACGCAGGCCAAACTTCTGCAGCGTGATGCGCTTGGCTACCTCGCCCTTGGACGCCACACCGTTGATATTCTTGACAGAAGCTACACGAGCGCTGGTGACCTGGACGTTGTCCGGAGTCACGAAGAACAAAACGGTCTTCTGCTCTGAAGTAATCAGATTCTCAATCATTCCGCTGTCGCTGTTGCCGTAGATGCTCTTGTCTCTGACGGTGATGTATGCGACATTACCAGTGTAGGGGCCCTTATTGGTATCAAAGAAAGAGTCACCCATCTTGGTAATCAGGTCAGACGCATCGACTTTCACAGAGGTTTGCGTCGTTTTTGCGGTGAAATTCACCTCGGCGCCGGCAATAACGGCCTTAGGCATGCCATCTTCCGCTTTCACATTCGCGATCACGGAACCATCCTCATAGTTCATCAAGCCGAAATCCTTATAGCCGTTGTCGACGTCGCCGTCAATAGCGCACACCAGCCACACAGTACCAACGTCATAAGTGGAGTTCAAGTAGTAGGTGTAACGCAGAGCGATACGAATAAAGGCGTCGGGGACTTCCTTCAGGAAATACACCGTGTTGGCTTTGGGTTCCATTGCCGTACCGTTTTCGGTGTAGGCCTGGGCGGGAGTCCACTTGCTGGCGTCGCCACGGTAGGGGGCGGGGCTGCCTTCGATGACCTTGAACCAGTAGCCGTCTTTGTGCTCACCGTCATAGGTGGTCGCAACAGCCTCGGTCGCCTTAACAAAGGGCGCCGTGGTCACGTCGAACGTGCCCTTGTCGGCAAAGTCTTTGTAGTAGCCGCCGTAGATGTAGTGATCCTTGGTCTCCTTGGCGATGTTGAAGGTGTAGGTGTACTTGCTGTTCTCTTCGTCATACTCACCCTTCACGCGGTTGTCGGCAAAGGAGATCTTCTCGATGGTGTTGTCCGCGGAGTGGTACACATAGAAGCTGGCAGCCCAGTTATAGAAGGTTTCGACAGCAGCCATATTGCCATGGACCTCACCAGAGACCTCGATATTGGTAACAGGCTCGTCTTCGGTGATGCCGCTGCCGGTCTTGACGCCATGCACAGTCTTGAAGTGCTGATAAGAGGTATTCGCAGAATCAAGAATCTCTTCGACCTTGTAGTGAGTACCGGCAGGCAGGTTGACCAGACGGATCTCACCGTTGGCCGGCATGGTCAGGGTGATCGTAGTCTCGGTGCTGGTGATTTCGGCAAAGACACCGTTGGCAAGGTCAGCGTACTCGCTGTCTTCCGCAAGAACAGCGCCGCGCTTCTGCGCATTTTTGTCGTAAACAACATCACCATGCTCGTCAAAGCCAGTGGGCTTGGCGAAAATACGATAACCAACGCTGCCGGAAATGGTCTTAGGCGTAGCCTCAGAGGTGTCGATCTGATCATCCGTGGTATAGACAGGAGTCTTATTGCCTTCCTCGTCTTCCTTCCAGATGGTGATCTTGAAGGTAAACTCGTCCTCGCAGGTCTTCAGACCGGTTTCGGGATCCTTGACCTCGGTGGTCTTGTCTTCACCGGTAACGACCTTGCTGATGTTAAGGCCGCCCTTCAGGGTGTTGGTGGCGGTAACGGCTTTCATCGGATCCATCTTTTCAACGGTCTTGCCTTCTCCGAAGGAGACATTGTAGAGAGTGCCGTCCACAATCATCGGGTGATAGAGAACCGTCTGAAGCTCGAAGTGGAGGTCGGAGCCTTCCTCAGTCACGTAATAGTAGTGGCCAGACTCGATCACATAGTAGGTAAGCGTTTTGCCCTGATCGTTGGTGAATTCACGGAGCTTGGTCTGATCGGTGACGTCGTAGCCGAGCTGTTTAGCCGCATCGACATTGAGCATCATACCAGGGGCGACGGCAGCATCCTTCTCCCAGACATATTTGTCAGTGCCTTCCACAGTCTCATCCCAGCCGAGGGTCTTCGTGATATAGGCCTTGCTGATGTCGCCTTCCTCGACCAGATCCATCAGCGCGGCCTCGGTATCCGCCTTCCAGACATATAGGGTGATCTTATACTCCTTGGAGGTACCGCCGACTTTGCCGTCTACCCAAAGCAGCTCATTGTACTCATTGGGGGACAGGTTGGATTCCCAGGCCTTCACCAGCTTGAGCTTGGAGCCTTTCAGAGGAACGGGATCAGGCTGAGGAACGTCCTGCGTCGCCTTGTCTCCGTAAGTCCAGGTCGTGTTTCCTTCACCATCGGTCGTTTCAGTAGCGGGATAGTACTCCACGGACTGTTCATAGTTCGTGTACAGTTCGTAGCTGCCGTCAGCATTCTTGACAATTGCGTCCTTGATATGCTGGCGCTCGGTCGCATCGGTAATTTTATATGCGGTCAGTGCAGCGTCAATATCCGGGTAGATGCCGTTATTCAGGTCGGCCGCGATGTCATAGGCGGTCTGGTTGGGCCATACGTCAAAGGCTACAGTATAGGTGTAGCCGCTTTCCAGGATACCCAGGCCGGCCAGATCCCACTTGACCATGCCGGTGTTGGCGTCGATCGTGGCGGGAGACATCTTGTAGGTCTTGGCGTTCTCGCCTTCCCCAACGGTAACGGAATAAACCTGAGAGTTGATAGTATTACCGTTGATCGTCGTGGTGACCGTTTCAGGCGCGCTGTCCGTCAGCACCGTCGTGGTGCCATCCGCATTGTAGATGGTAAAGGTCGCTGCACCCGAAGTATTGAATTTCACCGTGTAGGCGATCTTTCCGGTCTCATCTTTCACGGTATAGCGCATGCTGTCGGCCTTGGCCGTGCCGTTGACAGCGACGGAGGTACTGGTAGCGCCGAGGGATACGCCGTCGGTGAAGTTCACGCCGGCAAAACCGACGTTATTGGTGATGTGGTCAATGATCGTCTTGAACGCTTTGAGCAGATCATCCGTGGATTTGGCGTTGAAGCAATACTGACGGGCCTCGTTGGTCGTCGTGCTGAAGTTATCCGTGTCGCCAGAACCGTAAGCATAGTTGGCCAGCCCGCACAGGAACTGGAAGCCGGTGTGGCTGCCCGTGTTATACTGTCCGCTCGTATTGCCCCAGGTGGTTGTATCATTGCCGAAAGCGAAAATGTTATACAGGGTAAAGCCGCCGGCGACAATATCCCTTGCGGGATCCCTGGCGTCACGATAGCCGTGGCTGACGTTGCCGTTGTTCTCGCTACCGCCATCGTTGCCGGTGCCATATTCGGTCGGGAAACCGTCGGTCAGGAAGATGACGGAGGTTTTCTCCACAGGATCTGTAGATCTGGAGGGATCGGTATTCTTGAAGTAGTTGGCTTCTGCCAGGCCCTGCTCCAGCGCGGCGCGCCAGTGCGTGCCGCCGGCGGCCTTGAGCCCGTTGATCGCGTTCTTGATCGCAGTGGCATCGGTGGAGTCTTTGATGACCGTTTCCGTGCCGTTGTAGCCACTGTACGCCGTCCTTTCGGCAAACTTTACGACCGTGATCTCGAACATGTCCTTGATGTTGTATTGGTTGGTATTATAGGCCAGCAGGGCGTCCACCACGGCGCAGGCCGCGCGCTGCGTGGCTTGCAGACGGGTCTCATAAGCATATACGGGGCCAGTGTAACTATAGGAATCACCCCAGCCATCCCTATAATACCAACCGGTCTTATACGAGTAAGAATTATAATCATAAAATCTTCCGTAATACAGCTGGGTGTTATTTGTGCCCGAGTTGCTGTTATAGTAAATGAAATTGTTATATGTGGCAGCATCATAGGTATAGCTATCATAATAGGTATAATACTCCATACTGCCGGACACGTCGATGATCATGACCACGTTGGATTTTTGGGCCTTCGTGTCGGAAGACTGCTTGGAGGTCGCCTGCACGCTGAGGGCCAGTTCGTAGACGCCGTCGCCGTTTGCGTCGGTCACGGTCTTGCCGGCGTTGATGCTGGGATCGCCGGCAGCTTTGACAATGGAAGCCAGGAGCTCAGCAGCGGAAGGCAGCGTCTCGGCGGGAACAGCCTTTTCAAAGTCGATGAAATCGTCGGTGGAGATCAGGCCGACAGCGGAGAAGCCGTTCTGCTCATAGTCGAAGCTGTTGAGCATCAGGCCTTCAGGCATACCGTTGGGGACTTCATAGGCCGACAGGCCAACGGCTACGTCCTCGATCAGCTCGGTTTCCTTGTCGCCGAAGTGGACGACCACGGTTTCCTCACCGGCCGGGCAGAACAGGGCGCCATGGTTCAGCGTGATCTTCACGTCCAGAGGAACGGCCGGCTCAAAGGGCTTGCCGTTATACTCCAGGGATACGTCCACGAAAATCGCATCGGCGATACCGCGGGCTTTGCTGATATCCCGCTCGCTGCTGAAGTCTATGTTCTCATTCAGCTTCTCCTGAGCAGCCGCACGCAGTTCAAAGTACTCGTCGGTGCCGTAGGGGATCTCGCTGACGGTCAGCTTGGTGCCGGCCGGGATCTTCGCTTCTTTGGTGTAGGAGACGGTGACGGTGTAGTCCTCAGACTCGAAGTCGATCGTGCCCTCTTCGTCCTCAATGATCACTTCGCCGATGACCGCGTAGACGGAGAAGTCCTCCGCCTCGAACTCAACGGTGTTGACCAGGACGAGGTCGTTGTCCGCGCTCATCTGCTCCACGATCTCGGGAACAGCGTTCTCGCCGTCGGGAACATGGATGACGATGGGATCGGCAATGCCTTCAATTTCGGGCGCGCTCATGCGGACCAGGAGCTTGGAACCCTCGGCGGGCTCGATCTCCTTGCCTTCATGCCAGAAGCTGATGTCGGCAGCCAGCTGTACTTCGCCATCGAGGTTGTCGGCAGAGTCAACGGCAGCCTGCACGTCCGTCAGGTCGACCAGACGGTCAACGACCATCTCGGTGCCCAGAGGCAGAGCGCCGGTGGGCGCAGAAACCTCGACCGAGAAGCCGGTCGCGGACTCACTGTAAGTGAAGGTCTTGGCCGGAGCCGCGGTCTCCTCGGCGACCGTCTCTTCGTCGACGATGTCAACGATCAGATCGTCAGAGATGATTTCGTCTTCCGGGATGATGCCGGGCTGCTTGCCGGCGCCGATCGGAAGATTGGCGGTCTTCACCGCCGGCTCCTCAGTAATGGCAATGTCGTCCTCGGGCACGCCGACAGCGTAAGCCGGCAGACCCAGGGACAGAACCATCGTCAGTGCGAGAAGCAGGGACAGGGCTCTTTTGATGGATTTACTCAATTCTAATTCCTCCCTTTTCAGGAAAAATGGTGTACGAATTCAGCGCTGTGATGGGTGAATGGTAAAAACTGAATATATGAAAACTGGACATAGTTCACCCACTACATCAAAGACATTTTATAACAGTTCACCCGCGCTGTCAATGAAAAAAGAAGATTTATTTTGACAATTTTTTGTTTATGCAAGTAATCATTTTAAGATATTTCCCTCTTGTTCGGGCTTGTTTCTCTTCTTTCCGGTGTTATGTAACCCGGCTCAGGCTTAAATATATAATTGTAGTGTATAAATCCACCGTTTGCGGGAAAGAATAGGCTTGCAAACCAATTTTCGTAAACGGAGGTATGTTTATGAACAGCAACAGCTCCGGCCGAGGGCTGGAGGGCTTTCTTTCCGGAAAGGGCTTCTACATAGTCCTTTTCCTGTGCGCCGCGGTGATCGGCGTTTCCGCCTGGATGATGGCGGCCGGGAATGAGACTATGAGCAAGGACGCCCTGCAAACCAGCGTCAATACCAGCGAAGAACGGCGCGTTGAAACGGTGATCATCCCCGCGCGGCCGCAGAAGGAAGCGCCGCAGCCCGAGCTGGAGGCGGATGCGCCGGCCGTGTCCGACGAAGGCCCGGCGGAGGCGGCGCCTGTAGACCATATCGACAGCGAGCCGGTCGAGGCCGCTGCGCCGGTTTTCGGCTGGCCTGTCAGCGGGGAGCTTGAGCGCAGCCACAGCGGCGATCGCCTGGTCTACGACGTGACGATGCAGGATTGGCGCAGCCACGCCGGCATTGATATTCTCTCTGAACCCGGCGCCATCGTGCAGGCTTCCTGCGCGGGGACCGTTGAAAGCGTGCAGCAGGACGACATGCTCGGCACGGTCGTCACCATCGTCCACGCTGACGGCAGCCGGACGGTTTATGCCAATCTGGAGGACTCCCCTGCCGTGTCCCAGGGGCAGTGGGTCGAGGCCGGACAAGCCATAGGCGCCGTGGGGCGCAGCGCTTTGTGTGAGATCGGTCAGCCGTCTCATCTGCACTTTGCGATCCAGGTAAACGGCAAAGACGTCGATCCCTGCGACTACCTGCCGGGATAATCAAAAAGCCCCAAAAAACGCAAAAAACTATTGACAACTGGGCCTAAGGCTGATATAATCCGTATGCTGTTTCGGCAGCACATGGCGGCATAGCTCAGTTGGCCAGAGCATTCGGTTCATACCCGAAGTGTCCCCG
>CAMNOV010000001.1 GCA_946547105.1 uncultured Clostridia bacterium | reverse complement strand
CTTCTACAACGGCGGCAACGACTCCATGGATACCTGCAACAAGATCAGCCGTTATATGGAATCTGTCGGCTACGAATGCCGCGTGATGGGCGTCCCCAAGACGATCGATAACGACCTCTTTGGCACGGACCACTGCCCCGGCTTTGGCAGCGCCGCCAAGTATATTGCGACCTCCTGCATGGAGATCAGCAAGGACTCCCGCGTTTATGACAACGGCATGATCACGATCGTCGAGATCATGGGCCGTCACGCCGGCTGGCTGGCGGCGAGCTCCGGTCTGGCGACTTATTTCGGTTCCGGTCCGGATCTGATCTATCTGCCGGAGACCGACTTTGATATGGATCAGTTCTTTGCCGATATTGAGAGTGTGTACCAGAAGAACGGAAAAGTTCTGGTTGCGGTTTCCGAGGGCATCCATTATGCGGATGGCAGCTTCGTTTCCGAAGCAAAAACCTCCGCGACCGACGGCTTCGGTCATGCGCAGCTGGGCGGCCTGGCTTCCATGCTGGCCAATCTTGTCAAGGCGAAGACCGGCGCCAAGGTCCGCGGTATCGAGCTGAGCCTGCTGC
The DNA here is from genome assembly GCA_946547105.1 of uncultured Clostridia bacterium. Lineage (GTDB taxonomy): Bacteria > Bacillota > Clostridia > Oscillospirales > Oscillospiraceae > Limivicinus. Next base: position 119,978 of record CAMNOV010000001.1, on the reverse strand, counting down.
AGCGCTGCGCGGCGCATATCGCGTCTGAGACCGATATCAAGGAAGCTTATGCCGCCGGCAAGAGAGCCGTAGAGGAAGCGGTCAAGGGTACCTCCGGCTATATGGTCGCCTTCCACCGCAATATGGACGACGGCAAGTATACCTGCGAGCTGACGCTGGTTCCGCTTGCTTCGACCGCCAACTACGAGAAGAAGATTCCCCTGGCTTGGATCAACGACGAGCACAACGGTGTCAAGCAGGAACTGATCGATTACGTTCTGCCTCTGATCCAGGGCGAGCCCAAGATCCCGATGGAGCACTCCCTCCCCCGCTATGCGAGACTGAAAAAGGTCCTTGCGTAAACTGAAATAATAAAACAAGAGCCAGACGGCTGATCGGCCGTCTGGCTCTTGTTTTTGTTTACCAAGGTCTGGGCGTCGGTTCGGGTGCGACGATTTCTTCGCCGTTCAGCACCTGCTGAATCAGGCCCTTGGCCGTTTCAACAGTTGTGAGATTGGGGAGGAAGACGAACACGTCAATGTCCAGAGAATAAACCTGCGCGCTGGCGCCGTCACCCGACACGGCATAGCTGACGATGTTCCATTTAGGCGCCGTTTCGATCTGATCTTTTACCAGATCTCTGATCAGATCATAAGGCATGCTGGTTTCAAAGCTGCCTTCCACGGATTTGACGATATCATCAAAATTCCGGAGCAGATCGGAAGAAGTCGCTTTATCGATGACGGCTCTGATAAATGCCATATGGTTGCGGCCGCGCTGCTGATCGCCGATCGCCTCGCGCGCGCGAACAAAGACAAGGGATTCTTCGCCGTTGAGCTGATTGGGGCCCTCATAGAAATGGTAGAGATTCGGTCCGCTTCTTTCCCAGAATTCGCTCTCAGATTCAACAGTAACTCCGCCGAGCGCGTTGACGATATCAACAAAGCCAGTGAAATTGACGCGGAAATAATAATCGACATCAATATCGTAAAGCAGGCCCAAAGTATCCATGGACACCTGGACGCCGTACATGCCGGCGTGCGTCAGCTTGTCTTTGATGTAGGACTGATAATCCTCAAACTGCAGCGTCACATAGTAGTCGCGGGGCGTGGTGAGCAGCAGAATCTGATGCGTATTCGGGTTGACGACAGCCAGAACGTTCACGTCGGAACGGCTCTTTTCGATCATTTGTGAGCCGCGCGTATCGATGCCGCTGAGATAGACAATGAAGCAATCCTTCTTCTCAGGTTCGCTCTGGGTCTTCTCCGGCTTTACGGTAACCGGTTTTTTTGTGGGAGCAGGTTTTTCTTCCGTTTTTTCTTCAATGACCTGAACTTTGTGGATCTCGCGCAGCTGGCTTTCCAGGTTTTCATATCCTTCGGTTTCATTCAGGAGCTGCAGGAATGCGCTGTTTACAATGACTGCATCGACGTCTTGATGAAGGAGAGCGTCAAAAAGTCCGGATAAGCTGTCAAACGGACGGATATTCAGCGAGCCTTCCAGCTCTTCCTGCAATTTGTCAATGACCTTGTCGGTATTCGCGCGATCCTGCTCGTTCAGGATGCCGTAGGTCATCTCAACGGTCAGGGCAGTGGATTCGTCCGTCCGATCACTCAGCATATAAACGCTGACGTTAGATACTTCTGTTTTCGTTGTCGTGATCGTCTGGGCGGCATTGACTGCGCGATTGAAATACATGGTGGTCGCAAGCAGAACAACGCAGAGAGCAAGACATAATATCCCGCCGAGAACGGTCAGGAAACGCTGCTTGGAGCGGAAAACGAGCAGCACGAGAAGGCAGAAAACAATAATATAAAGAATAAGGGCAAGCAGAAGCAGCCTTTCAGGGATCAGCTGAGAACGGTACACGTGATAGCCAAACAGGATGGAAACTGCTATCAGGACAATAAAGGAGATAACGGAAAATAAACGGGTTTTCTTCATAACGGTTATCCTCGCTGTATAGTAAAATGTAACGTAAAACGCTACAAGTGATCCTTTCAAAAAATCTTTTAGCATTATACACCATATGTTTTGTATTTTCAAGGAAAACAGAAAATTCCTAAGGATCATAAGAATTAGATTGCCGGCTTGCGCAAACGGCTGCCTGCTGATATACTGATCTCAGCAATAGAAAGGAAGATGAAAACATGCTCTTCCAACTCAAACATCCGTATGTTTCCGTTTCGAACGGTCCGGCCGTCAGCTATGGCGGCAATCAAATGTGTTCGGAAAACAAAACGGAGCGGACGGTTGGCTGCGGCGCGATTGCCGCGCTGGACCTGTTTCTCTATCTATGCCGCTATCATGCGGATCCTAGACAGCGCGGTCAAAACGCTATGTTTCCCTCCGTCTGGCCTTTGGACCGGCAGCAGTATCTTTCACTCCTGCATGAATACAGAAAAAAATATTTCCCGCTGATCCCCGGACACGGTATCAACGGAGTCAGCCTGGCGATCGGCATCAACGCTTTCTTTTTGAAATACCGGCTCCCCTTTTTCGCATTCTGGGGCGTTCCTTACGCCAGGCTTTGGTCTTCGGTCCAGGAACTGTTGGAACAGGATATACCCGTTATTTTTTCCATCGGCCCGAACTTCCCTCTTTTCTGGCAGCATCATCAGCTGAGGTTCTACGTTCAGCGCAGCGACGGCGCATATATCCCGGGACCTCAGACGCATGCTCATTACGTGACCATTACCGGGATGGACGATCAATGGATCCGGATCGCCTCCTGGGGCAGAAAATATTACATCAACCGTGAGGAATACTTAGCTTACGTCAAAAAGTACAGTATCCATCTGGTCAGTAACATCCTTTACATCCGTAAAAAAGGCCACGGAGTATCGTGAGCGATGCTCCGTGGCTGAATGATTTTCGCTTTCAGTCAAAAGCGGGATTGACCGCATAGAAGTTTTTGCTGTCCATTTTATCCATGGCAAGCCGCAGCCCTTCGCCGAAGCGCTGGAAGTGCACCACTTCCCTTTCACGAAGGAAGCGGATGACATTGTTGACGTCGGGATCATCGGAAAGCCGCAGGATATTGTCATAGGTCGTGCGGGCTTTCTGCTCGGCGCCCATATCCTCGCTCAGGTCGGTGATGACATCGCCCTTGACAGCGATCGAGGCTGCGTTCCATGGAAAGCCGGAAGCGGCCGTCGGATAGACGCCGGCGGTGTGATCGACAAAATAGGTGTCAAAGCCTGCCTTCTTGATCTCTTCCGGGCTCATGCTCCGCGTCAGCTGATGAATGATCGCGCCGACCATTTCCAGATGGCCCAGCTCTTCGGTGCCGATATCGGTCAGCAGCCCTTTCAGCTCGGGATACGGCATGGAAAAGCGCTGGCTCAGATAACGCATGGAAGCGCCAAGCTCCCCATCCGGTCCGCCAAGTTCCAAAAACAGATAATAAAAACCAGCGCCCCGGCGAAGGCCGAGGCGCTGTTGTATTATTCAGTCTCTTTTGCTTCCTCCGGGATTGCGTCGTCAATTTTCCCTCTAAATTTTGCGATTCCCTTCGTCAGCCATTTCGGGATCGGAGCTCCCAGCTCACCTGCATTTTCAATAATAGAGCCGAGCTCCGTAAATATGTACCAGATGGCCACGATCATTGTCAAATAATTCTCGTACTGGATCGTCCCCAGGAGCGGCGCCGCAGTGCTTTCAAGGATAACTTTTACCGCGATGTCGCACATGGCTGCGACCAGCAGTGCGACGATCTCGCCCAGCTTATGCCACAGGCCCTCTCGGGCGATCTTGCTTGACCACTCCCCTTTTGCTCTGGCTGCCCAGGACCCGGTGATGTAGTCCATGACCAGGCAGAACAGAAAGACGATCACAGCCCATCCGAGCCAGCCCCAAAGGGAAGTGAAGAAAGTGATCATCATTGTGATTGCGGCCTTGATTTCGGTTGCTTTATCAGGTGCATTCATTGTTATTTCTCCTTTGCTCTTATTTGTCTTCTTTGATCGGCTCAACAGGCCGAGGGGTCGGGATCGGGGCGATCGGTTTGAACGGCGAGAGGTCGATCGGCGAGGCGTCAATCGGTTCAGCACTGACACTTTCGCCGAGGTCTTCCAGCGGAACGCCTTCGATTTCTGCCCGGACCTCCAGAATATACAGATAGTCCCACATGGCCTCTGCCTGCCTGCGAAGCAGATCAACCGGGCAGTTCAGCGTGAAGTCAAGCGTTCCTGCGTCGTACTTCACGAGCAGGCGGTGCAGCTTATTGTACCGCTCCTTGAGCTGCTTGTACTCCTCGATCATTCTTTCCTTGTACGCTTCCATGTTCAGTTCATCCTTTCTTTGGCCGCTTGCGCAGCCTTTTTAATTAGCCTGTATGTGTGTCGAAGGCAGTAGTGCAATTCATCGGATATCTCAGACACCGTCATATTTTTTTCAATTCGAAAAATGAGGATGGTTCTGAGCGTCGGATCTTCTACGCGCCGTATCTGTTCTTTACTGATGCTCTCGAGAGTCTTCTTGCTTTTTCCGAGCCAGGCTCTCTTGCTCATTTAGAACATCACCCCCACGGCGCTCGGCAGCGCATTGATGACCGCGGACACCAGGTCGACGCTCTGCGGGTTTGTCTTCCCGCCGTCGTTCGTCCAGCTGATGACCCCCGCGGAAGAAACGCTCGGCGTGAAGGTCGTCCCGTCGTCGCCGTCAGCGCCTGCGGGACCTTGAGGGCCAGTATTGCCAGTGGCCCCTGTTGCTCCCGTGGCACCCGTGTCGCCTTTATCGCCCTTGTCTCCCTTTTCGCCTTGTGCGCCGTCAGCACCAGCAGGCCCAGCAGGTCCTTGTTCGCCCTGAGGCCCCTGCGATCCCGTCGCGCCGGTTGGACCCGTCGCGCCGGTCTCGCCAGTATCTCCTTTAAGGTTCTGTCTGGCATATGCCCGCGCGTAGCTTCCGGAGATAAAAGAGATCTCATAATAGTACGTGCCGCAGAAAACGATGTCTCCTTCCTTCGGCGTGGAACCAGTGCTCGGTCCGGACAGATCGCTGATCGTGAACTGCCAATAGGAAATGCTGATCGGGATGCTGATCGGGCTAAATCCGCCTCCCAGGGAAGTGAGCCCCGCATCGCCTCCGCCTCCGATGGACTCAGAAACCAGAATCGGTTCTGTAGAGGTAAACCAGAACTGGGATCCATCTTTGCCGGCGGCGCCTGTTGCGCCGGTATTTCCCTTGTCGCCCTTGTCGCCCTTATCTCCTTTGTCTCCTTTGTCTCCCTTATCTCCTTTGTCTCCGTCGTTTAAGGTTACGGTCTCGGTGTCAGTCTCCCCGGTCGTGGAATTGTGTCTTGTGATCGTGATCGTCACGGTGTTGCCGCTCTTGGAGGCAGAGACGGAAAGGGCATTTGCAATTGCCTGAATCTGTGCGACCAGGCTCGGCGTCACCTCCCCCTCGTTCTCATCGGACGGCGACAGCGTGTGGGCTGCATTTCCAAGAAGGACCGGCACGGTCCTGCGCACTACAGTCCCGTCCTGCCGCTTCCCATCGAATCCAAGATGCACGGGCGCGTCGTCGACCTCCAACACCTCATGCGGGATCTTGATCACCGCGCCGTCTCCCGAAACGTTGACGTCGATCGAGACGCCATAGGTCGAGAAGACTGCAATCACCCCGTCGAGCTCCTGCCACTCCTCGCTGAGCTGCACCGTGATCGGGTAGATGCCGACGCTGCCGGCAGCAAGCTGCTCTGTATTTAGAATCTTACAATGGGATCCGCTCACCTTCGCAATCATTTTCTCACCCCCAGCAGACAGCCCCAGGTGATGGGGCCGCATACGCCGTCGACCTCAAGGCGATAGTGTTCTTGGAATGCCATGACCGCTTTCTCCGTATTCTCGCCGAAATCGCTGTCGGCACCGTCATCGCCGCAGTCGAATCCGCGAGTGATCAGGACGGCCTGCATGGCCAGCACGCTTAGATTTTTGTACACGCCGCGCCGTAGCGTCGGCAGATCATCTGTCTTACTGGCAGGCGAAGTTTTGCTTTCCTCGCTCTTCTCCGCCTCTGCTCCGTACCGAAGCACGCAGTCCCACGGGAAGTTATAATACCCGCGCGTGCAAATTTCCCTGCCGGTCTGATCTCCGGTCTGGCCGCCTGTGACGGTTCCCTTCTCGTTGATGCTTGCATGCACGAGCTGACCGTTGCCGATGAACATCGCCATGTGCGCTCGCTCGTTCAGCAGGACGTCGCCCAACTGCAGGCCGGCACCGCTGCTCACGTCGACCTGCTTCGTGACGTCCCGGAAGCCAAGTCCCTGGGCGACGCCGCGGAAGTTTCCCGTGTAGCTCGCGCCGGCGCTTTTGAGCTTGACGCCGACCCGCTCCCACACATCGGTGATGAAGGACGAACAGTCATAGTCCGGTCCCCAGCGCTTGGCCTGGTCATATCCGTACTTCGGATCGTTCGCCATCTGCACGGCCAGTCTGACCGCTTCCGTTGTTTTACTCATCATGTCCCTCCTGTGTATCGGATGCCGAGGCCTCCGGCCGCCGTCATGATCCAGCCGGCGCCGATCTGCAGCGAGTTCTCGATCTGCACATTGGCCACGTGCAGCTTCCCGTCGCCGCTGTTGAACCAGCCGGCTTTATAACCATTGATCCAAAACTGCCAGCCGGTGCTCGTGTACAAGCCCAGCGTCTGTCCCGGTGCCAGGCAGTAATATACGAGGCCGTTTTCTTCGACCGTCTGCCCGGTGAGCTCCAGCTCCTCGCTGATCGCAATACCGAGCACCTGCTGATGCGTCTCCGGATCCTCAATGACGCCGCGGCGGATCTGTCCGTTGATCATCGTTACCGCGCTCTCCAGGTCCTCCAGATCTCCGCCGAGCGCCTCGATCAGCTCCGTGTAATGGTAGCTTTCCACGGTCCCTCTGGCCGTTTCCTCGATGATTCTCTGGATCGTCTCCGTGTATTCGCCGAACTCACTCTTGGCAATATACACGCTGTTGAGTTCCGTTACGATTTGATCGACGTACTGATAAACGTCGTCAGCCGTCTTGAGGATCAGCGCCTTGAGCGCCGCGATCCTGTTCTTCGCCTTTTCCAGGCTGCCTGCCGCTTCGTTTTTGTACGCCTCGCGGACGCTCGCCTCCGTGATCTGACGGATCACATCCGGAGAGCTGGCCGCTCTGATGTCCCGGACCATGCGGGCCAGGTAGTCCCGCAGCTGCACCGTCTGCTCCGCCGGCGTCCCTCGCAGGATCGGCGGCTGCTCATAGATGTTATTTATCGGAACCCACCTCCAGGATCCGCGTGATACTGAACACGCGCACATTCCCCTGTCCCGCAATCTTCATCTGCATATGGTCGCAGCGTCTCGGCCGGATCGGCAGCGTCACCGTGCCGGTCTGCGCGCGGCGCAGCGTGCCGCAATTGTGCCACACGCCGTCGCTGTCGTACTGCAGATACACGCTGAAGCTGGCCCCGCTCTCCATCATCAGGCGGATATTGAAGCGGCTGATGTACTTCCTGTCCGGGTACTCGTAGTACTGGATCCCGCTCACTGCCTGCCACGATACCGTGTCCTCGGACGTCCCGGTCGTGCCGTTGATGGCAAGCAGCTTTTTGCTCGCTGCGTCGATGCAGTAGATCTCGTCGTCCACCTTGGCAAAGCAAAGCGCGTGCAGCGCGTCCTCTCTCAGCCAGATGCCCCGGGAGATATCGTAAACGAACAGATGCCAGGCGTTGTTTCCGTCGCGCATGGAGATATAATACCGTCCGCCGAAGGAGCCGGCGGCCGCCTCGTAGTATTTCTCGTCGCCCAGCGCTTCGCTGACCGACTGCGGAAAGCCTCCCTGCCAGGCGCACACGTCCACCCTGCTCTTGTAGTACAGCGTTTCGTTGACCACCTGGATGCTGCGCCAGGAGTTCTTCTGCACACCGCGGCAGATCGTCTCGTCGATCTGGTGCGCGCCGGCGGAGCTCACCGTCACCATGTGGATCACGTTCTCCTTGAAGAACACCGGGTGCCCGAGGTAGTTGGCCGCGCCGGTCCATACACCGTCGGAGCCGACCGAAGCCGCCCAGCTGTCTGTGCTGAGTCCCTGATACTGGCGCCAGTTCTTGAAATCGCCGAGCGCGCAGCAGTAGATCTCGTTCAGGTTTTTTCCGTCGCCGTCGAGGCCATAGTAGCAGCCCCACAGTCTGTTCTGGCATTCGCAGACGTAATCCAGGTTTGGGATTTTCCGCTGGATCGTGATGCTCCCGGTCTCCTGCGTCATGGCCGTCTCCAGCAGCCCCACGATCACGATGTAGTCGTAAGCTGTCTCGCTCTCGCCGCCGAGCGCATAGATCACCTTGTCGCCGTTGGCGTCGTCAAAAGCGGCGCCGGAGATGCTTACGCCGTCGTACTCCTTGAACAGGTTCGGGATTGTCCCCTGGCTGGTGAAGGTCAGCTTGGTGTACATCATCGGGATCTCCACCCAGCCGCCCGTGCTGGTGCTCCACTCCATGGCGACGGGCGTCCCGCTCGTGTCGATCCAGACGTCGCAGGAGCCGTGCTCCGGTTCGCTGTCGCTGCTGATCACGTTGTCGTAGGTGCTGCCGTCGCTGCGGCACGCGCTGAAGCTGATGCTCCCTGTCGTGCTGTAGCTCGCCTCCATAGAGCCGAGGTCGTTTCCGTTTGCGGTGTTATAGTATACCTTATCCGGCCAGATACAGAGGAAGGCGCCCATGCTGACCATCTGCTTTTCCCCGGCGCTCAGGTCGGTGAGGCCCGTCGGCTGCCCGTTGTAGTACAGCGTCCCGTTGTCCACATAGGCCAGCGCGTCCTTTTCCAGCAGTCCGCCCGGCGCGATCAGCGTCCCCACGACGCCTCTCTTGCCCCGGTTGGCCAGCATCGGATAGTGTGCAGAGCTCATATTCTCGGTGAAGCTCCACTCTCCGTCTCCGATCTTAATTGCGTTCCGGATGCCCTGGAAAACGTCGGTGCTGATCCGCGCCGTGCTCTTGACGCCGATCGATGGCAATCCCCTCATGCGCTCACCTCAAAACCAGAACCGGGGCCCGCTGATCGGCCGGTGCGTCCGGTTGTACCAATCCTGATACTGTTTCAGCGCGTCGTTATACAGCACGCGCAGCTGCTCAAACTTTGCGCTTTCTGCGTTCTGTGCCGCGATCATCGCCTGCAGGTACCAGGAATAGAGATCCTCCGCATAAGGGAACGGGACAAGCAGCTCGCAGCTCGTGTCCTCATAGACGCTGAAGTTTTCTCTGACGGGATCCTGGTGCGTCCGGATGATCTCCTCAAAGATCTTTCCGTCCAGGCCTGTCAGCCAGCGGATCTTCTGCTCCTCGCTGTATTGGTTCGGCGCCAGCTCGTCCACGCGGTTGATGACGTCTCCGATTGTCATGTCTTCACTTCCTCCTTATGCTTTGCGAGGGGCCCTTTCAAAAGGCCCCTCCCGCTCACTTGCTGTTCTCCTGCGCCTGGCGGATCATTTCCTCCTTGCGGCGGTACATCAGATCCTTCGCAGCCTGGCTTCTCCTGACCTCCTCGGCCACCTCCGGCTTGACCCTCACGCGGATCCCCTTCGGGATCACGGTGTTCACGCCGTTAATGCCGATCACGAGCTGCTCTTCCTCTCCGGTCCCGGAGCGCGGGATATAGATTTCTTCCAGGCCGTCGTCGACGACGTCCTTTTTGTTATTCGCCATGATGGCTCCTTTCTTTTTCATAGGGAGGACTCCGGACCGGAACCCTCCCCGTTTTGCTTAGTTGGCCTCGTCGGTGTCGGAGTAGCTGCTCGTGCTCATCACGCGCAGCAGGCGTTCCTCGTAGAGGATCGTCGCGCCGTTCGACTCGAACTTGTAGCCCACGGTGCTGAACTGATTCAGCGGGCCGCCGGCCTGCTCGCGGCTCTTCACGATCATCTCCATGCCGCCGGCCTCCGGATCGATGATGCCGAAGCTGTCGGCGCCGAAGACGTAGGTCGCGTAGGCGGCGACGTCGTCCGCACCGAAGTCGGCGGGATAGATCACCGTGTTGTCGGCGATGCTGCCGAAGTTGGTGGAGGCGAAGCTGATGCTGTTGGCGGTGTTGCCGGTCACCTTGGCCACGACGCCGTTGATGGAAATATAGTGATCCTTCAGCGCGTCGTTCGCCACCGTGCCGCCGTCAAATGCGACGCTGGTGATGGCGCCGGTGTAGCCGCTCTGGTAGTTGATCAGCAGGGTTCTGCCCGCAGCGTGCAGGGGCGCAGCCTTGAACACGGGCGCGTTCTCGCTCGAAATGAAGCGGATGCCGTGCAGCTCGCCGATCTCGTCCTTGTAGATCTCTTCCGGCTGCGCGTACATGTGGGCCTCGCGCCAGCCCTGGCATCTGCGGAGATCTTCCTCCACAGAGGGATGGATCACGGCGACGTACCAGCCGTTGATCGTGGGCGCCTTGTTCTTGCGCATGATCGTGCGCATCTTCAGGACCATGCTGTCGGTCATGCGGCAGCTGTAGCTGGCGTTGTCGACGAGGTCGGACTGCTTGCTGACCTTGGTCGCGGCGCCGTTGGCGGCGGCGATCTTGTCGCAGTAGAGGACGTTCGTCCCGGCGAACAGCGCGTCGCGGATCAGCTCCTCCTGCGTGCGGGCGCCGGAAGCGCCCATCTCCTCGGTGGCCACCATGATGATCGGGTCGTAGCCCCTCAGCTCCAGGCGGTCGCTGATCGACGTGTACGTACCGAACTGATCGATGCTGCCCGTGATCGTCACGAGGCCCATCTTCTGGCCGGTGGGGATCACGCCTTCGACCAGCTGCGTCGCCTTCTTGAAGGTGTTGAACTTGCGCCATTCGACATTCTTGCCGTGGTTCTTCGGCAGCGGCTGTCTCTTGGCGAACTGCGCATAGACCAGTTTGTCGCGCGCGTGCTCCAGGAGGGCGGTGTCATAGAAGGTCTTCATCTCCGGACTCAGCGTGTCCGGAGGGCTGAAGCTCTGCGCCTGCGAGGGATCGTAGGCATTCGCGTAATTAACGCTGGTGTTGACCAGCGTGCCCGCGTCCGCGAAGAACTGCAGGCCAAGGATCATGTTTCTCATATGTTGCTCCCTTCCGCCGGGGAGCTCGGCCCCGGCTATCTGATGTAGTATGTTTCTCCCCGGGCGATGGCGGCCTCTGCCTCCTTCTTGACGGCTGCGATGCTCGCCTTGTCCCATTTGGTCCGGCTGAGCCCGCCCGTGCTGGCAGCCTGTCCGCCGCCGCCTTCCCGCGGCCTGTACTGGCCGGCCGCGATGCTGTTGGCCATGGCTTCCCTGGTTCGCTGTGCGATCAGTTCGTTTTCCGCTTTTCGGATTTCTTCCCGGTGGACCGTGTAGTAGGCGTCCTTAACGCTCAGCCCGACCTCCGGGCTCGTCAGTCGCTTGAAGTTCGGATCCTGCAGCTCGCGCATGAGGTCGAAGTCTTTGAAGACTGTCTTCAGCTCCTCGCCCTGCTGGACCAGCTTCGCAATGTGATTGCGGAACATTCTGTCCTGCTGCGCCTGCTGCTGCCGCTGCGTCTCCGCTTCCTGCAGCTGTTCATAGCCCTTGATCTTTCTGGCCACGTCCGGAGTCACGCCGTACTCTCCGGCAAGTTCTTCCCAATAGCGGTCGTCTTCGGTCACGTGCTTACTGAGCTCACCGTAGTCCAGCTTGCTCATATCGCTGACGTCCATCCCGTAGCTCCTGGCGATGATCGCCAGCGCCGGTTCCAGACCTTTCAGCGTGTCACGTGCCTGCGCGAATCCCTTGACCCGCTCACTCAGGATCCCCTGCAGCTCACGGTTGAGCTCCGGGTCTTCCTTGATAAGCTCCGCCAGGTTTTTCCGCGTCGGCTTCTGCCCCTCCGCAGGCTCGGCAGCGGGGGTCTGCCCTGCCGGATCCGGCGCGACAGGTTCGCCTTTCGGCTCCGTCGGCTGCGCCGGCTGCGGCATCCTCATTTTCGCCCCGTATTTTTTCGCCTCGCTTCTGGGTACGCCCAGCTGTTCCAGTTGTGCCTCCTGCCCCGGGGCGGCAGCTGTTACGCCCGGATCCGATCCTCCCCCGCTTCCGCCTTCGCCGCCGGTTGCGCCTTCCCCGGCGAAGAACTGCAGGCCCAGAATCATCATGTCTTCCATAGGTCTCCTTTACGATCCTCTTTGCGGCCGGAAGTATTTGCCGCGGGCGGATGACTCCCCCTGTTCTGCTCAAAGTCTACCGACTACCCGCCGCCTTTCTCTACGACAGGCCTTAAACTTTTTCAAAGAAAAAGAGGCAGGGTATCCCCTGCCTCTTCGCATGGTGATTCACTTGTTCCATGGTGCTTTTTTCAGGCCGCTTTCTGCAAAATACACAAGGAACAGAGCATCCTTCTGAGTTGCCTCCAAGTTCAGCCCATTGATGTATGCGACGACTTTATCCTTTCTTTTCTTGCCTTTGATTTCCTTCCCGTTGGCGTCACGGTCGGATTTTATCACACCTTCTTTAGTCGCGGACCAGAAGCTATAGTACGTTGCCGCGCTGATCCCGGCCGGCTCGGCGTATTCTTTGAAGTCCCTTAATGCATCATCCGAGATGTCCGAGGCAGCCGGTACTTTTTTCCGGAAGTCCAGCTTCTGCAGCTCGAATTCCGCCGACTCGCTGTCCATGTTCCCGTACTTCTGCAGCAGACGCTTCGCGTCTTTCCTGTTCAGGTCGCCGGCCATGTAAGCGTCGTCCAGTTCGGAGGGATCATAGCCGCATTCCTTCTCGCAGGCCCAGCCGAGCACGGTCTTCTTGGCTTTGGTCTGATCGATCCCGCCGTAGGTCATGCGCAGCTGCTTCGCCCTATCCGCGCTGATCTCCCTGCTGACGTAGGCTTCCTTCAGGTCGTCATAGGCGATCCCGGTCACCTTGAAGCAGGTCCACTCCTGGGCGAGCTTCTCGGCGTCGGTCTGATCCATCCCGGCGAACTGCACCAGATACCTGACGCAGTAGGCCTTGCTCAGCTCAAGCCCGCTCTCCGGCTGCAGATACTGTTGCTTGATTTCTTTTTTGACCTCGGTCTGCACGTCCTTTTCGGTATAGCCGGCGGCTGTCATGGCGTTCATGGCTTCCCAGTAGGCCTTCGTGTCGCCCTTGACCGCGGCCTCCTTGACCGCCTTGTATGCGCTCGCCCCGTCGATGCTCCAGCAGTAGATCGTCTTTCCGGCTTCGGTCTCGTCCTTGGCCACGCCCTCGCTGATCAGCAGCTTCTTCGCCTCCTCGTCGTCGAGAAGGCCGCTCTCCCAGGCGCTCTTGATCTGCCGCTGCGGCCCGCCGTCGTAGGTGCGCCACTTCGGCAACTCCTTCCCGCTTGCCTTGCCCCAGGTGGCATTCAGCAGCGGCCGCAGGAGTGTGTTGTACCCGCTCTGAAATTCCCTCGTCGCCGCTCCCATCGGTAGCCCGCTCAGGCTGCTGAAGAACTGCAGCGTCTTGTAGATCTGGCCGTACATCGTCATGTTGCCGTACCAGGTCGTCTTCGTCGCCTTGTCCTGCTTCCCGCTCTCGACAAGATACCACTCGCGCCAGATCTGATAAGCCTGCAGACCCTGCTGGATCGGCTGCAGCACAAGCAGCTGCTTGTCCTTCTTTTCCACGATCATCGTCCAGAGATCCTGAACGATCGGCACAAGCTTCGTCGGGTTCAGGTTGTCGAAGAAGTTCTCGCTCCAGTGCTGCGTGAACTTCTGCAGCCAGGTCTCATAATCGTCATCGTCACGCCCGGCGTCGGCCACGGCCTGTGCGATGGCGGTCAGCGCGGCGCTCACGCAGTACACGGCCGCGGTTCGCAGGGCCGGCCCCTTCATCTGGCTCATGGCTGCGGCCGTCCCCTTGCTCCGCTTGATCTTGTCGAACTCGCTGTAGCAGTCCAGCAGCATGTTGTAGGTCAGCGTCGGCTCGGCCATGAAAGCGGTGAACTCCTTCATCATCATGCTCTTGCTGCGCATGTTGGAGCTGCGGGTCAGCGTGCTGTCCATCACCTGCGTCGCCAGGATCACCTCGTCGAAGCGCTCGGCCGTCTTCTGCATCAACTCCTCGCCGGCGAGCCCGGTCTTGTCCTTGGTCTCCAGCTCGCAGGCGTTCCACAGCGCGCCCCAAGTGAGCTGGTCTCCCTTTTCCGCAAGGGTCAGGCTGACGTCCTGGATCTTCTCCTTCAGCGTGTCCGCATGCTTGATCTGCTCTCGCATGCCGCGGTTCACGTTCACGTCGAAATAGCCGAGATCCTTCCATACTGCAAGGCCGGAATACTTGATGGCCTTTTCCCTGCCTCCCTTGATCGCGGCTCCGGCAGCCAGGTATTTCGGATTCACCAGCAGCGAAGCGCGCGCGATCGAGGTCGGCTGCTGCAGCGCCACGCGCACGTTGGCGCCTACGCTGGCCACCTTGACTCCGCTCATCAGCTTGCTGAACACCTGCTCTCCGCGTCCGCCCTCTCCCGCTCCGTTCATGTCCTGCATGAAGTCCAGGAAGTAGCGCCCGGCCTCTCCGCCGAAGGCGCGCTGCAGCGCCTGCTGCACGCTCGTCGTTTCCGCCTGGTAGTTATACCAGCGCATGGCGTCCAGCATCGGCAGAACCATCGCGTTATACTTGGCCATGTCCGCCATGTGATCGGACCAGACGTCGAAGATGCTGTCGACGATGATCGCGTTGTTCGCGTTCTTCGTCAGCTGCTTCGTGAAGCTCTGATTGGCCAGTCGGAACAGATTGCCCCGGTCGCTGTCCTTGGTCTTCGCCTTGTGCTGCGTGCTGTCGGTGCGGATCGGAAAGTAGTTCTCCTCGGTAAAGCCCCGGATGCCGTAGAGCTTCATGCTCACCTCGTTGCCCCAGGAACTGCCGACGGTGTTCATGTACTTCACCAGCGTATCGCAGACCTCGATCTGTCGCGGGCTCAGCGTCTTCAGGATCGTCGCCATGTCGTCGAGATCCAGCAGATAATGCTCGCTCTGCGTCGTGGGCCTGTGATTCCCAATCTGGTAATCCCCGATGCGGATGCCGGCGCCGTACAGGTGACCGCGCGCCTGCTCGCGCTTGTTGAGGCAGTATAGGCTCATGATCTGCGCCTCGGTGAGCGTCACGGTCTCGGCGTCCTTCTTCAAGTCCATGTCCCCGCTCAGCACGGCGCTCTCAGATCCCGCCTTGAGACCGCGAGGCACCAGCTTGAAGCTGTGCTCCTTCTGCTCCCAGCTCTTCGCTTCCTCTGCGGTGTAGGCGTTCTCGGCAAAGCTCTGCACCTGCTCGATGTGCCGGGCCATCTTGCCCCAGCCTCTGGTCAGTCCGCGGAAGATCTCCTGCCCCGCTTCCCCGAAGCGCTTGAAGGCATAGTATGGGGTGAGGTTCGCCCACTTAAGCTGTCGGCCGAGTTCGCCTCCGGCCTTCTTCCTCTCCTCGATTTCTCGCGTCTCGCTGATCGTGTGCTCGCCCAGCTCGTCCATGTGGGCGTAGCGGTGTTCGCCGTCGGAAAGCAGCTCGTTCATGTTCCTCACAGCAGTGCTCAGCACGGTCAGCGTCTCTTCCAGTGAGCGCAGCTGCTGGAGATTCATCCGGCGTGTTACCTGCTTCCCGTTTTCCAGGCCGCCGATCGCAGCCCTCACGTCGGCGATGTTGTTCTGCAGCATGGCCTTCACGCCCTCTGTCAGCTCGAGGTCTCCATAGAAATCCCCGAGCTCGCCGTTGTTCATGATGTTCCCGAGCGCGCGCTCGATCTCCTGCATTTCCTGTTTGAACTTCGCTTCGCTCTTGGTGCCTTCGCTGAACGGCCCCAGCGTATCCAGGCTCAGCAGGAACTTGCCGATGTCTCCGCGCAGCGCCTCCGGCACGTGCTTCTTGGCGCTGTTCTCCCGGATCAGGCGGCTCAGCCTGCCGCGCATGCGCTCGATGTTGATGCGCTTCTGCTGCGCCTCGCGCCCCTCGTTCAGTTCCTCCCGCAGCAGAGTGATCTTATCTCGGGTGATCTCCCGCTGCTCTTCGCGCGCCTGCCGGAGCGCTGTCTCCTCCGCGCGGTCTGCCCTGCGCTCGGCGGCGTTTGCCCGGCGCTCGGCATCCCTCTGCGCTTCTCGGGCTGTGAGCATGCGCTCCTGCATCTTCCGATAGTTCCTGTCGGCGATGGTCTCGGCCTCCCGGATCTCGCCCGAAAGGATCGTGTCCATGATCTCCTGCGAGACGAGACTCACTCTTTCGTCGTGCTGCATTTCGGTGTATGCGTACTGATACCTCGGCCGGGCCGCATCCAGTTTGCGTTCGATCTGCTCGATCTGTCCGGATGCGGACGTGATCGAAGACGGGAAGTGTCCCTCGCCGTAGTCGTCCCGCAGCGTTTGATAGAAATCGTCGATGCTCCTGCCGCCCTCATTGACCAACGTGAAGCGTCCGAGCCGCGCCTTCCGCCATGCGTTGAAGTCTGGAATGTCCCCGCGCAGCTCGTCGCTGATCTGCAGCCTGGCTTCCCTCACGCGCGAGGAAAGGCCGCTCAGCTCGTCCGCGATCTCTGCGTTCACGTCCTTGTAGACCTCGTCGACAATCAGCTTTGCCGCTCTGTCCGCCTGCCTCTTCAGTTCGAAATAGTCCAGGCTGCCGCTGTCGCCGCGCACCAGCTTGTCGCCCAGCTTCTGCAGTATGGTGGAAACCTTCTCTGCATCGGCGCTTGATTCGTGCTCCTTCAGCAGGGCCCGGACAAAACGTTTGACGTCGGCCGGATCCACGCGTCGGTTCTCCGGTCCGGTCAACTTGGCCTGCTCGCGGTAGTAATCGACGGCCTCCTTCAGCTCGCGGTTTTCCCGCTGGATCTCTCGGGCCGTCTGCACGGCGTCGCCCATGTTCGCGTTCCACCAGGTTTCTCTGGCAGCCTGGATCTCCTGCTGCATGCTCGGCCGCAGCTCCATCTGGGTCAACGCATCCTGTGTTCTGCCGATCAGGGCCTTCGTCTCGCTGATACGCTTCTCGACCTGGGCCCGCTCTTCTGAGCTGATATTTCCGTTTCGAAGCTTGGCTTCCTGTCGCTCCAGCCGGTGCTGATAGGCTTCCAGATTGTCGGCCTTCTTGGCGTACTTCTTCAGTTCCTCGCTTGCACCCTCGTGCTCTGCCGCCTCCCGCAGGAGCTCCCGGTCGCTCACGCTGTTGTCCCGCTCGGATTTCTGAATCTTGACATCATCCTCCGTCTGTGATATCTTATTATCAGAAGCAGGCAGTTTGCGCGGCGTCACCGGTATTTCTTCGGAAATCCGCCCCGCGGGTTGACGGCCTGCTTCTTCTCTATTCAGAGTCAAGAGGTCTCCTCCCGGGGTCAAAATTCTGTGAACTTTATATCGGTTTCCTTTTGTTAGTTTTACAACAACCCCCATGTTCCCGCGCTCATTGTTCAGCATCACGGGTGCGGCAATTGTAACTGTATCGTGGTTGTTTCCTTTATGCTTCACATGCCTTTCTATCTCAATCCCTTGCTTAAGAACCTTCGGAATTGCCGGATACGCAGCTATGACAGCTCTCCTTGTATTCTCCTTTCTCGTTTTACTTTTCGGGCTTGGCAAGTAGTTAAAGCTGTTGTCGATCTGCTCAGCGTCAAGCTCAACTTTTCCGATAAGTTTCGTGTCAACGACCCGAAACGGTTTTAGAATGTTTATTGCCCATTTGATCATCTTTTTCACATCAAATGGATCGATCGTATCAGGTACTTTGATCGATGCCACGGGATCCATGGCATTCAGCTCATCTTCGTGTGCTCTGATCTGATCTTGAAGATGAAGGATCTCTTCCTGCTCCTCTTTCGAATACTGCACGCGGCCGCCGTCTTCGGCGGCTTTTTTGTTGCCTTCGACGTCTCGCTCAGCTTCCCGATTCTGCACGGCCTCGGCCAGCGCCTTGTCCCAGCGGGCCTGCAGCGCCTCGGCGTTCTCCATCAGCGCCTTTGCCTCCGGGTGCCGGGCGTCCACGCCGCCGAAGGCAGCCTTGATCTTCTTCACCCAGCCGTCCAGCCAGTCGCAGATCTGCCGCAGCAGCGTCGGGTTTTCCCGGGCAAGCCTCTCCGGCGCGTGCGTGTCCCGCAGCATCATCTCGCAGCCGTCGGCCACGACCTCGCTCAGCGCTTCCTCATAGCTGATCCCGCCGCGCGTCTTGCGCTTGGCCTCCACCAGCTGTTCAAACTTCGCCGTGTCGTTCCCGGCCAGCGTCTTGACGACATAGCTGCGCAGCTCCTCATAGGCGGTCCCGCCGTACTCCTCAGCGAAGTGCGTGACCTCATGGCTGAAGGTGCTGACAAGCAGTGCCTCGCCCATGCTTCCCTTTGCGTTCACGTTCAGATAGATCTTTCCGCCCTGACGATACGCGCCCTGAGTGTCGCTGCCTTCCCCGTCGAAGAAGGTCAGATCTACGCCGAGCGACTCGGCCAGGCTGCCGCAGGCGTCCGCCTGCTTTCTTGTCTGCTCGCTCAGCGCAGCACGGTCCACGCCCTGATACTCCACGCCGTCGATCGTCGCGCCTTCATAGCTGACGTTCCCCTGCCGGATCTCGCTCACCTCCCGCTCGCTTCCTCTCCGGCTGAGCTCGGCGGCGCGCTGCTGTCGGTTCTCATACTTGACATGACCGATCTCCCAGGCGGCGTTCTTCTGCTGCTCTGTCAGATAGGCGGTCAGGCTGCTCCTGTCCAGAGCCTCCCGGTTGGATCCTTCGGCGGCCAGCAGATTTATACCGGCGTCCATGGCGCGGGCGTATTCGTCCGCGTCCTGTCCCTCCTGGTACATGTCCTCGATCACCTTCGCGTCTTTGCCGTGGATGGCCGCGGCGCGCTCGATCTCGGTCTCTGCCGCGTTTTCCCCGCCGGGCACAGCGTCCTGCCCTTCCGTTTTCCGAATGGCGTCAGTGGCCTTCTCGTCCGTTTTCAGCGAATGCTCGATCACAAAGCTCATGTCGCCGCCGGCCGCCTCATAGGCGATCGCCAGCTCGCCGAGCTCTCGGGCGCTGGGCTTGTGTCCCTCGGCCTGCAGCTGTGTGGCGAGCTGCTGCACGCTCGAGTCCTCCATCGCCGCCGCTTTCTCGATCAGTTCCGTGTCCAGGCCCTGCTGCATCCAGCTCTTGCCTACGCTGCGGATCTGATTCCTCGTGAGCGCTACGTTGACGCCCTTCTCTGCGCCGTTCATTATGCCGGTCGTCAACGTGGTGAGGATCAGCGTGTAGGTGTCCTCGTCATCCCACAGACGGATCTCGTTGTTCTCGCCGAAGATCGTGTTGCGCAGCAGAGGCTCCAGCTTGTTCTGCAGGTACTCCTCCGTGTTCTCGCCCACAATATCGATGCCGATCTCCGCCGCGGCTCGCAGGCCGGCCTTGCCGATCTTCGCCGTCATCTTCCCGGTGAACTGCTCAATGCCGCCCAGCTTGGCAAAGCCGCCCAGCAGATACTGCAGTCCGGCTTCGGCTGTGCCTATCGTGAAAGAGTAGATCTCGGCCTGTCCTCTGGTATAGCCCTCGTCCAGCGCCTGCTTGTAGGCGTTGCCCTTGCTCTGCAGACCCATCGTCGCCGCGCCGGCGATCGGGTTGATCGCGCCGACGGCGAGGCTCGGCACCATGTTGGCCATGGTATTCGTCGCATCGTAGGCGACGCCTTCCAGGCTGCGGCCTGCGAGCCTCGGCCCGCTGTGTCTCTCGATGTTCTGCCGGGCATACTGGCTCGCGTACTGCGTGGGCGAGGTCTTGCGCGCCTTCGCGCTGAAGTTCTGGCCGATGCCTTCGACCGCGTTTTCCAGGCCGGACCCGCCGGCGAGTGCCAGCTCGTTGACCAGCCGCAGGCCCTTCCCCTGCTGCTCGATCCGCTCGGCCGCCGCATAGCCCTGTCTGGCGTTCAGAGTCTCCCGGATATCTTCCAGGTACTCGTCGGCCGCCTGCTCGCCGCGTGCGCCCAGCAGGTAGTTGTAGATCTCTTTCTCGTCCTCGCTCATGTGCGTGTAAGCGAGGAGCGACTCCGGGTCGATGTCGAAGTATGGATCATAGTCGTCGCGCATCAGGACGTTGACGTCGGAGTTGTACCCGCCGTTGAGGATGTTCTCTCTTTCCCGCTCGGCGAGCGTGACCTTGTTCCGGTCGCTGGCCGCGCCTTTTTCTGCGGCGGCCTGGAATCCTTCCCCGTTTCGTGTGTCGTCCCAACGGAAGAGCTCGGCATAGCTCAGCCGCTTTTTCGCGTCCTGCAGCGCTTGAAACGCCTTGTCCGCTTCATCCTTGGCAGATCCGTATGCTTCCTCGGCCGCCTTGCGTTCGTCTTCAAACATATAGCCGAACTCACCGGCTGCTGCTCCTGCGCCGAGTCCGGCGGACGCTTTCTGCTTGGCGCCCTGTGCCTTGGCGTTTTCCTCGCTCAGGATCTGCAGCTCGTTCTTCCGCTGCGCGTACCAGTCCTCGCTGCTCATGCCGGAGGCCGCCGCCTTGTCCCGCTCCTCCTGCAGCTCCCGCAGGAAGCGATCGGTCGCGCTGTCGTAGCTGGCGAGATTGACAAGCCGATTGCCGTCGGTCACGTCGATATCGCGTCTCCACTCGCTGCCGCCGTCGATCTTCCCGCCGGCGCCCGAGAACGTGAACACTTGACCGGAGCGCTGCTGCTTCGGCTGATAGCCCGGCAGCAGGCTCGCATAGGGTGACTCATCCTGCCACGGCAGCTGCCCCCCCTGCTGTCTCAACTTCAAGAACTCCTGCTTTGTAAGCGTTCCGCTCCCGGCGCTGCTCGCACTTGTCTTGCCTGTCTGCTCAGAGGCAGGGGAGCTCTGCCTCGCGTCGCTCCCCTGCCTGCTTTTCAGAAATTCATCTTTTGTCATATTACGTCCCTGCCTTCCTCATAGCTGCGGACAGTCGATCGAGCTGTGCCTTGCTCATATTGTTGAAGGTGCTGTCTGTGATTTTATCAAACTGACTCATCGCTGCTGCCGGAGATCCCGCATTGGCGATAGCAGATTCGATGCTGTAGAACTGCTGCGCCGGGATCCCGCTGCCGTAGGTATAGCCCTGGCCTCCGCTGCCTCTTGTGCCAGCCGCCGATCCTTTCACCCGGTTCAGCAGATTCTGCTGTTCGGGCGACAGCTTATCGTACACGCCGGACTCCTTGAGTCTTTGGATGGTCGCCGCCCTTTCCGCATCGCTTCTCGACGTACCGACGCCCTGCATCAGCCGCTTGAACTCTTCATCAGAGAGGCCCTGCCCGCCGTCGCCGTTACCGTCGTTGCCCCCGGAACCGGTTCCGTAATATACCGGCGTCGTGATCTCCGGCGTATACCCAGCCGGATACTCTCCGGTCATGCGGTAGTATTCATCGGCGCTGATCAGGCCGAGGCGGTAGGCCATGTCCGGGTTGCCCGCCTGCCAGTACGCGGCCAGCTTGTCCGCTTCTTCCCTGGTCATGCCAGCGCCGGCGAGATCCTCGTCCGTCGGATTGTAGCCGTATTGGATCAGCCCGATGATGTAGTCCCGCTCCTTCTGCTGGCGCTGGTATTCCACGTCGGCGCGGCTGTCGGCGTACTCCTTCTCCCTCTGCTGCCGCTGGTACTCCAGATCCGCGCGCTCGTCGGCGTAGGCCCGCTCGCTCGCGTAGCGGTTATAATCGTTCGCGTCACGCTCCATCAGCATGCCGAGGCGGTCCAGCATATCGTTCCCCTCCTGCTGGTAGCGGTTCAGCGCCCGGTCGTAGAGCTCCGGCGCCCGCTCGCTCAGCTGCGTGAGGTACTCGTCATAAGCCGCCTGGCCTGCCGCCTGGCCGTAGCTGCTGCCGTAGCCGCCCGTCAGCCCCGCCGCACGCCCCATGGTGTCGCGCATGGCCTTCTTCCCCATCTGCTGATAGTCGGCTTTCAGACTCTGCCACATGGCGTCCTCGTCGATGTTGTAGCTGAAGGGCTGGCGTCCGGTGATCTGCTGGTACAAGTCGTTGATCTGCTGGCTGTACGGGCTGACATAGCCGCCCCCTGCGTTCGGCGTTTCCTGCGGCTGCGGGGACGGTGCGTTCTGCGGCGCCGCTTCGCCGGTCTCCTCGTAGGTCTGATAAGCACGGCCGCTGTTCTGCTGCTCGTCGGCCTGCGGTCCCTGGGCGCTCTGCACGCTCGCCGCCTGCCTCGGTTGGGCCGGTCTTACCGGCTGCGCCGGCTGCTCCACCTGCACCGGCCGCGCCGCGATGCTCTGCAGCTCGGCGCGCTCTCTGGCGTCGGCGGCCCCTGTGTTGTTGATCTTCTCCTGGATCCTCTTGTATCTCTTCTCGTCCATCCTGGCCCCTCCTCAAAGTTTTCTGATGTCGAATGCGTATGAATACGAGCTGTGCGTATTTTGAAGTGTGAGCGTGCAGTCGCTTCCTGCCGTGCAGCTGATATTGCTGTTGCTCACGGCTGAGAAAGCTGTGGCCACAAGCGGCTGCTGATTGGCAGCTCTTGTCTGCACGATCCACACCTGACCGTAATCCGGTGTCACCAGGTACTGCGTCCAAGGGCTGAGCTGCACAGTGGTCGACCCGCCGGCATTCAAGCCGACTCGTTTCCCCCAGATCTTATGTGCTCCGATAAGGATGCTCCAGCTCTCCGGTATCTCGATCGCGAATCCGATCTCCGGCGTCATGCCGAAGCCGACTCCGTTCCCGTCTTCCCGGAAGCGCATCGCCCACTTCCGCCCCGGCAGCACAACTGTCACCATTGCTGTGTTCCCCAGCGCGTCCTCGCCGAGGATCGTCACCGTGTAGCTCTGGTCCGCGTTCAGCGACCCGCCGAGGATCCGACGCGTCCCACTCGTCAATGCGTTTCCGTTTGCGGTCAGCGTCGCGCTGTTGGCGCCGTCCAGGCTGCTGATCGTCAGCGTCGCGGTTACCGCGTAGTAAGCGCCGTCCTCCGCCTCCGTCCCCGAGGAATTGCAGCGGATCACCGTGATCGCGCTCAGCCTCGGGTTGTTGTAGGCCAGCGCGGTCACGCTCAGCGTCAGGGTCCCGCTCCGTCCCCTGGTGTCTGTCACCGTGACCGTGATCGTCGCCGTGTCGCGCAGTACACCCGTCCGGTATGGCGAGCTCGTTGCCGTCACGCCGCCGCCTTCGACCTTGATGGTGCTCACATCCGCGCCGACCGCCGCACTCATGTCGAGCTTGCTGCTGTCCAGCGTGACAGTGGCTTTTGAGTAACCGGAGACAAATTTGTTGATCCCTTCGGCGGCGCTTCCTGTGTTGTACGGACTTGCAGACGCGTACCCGCTCTGAAGGACCGGCTTCATACCGCTGTCGGCGTTGATCGTCACCGTTCTGGTGTCCGGCGTGCCGCAGGCCGTGGTGCAGCTGCTGTCGGTGTAGCTCTGCACGCTCACCGTGACCGAGAAGCTCGTATCATTCGGCTTGGAGCTAAACCAGCTCCTGGGCACGGAGATCGAGATCGTCGTTGCGAAGGCGGACGTCGTCGTCAGCACCGTGCTGTCGAGCTTCACCTGTGCCTTATGGTACAGATTTCCGGTCCGGTTCATACTCAGAGCGATACTGCCCTGAGTGTTCACGCTTGTGCTGCAGCTTGCGATTGTGCTGCGCCTGGCCTCTGCCAGACTGAGCGTGGCCGTGTGATCTCCCGAAAAGCGGCAGTTGTGGCTGCCGTTGTAGTACTTGTAGATGTTGAACGCGGTCATGTGGAAGGGCACGCTTGCCGTTCCGTCCGCATTGTGCGTCACCGTATAGGTCCAGGTTTTCGTACTGCCGCCGCTCGTCAGATACCGCCACACGTTGAGCGTGTTCAGGTTGACGTTGCAACCGACGGCGCTTTGCGCGCTGCCGCTCCCGATCTGTATCGTGCCAGCTTCGATCTGGTAGTCTGAGAAGGTATAGCCGCTGCCCGTCAGCTTGGCCTGCATCTTAACCGTCAAGGTGCTTTTGTTCGTGGCCGCGTCGTAGCTCTGTTCGATCTCGAAGCGGAGCATGATGTCAATGCTCTCCGAACTGCTGCCGCTCCATCCTGTCTGATCCGGCAAATAGTATGTTGCCATGCGCTATCTCTCCTCGAATCTGACGAACTCCGGGTAATCAGCGGCGACCGCACGGTAGCCAGCGCAGACGGTCTCGAGCATTTCCCTCGCCGTCAGCGCCTCATATCGGCTCCGCGGCGTCAGATGCACGCGGACGATGGCTTTTTCCCTGTTGATGCAATAGGCCGGCTGCCACTTCCTGTTCCCTTTTACTCTTTTCATCATTGCCTCCGACAGGGCGGAGACGAAAGCGCAGACGGTATCCTTCCCGGCTTCGGCGCTTCCCGCGTGTCCCATGACAGTCACGGTGTACTCGTCCCGCTCGTAGATGATCCTGATCATGGCGTCATCCTTGTGGCTGCGATGCCTCGGCGCTTCGCTGCCTGGCGGCCTGCACGCGTCTGTTTTCCTGCGGCGCTTTTTCTTCGAGCTGCGCCGACTCCACGTTCCCCCGCGCCGACGCAGGCGCAGCGGCGCCCATGCTCTGCGCAAGTCCCTCAGCGAGATCCGGTCGGTATTCCTTTGCCAGCGCCAGAGCCATCTGCTGGTACATTTTCAGTTGCTGGGCCATCGTCCCATTCTCCGCGATCTTCTGCATGATCTGGTCCTTGCCCTCGAACTCCATCATGCCGAGCACAGTCAGGGCTCCGTCCGCGTTCTGCGGAGCAAAGAAGCCCGCGTTGTAGAACTGCAGCGCCAACTCGTTCTGACTCATGCGCGTGTAGGCGTTACGCTTCTGCGGCTCGATCTTCAGGTCGAACACCGGCAGCCTCACGCCTGCGGTAGATCCGTCCAGGTTTTCCTGCGGCTGCGGCTTGAGCCCGCTGTTGTCAAAAGTCGTGTAGTCGTCCGCACCCATTTCGCCGGCGATCCTGAACTTCCTCGGCGTATCATAGAACTGCCTGGCCAGCTCGATCGTCAGCTCCACGATCTCCGCGAAGGCGCGGTAGCTGCTCCTGCTGCTGTCGCGGCTGCCCTTGCCGCTGGCCTCCTGCAGCGCCGCGATCGCGCTCGCAGCCGTAGCGCCGCTCGTACTGCTTCCGGTGCTGGTCTCCGTGTTTCCGGTCACCTGTCGCAGTTCATAGATGATATCACTCAGGTAATTGATGTAGTTTGCATTCAGGCGGCTGGTTTCAATGGCGCGAATGTATGTCTCATCCATCTGGCCTTGCACATGTACGATCGGCTTTGACAGATCCAGGAACTCATCCTCGTTGATTGCACCGTCGACGCGCGCGAAGTAACGGGGCGTCGCGCTGACCATGGCGTTTTTGAGGATGGCCGTGCGCAGCAGATCGATCTGCGTCTGCGCGTTTTTACCGAGGTCGATGAAGCCGTAGCCTGCCGGCGAGCCCTCGATCGGAAACAGCGTGTCCATGACGAAGGGATATCTGCCGTGATCGTACAGCGGTGTCCCCTGGTTCTCGGTGCTCTCCAGCAGGATATCCTCCGCGAACTTCGCATAGTGCAGCTCGCGCTTGCCGTTCTTCCAGCGATGGTAGTAGTGTTCGATCACCGTCGCCATGTTCGCCGTATCCACATGGTCGTCGTAAAGGAACTTGCTCGCCTCGAAGCTTTTGCTCTTGATCCGATTCGCCGTCTGCGGATACTGGCTTTCCAGCTCCTCGCGGTCCTCCAGGTGCGTGCAGAAGAAGTGTTTGCTGTCTTGGATGTTGGTGATCCCCGGCTCCCAGAACACGTTCAGCAGGTTGACGCGGTCGATCCGCACGTCGCCCAGCCCGTTCAATTTGTCCTGATCCCAGACCACGCGGTACACGGCGGTACCGGTTTTCAGCTTCTGCCAGATGTTCTCGCTGTAGCACGCCTCGAATTTGTTTTGCTCGAGGATGCATGGGATGATCGCTGTCAGCATCCTCGCCTCTTCAACGTCGTTCTTTTCCCTCGGCAGGATGTTCGCCTCCGGGTAGGCTTCGAGCGCGTCGGCGTGCTTTGACACGATCACGTTGTGCAGCCAGCCGCTCTTCGCCTTGAAATCATACCGGCCCTGCTTGCTGCTCTTGGCCTCCTCGATATCGTTGCGCAGCTTCCACCAGTTCTCCGCCGCGATCACACGGCTCTCAAGATTAGCCTTCCCGGCCTTGTACTTCTTCAGGATCTCCATCCACCGGATCAGCGTTTCTTCGGTGACGACCTGCGCCGGCGCCGGCACAGCCGGCGGCTCCGCAGCCCCGGCTTGCACCTGGCGTGTGATCCGGGCAGCCTCCAGCATTCTTTGTTCGCTCCTTCTGTAATCGTCCATATCAGTGTCTCCTCTCCTTCAACAGGTCCAGCGGGTCGTTGACGAACCGGACCTCCTTTTTCTCTTCTGGCCGCATCGGCTTGATCGGCCGCGACATGCACATGTATCGCCACTCGTCGGCCACGTGGTCCTCGAGGCTCGTGTTCAGATCCTCCGGCTTCACCGGATCGTACATCATCAGCGGGATCGTCCGGATGAACGCGTTGCATCCCTTGAAGACGTACATCCGCGGGTATCCGTTGTTGTCAAACTGCAGCCTGTAATGGCACTGCATCCAGCCGGGGATCCGTTCGTTGACGCCCGGCGAGAAGTAGATCCCATACTTCGAGGCCGTGTCGGCCACGCTCTCGCCCCGGCTGCCGTCCCAGATGCTCGGGTCCGCGACGCCCTCGATGCGCTTTCCCTTGAGCCAGGGATGCGTGCGCTCGATCTCCGCGATCTTCTCAAACTGCTGGTCCGGCGTCCATTTCACGCCCTCGTTCGGCGTACCGGCACACCCATAGAGCTCCAGCACCCGGTACAGCACGCCGTCGTAGTCAACCGCCCACCAGGCGCAGCTGAAGGGTTTTCCGTAGCCGAAGTCGTAGCTGCGGTAGATCCGCCAGCCGCGCGACTCGCCGTGAGAAAGATCGATCGGATCGATCACGTGCGTCCAGCGCCGCTCCTGCAGCAGCTGCTCGGCGCTCTCCGTGCAGCCGTGGTCTCTCGCCTCGTTCAGGTCCGGCGCGGTGCGGAACTCCGTGAAGTACTGGCCCTCGTAGCTGTCCCAGTCGCCCTCCAGCAGCGCCTTCCGTTCCTTTTCCGGCAGCAGCGCCAGGCTGCCGAGGTATTCCGGGTCCTCGTCCAGCAGCGCCTTGTTGTCAAAAACCTTTGCCTGGATGAACACGCGGTCGCGGATGATCTTGATTTCTTTCCCCTCCGGATCGCGCACCGTCACCTCTTCGCTGATCCTCGTCCCAGGATCTGCCGGCTTTATAAAGCGCTCCTTCACCCAGCCGTGGCCGATCCCGCCCGGGTTGGTGGCCGCGCGCATATAGCAGACAGTCCGTTTCCTGCTCCGCGGATTTTTGCTCGGTCTGTTTCGGGAGAACATGTAGCTGTACTCTTCCCAGGTGAAGTGAGTGAGCTCGTCAAAGCCGATGAAGTCGTAGCGCTTGCCCTGATAGTTCGTCCTGTCCTTGCTGTGCTGCATATTTCCGAAGAAGATCTTCGCCCCGCTCGGAAATTTCCACATGTGCTTCCCCTCGTTGTACCTGGCTTTCGGGAAGGCCAGCGAGTAAAGCGTCTGGGACCGGTCGATCAGCTCCGAAAGCTGCTCGTAGGTTTTCCGGAAGATGATCCCCCGGTAGTGCGGGATGTCCACCTGGCGCAGCGCCTCGATCAGCAGGGCGTCGCTCTTGCCGCCGCCGGCGGCGCCGCCGTACAGCGCCTCGTATTCCGTCCTGCGCATGAACTCGGCCTGCTTCGGCTGCGGGGCCCATATCACGTTCCGGCTTGTTTCCTCGACTGCGTTACTCATCGTCGGGTCGGCCTCCGCTCCGCTCTGGGATCAGGATGACGCCGGACTCGCCGTCCTCTCCCTCGCTGATCTCATGCTCCAGCTTTCGCTTCTCAAGCTCCAGCTTCTCCTGTGCGATCTTCTGTGCCACGGTCTCGCCCTGGGTCGGCAGGCCGAACAGATCGCGTCTCATGGCCGTCAGGTCGCGCAGGGCGGATGTCACATCCTTCAGCGCTTTGGCGTCGAGCTTCTCAAAGATCTGTTCCTTCGTCACGCTCACGCCCTCGCCCATGCCGTCCGTCACAATGTAGCGATAGAACTGCTGCTCATCCCCCAGCGCTTTCAGGGCGGCGTCGATCAGCAGCTCCGTGCCCTCGGCGAGCCTGGCAAGCTTCCTGCTGATCCGCGCGCCCGCGCGCTCGAGGCCTTTGTTTGCCGCTTTCTTGCGGAACTTCTTCCGCTTGTCGCTCCACTTGTTTTCCGTGGCCACCTTCGACAGGGTCGAATAGCTGATCTGAAGGCTCTCTGCGAGCTCCTTCTGGCTCATGTTTCCAGTGATGTATTGAGTTTCAATTTCTGTCCAGTTCCGCATGCCGCCCCTCCTTTTCGCTTTGCTTCTGCCTGTAGTCTATCGACTACCCGGCGCCCTTCTCTACGACAGGCGTAGCAAAAACCCCATGGCCTTCTGTTCAGGTCATGGGGTTCATGTTTTGTCGTCGTATTTCTCTTTCATCAGCGCCCGGTAATACGGGCATCGTTCATAATCGGCAGCACAAAACCGCGTCAGGTGACTGTCAAAGTCCCTCTGACGCCGGAAGGTATGAATGATGGTGGAGCGAGGGAGATACCCCTCGCAGCCGACGCGGCGCTTGCTCCTGTTCTGTGTGCGGAAAAAGGGGCAGCGGATATCGGCGTCCTTCCAGTCGTCGTAGCTCGCCATGATCAGCCTGCCCGTCGTCTCTCGCCGCCGCCTGTCTGCTGCCTGTATGTACGGCGGACCTTCGGCCAAAGATCGACGCCGTGGACCGTCTTTTCCTCCCAGCACAGTCCGCATCTCCCGTGCCAAGTACCCGGGTGATCCTCGGCCCGCTCTCCGTATTCTGCCCGGATCTTCTCAAGGCACGGCGTACAGATCGCCATATGTACCGGCTTTACTCTCGTTTTATCGATCACGTTTTCGCCCTCCCCTCCTGTCCTGCTTCGGAGTTACGATCTTCCCGCCGCGGACCTTCTGCGGCTTGTCCAGCAGGCAGCGGATATAGGTGCTCGTCACGTGGCCCTCCTCGTCGCAGTTCGCTACGTGCTCTTTGATCACGCTGCCTTTCTCCGGTTTGATATCTTCCACATCGTCCACGGGTTCAGGCTCGGTATAGATTGGACGGCAGACGTTGCGGCTGGCGTGCCATTTCTTTTTTCCCGGCCGGCCGTTTACATTGGCCACCAGGTATGCAGCCAGGTCGGAATGATCGCCGCGGTTGTCGAGCTCTTCCATGCTATAGCCTCCGCCCTGCCAGATCTCGCGGAAGATCGGCTCGGCGTCCCGCTCCATGATGATGTGCTGATGCAGACGGGCCGGCGCATTTCTCTTCGGGCTCCAGTTTGCGGTCACGCGGACGGCCGCGGGATTGCGCCCATAGATCGCCTTGAATCTGCGGCGGAGCTCTCGCAAAACCTTTTCGGCGTCGCGATCGGCGGAATCGTAATCGGCCGGCAGATGGTCGTCGTCATACTTCCCTGTCACAAACGCGTCTCCCTTCCGGAAGGTCGCGTTGATCACCCGAGCCAAATTCATTGCCGAATTCTTTTCATTCTCTCGGATCTTCCTCTCCGAGCTGGCCCCGGCTACACGGGGCGCTCGTTTCGGTGCCGGCTCTCCTGCCCTTCGGACGGGCAGCCATGTACGACGGATCTCCGTCACCCTCCCGGAAATGATCTTGTATTCCATCAGCTGCTTCATCCTTCCTGTCCTCTCTATTCCAATATGTCGTAATGTTAGGCGTAAAAAAGTCTTTTAAGAAACGCGTGCGCGCACGCGCGCAGAGCGTTTCCTCGATTCCTTCTTCAGCTGAAAAGGTTCATTTCATGCCGGCGAATCTCCGCCCGAGTTCTCTCGTTGCCTCGCCCAGCAGATATCTCACATTCTGACGGGAGCAGCCCAGATCTTTACCGATCTTTTCCATGCTTTTCTCCTCGACATAGTAGGCCCAAGCAACATCACGCTTGTTCTTTGGTAGTGTTCCAATTGCTTCTTCCAGGGCCACTGTGTTCGTGACGTCCTCAAAAGGATCATCTTTAGAGAATAACGTGTCTATAAGTAATGTTTCGTCGCCGTCATCTGAAATATAGACCGGCTCAAACAGCGAGACCGTCTTGATCTCTTTGCGCCTTTTCTCGCGGCTGTCCCATCTGTCGATGGCCCAGAATCTGTGCCTGCAGGCTTCAATATAATATGATTTGAAGTCCGGCCCTCTGTCGCAGTCGAAACTTTCCATGCAGCGAACGAGGACAAGGAACGCCTCCTGCACATAATCATCCGCGTCGTTTAAAAACCTTCCCCGAATACGGTTCTCTCTATGAAACGCCATCCATTTAACAAGTGGGAGCAATCTATCCCAAACCGCGAGAATATATCTCCATTTGGACTCTTGGTGCTCCTTGACCAGCTCTTTGAGTGTTATTTCTTCGTCCATAGTTTTTCCCATCCCCAAAATCCAAGGTGCAAAGACCGGCGGTCCACAGCATGAGCCGCTCGTCTTCACATCTTCCCCGGGTAGGGCCGCAGCCCTACCCGGTTTGTTGTTTCATTCGCAGCCAAAAACAAAAGCAATCTCTACAAGTTCATCATGCAGCAGTTTCGCATTTACCTGTTGAATATCAACTGCCTCGAGGAAACACCCAGGGCTCATTCCAGGTGAACCTATTTTTTCTTTTTGTTTCAGCGTAAGCAATATGCTGCCTGCGATATCGATGCATTTCACCAAGATGCTGTTCGTCTCATCAACCTTCTGAGGAAGGCTTTGTCTCGCCTCTCCGACACACACTTTATCGTTGTTCATGTTGTTCCCCTTTCTATTCCTTTACCTCGCCCGTCTCCGGGTCGATCTCCATCTGATCTTCATCCTCGCCGGCGCCGGCTTCGGCCTCGGCGGTGATGCTCTTTTCCAGCTCGCGCGACAGATCGGCCAGAATATCCGGCAGCGCTTCAAAGCTGTGCAGACTTGCCGGCAGGATGATCCCCTGCAGGAGCAGCCCGCCTTTGGCGGCCAGATAGATCTTCCCGCTCGCCGTTCTCCGTGCGTGCACCGTCAGATGATCCACGTCGCGCAGCGGTTTAAACAGTTCCGGATCCGCGAGGATTGTTCCTGCCGAGCTCCGCAGCGGCATAACCAGCTGGCCGCCATAACAGATACTGATCACCGGATCCGGCAGCTCCTCTTCGTCGGCGACGTCGTTCAGATCCAGCTCCTCCGGGAGCCGCCGCTCCATGGCAACGATCTTATTCCAGTCCTTTTCCGGGATGTCCAGTGCTGTCAGCACGTTCTCGGCGTCCAGCATCGGCATTCCGTAGAGCGCCCAGCAAGCGTAGCCGTTGCTGATCCACTGCACGTCTCGGCTCTCGTCATAGAAGAGCCTCACCTGCCCGGTCTTCTTGCAGAGCTTTGCTATGTTCTTGATGACCACTTCTTAGTGCCTCCTTTCTTTCAGCATCTGCTTCCTGGCCTTCTCTGATATGGCCAGCGTATTCTTGGTTTGGTCGAGCGCGGCAACCGTTGCGTCCAGCTGGACTTCAAGAGTCTTGTTCTCTGTCCTCAGCCGTTCAATCTCCCGGCGCAGCTGGCGGATCTCGATCGCCTTGTCCTGCAGCACGCCGCGCAGCTTTTCAAGGCGATCCTCTTTGTCGAGCAGGCTTTTCTGCAGCTCATCATATTTTCTTCGCGGTATCAGCATCGTCCCGCTCCTTTCTTCAGCTCTGGCCAGAGGGCGAGCAGGCCGCGCTCATAGTCCGCCGCCTCTTTCTCGCTCAGCTCCTCGTTGGCTCTCTTCGGATCCTCAATCTGCCGGATTCCGTATTTGTCTCTGATCTGTCCCCTGGTCATGTCTCGCCCTCCTTGGCCTCGATCATTCGTCGCAGACGGATGATCTCCGCTCTGTCCTCTTGATGAATTTGGAACAGATCTATGATCATCTGCTCAGCCTGTCTGAGCATCACACACATGGAAAGGCCGAGTCCGCCCCGCTCTCTTGCCGCCCGAAGGCGCCGGGTCATATCAGTGACCCCCGTTGCCATTTCTTTCATGTTCCCTCCTTCTGTATTCATTGCACTCTCGCCAGAGCAGCTTCACGACCACAGCTGCCTGGTACAGGTAGGCACTCGCCAGCAGATCTATCTGACTGTCTCCCGCCCCGACGAGAGCATTGATCACGCCTTTGATAAACCATTCATGCGGGAGCACATGGGGATAGCCCATCTGGTCGGCGCGCTTGATATCCTCCTGCCCTGTGGCGACCTCTCGCAGGAGCATGTTCACCGCCTTTGCAAGTTCGATATCCGCCCGCGATTCTGCCCAATCATTCATCGCTGACAAACGGTAGCATCGGTGCGCCGCAGTTCGGGCAGTATTTCGGCAGTACATCTTCAGTGACGCCGCACCACCACGGCTCCTCCCTGCATTTGGAACATATGTATTTATCGGTGCCGAGGGTAACGCCCGGATCAACCCGCAGCCATTTGCCCGCCTCAGCATGTTTCTTTCCGTTGAGATCCGTAACATCCCGGGTCCCGAATACACACCAGTCGTCTTTCAGACCCCAGCCGTGCAGGAGATATGTAATTTCATATTCATGGTTTTCGACGGAATGAGGCACGTTCAGGCCCATGCGGTCGACGACCTCATATTTGATAATGTCGCCCTTCTGATAGCCGCGATCGTTTTCCCGGATCTCAAACGGCTTTGTCCCGTCGAGCACAGCGTCAGCAAATTCGATCCGCAGTTTCAGGTTATGGATTTTCATTCGTCGTCGCCCTCCTTTCCTTTTTTGTATACATACAGTCTGGCAACATAACGTATCTCTTGCTCCAATGGTCCGGGCATATCACGTGAAATCTCCCAAAACTCGGGGATTAGTTCGGCGATTTTACTTTTCAATTCCTTTTCTGCTACATGCTTCGGAAAGCCCAGTGGTATTCTAACGGCTGCTTGTAGAACCATTTGTTCAAAGCGTTGAGGTACGTACTTAATATCAACTGATCTTATGAGTCTTTCTTCAGCTGCTTTCTTTGCCTCTATTTTGAGTTTGCATATAGCGTCAGACGCTTCTTGCAATGCTTTCTCCTGTGCCTTCTTAGTTTTTCTGAGTCTCAATGCGAGCCATGCAACGCAGAAAATAGCCAAGAGTAGTAGCACAGAAAGAATGATATACCAAGTCATTTGTCGTCGCCCTCCTTCCCGGCTACAAACAGCGCAAGGATCGCCATGCCGAACGCCCCGGAAACCGGGACGATCCATAAAAGATGTAAAGGATTCATTCTGTTCCTTCCCTTTCTTCTTTCACTCTCGGCTTCCATAGCCGATAACCATTTCCTTCACAATATTCAGGCTGCAGGTAGGCGCCGTTCATATGCAGAATCTTTCGTGTTCTGCAATCATCATCGGCACAAGTCGCGCAGCAGCGTTCCGATACGGCCATATCTCAGCCCTCCATGTGCGGCGCCAGGAGCCCGCGGAAAGCAGCCTGCAGCTTTTCGGCCAGCTCATTGTCCCGCTCGCGGATCTTCCGGATGCGAGCCTGGATCTCGTTCAGATCCAGCTGCAGCTGACGGATATACACGCCGACCTCCGCGACGTCTTTATCCGCTGCGAGCAGCTTTTTCTTGGCCGTCTCCAGCTCCTCCTTCGCTCGTGCGGCCTCGGCTTTCGCAGCGGCGATCTCTTCACCAGCGCCGCTACCCGCCTTCTCTGCTTTCTCCTTGGCCTTCTCCGCCTTCTCAAGCTGCCTCTCCAGCTTCTTGATCTTCTCGACGGCCTCGGCCTCGGCCTTCGCCTTCGCGGCGTCTGCGGCCTCCTGGATCGCTTTCTCGTCCCGCTGTACGGCCACCGGCTGCGGGCGGTTCTCCAGTTCCTTGATCTCTGCGCGGGCGGTCTCCAAGCTCTGCTTGGCCATGTCGAGTTCATCCATCAGCTTCTCGTGCTCATGCCTGGCGGACTTCCCGAATTCGGCGTCCTTCTGCAAGGCGTCGATCTTCTCCTCCAGCTCCGCGATGGCCAGGCCGTGGCTGTCCTCTTCCTCGTCCAGCGCCTGCTCTGCCGCTTTTGCCCGTTTGATCCATTCGTCCCGCTCGGCCAGCGCCTTTTCCAGCTCCCGGGCGGAGAGGTGCTCGGCATCGACCTCTGCGGCCACCGTTTCCCGCTCCTCTTCCGGCACCGCGAGGAGCCGCAAAGCATTGGAAATACTGAGTTTTTCCAACGTTGGAAATTTATTTTCCACGCCGAACAGGCTGCCCTGATCTGCGCCGTAGCCCTCATAGAGCTTTTCAAATCGGCTCGCCGCAGCGGCAGAGAAGTCCGTCTCGTTCTTCAGCCATTCCGCCCAGCCGTGAGGGCCAACCTTTTCATGAGCGATCTTCAACCGGTACCCGATCTGGATACCGAAGCTCAGCGCCATGCGCCGAGCCTGCGCGGTCAAGAGGCGGATCTCCCCGCCGAGCTGTGCCGGCGACAGATCCTTGACCTCTGCCGTGACTGCCTGGATTTCGTTCATGCCGTTTTCTCCTCCTTATCTTTGATCGCGGGGACGATCGGATTCCCCTGCTTGTCTCTCTTACTGCCGCGCTTGATCCACGCCAGCCAGGCGTCCAGCTCAGGCCCGACGACTTCGCGCGGATTCTTTGACCCCGGCATACGTTCGTTCTTGAATCCGTGGATCTGGATCAGCACGGTGCCCTGCATTTCGATCGTGTACAGCGACGCCTCCGGATTCTCGGCCCGCCGCAGGAAAACGATCGTCAGCTTCCCGGCCATGTGCCGTTCGGCATATCCGCCCACGCAATGCTGCAGGGCTTTCCCTTCGGCCACGATCTCCCGGCTGCTTTCCGCCGGACGGAACACAAAGCTGTTGATTTCGGCGGCGTACTTCTTCCGCCGTTCCTTGATCCTCGCGGCCTGCGCCTTCCGCTCCTCACGCAGGGTGCGCCGGTTCAGCTCTTCGGCCGCCTCATCATGCTTTCGGCCGAGCTCCTTCGGCAGCAGCACCGTCTCGTTCTGCAGGTCATAGCCGAGCTTCCCGGCCATATCCAGCCAGTCCTTCCAGATCTGGAAAGTTTCATATCTGTACTTTGATACCGCGATACTGTTGACCGTTCCCGTGTGCTCTTCAAGGTAGCGCACGAGTCGTCCGGGCCGGATCCCGTGGTGCAGGCAAAGTTTGAGCGCCTCATGATAGCTGCCCCACGGCATTTCATTGAGTCTTCGCAGGTCCTCGTAGCTCGCCGGGATCCCCGCCTTTCTGAACTTCTTGTATTCTCCGATCAGATACGGCGAGCACTTGGCATCGCGGAAGGTCTTGAGCTCCTCTCCGCTCAGCCCCAGCGACTTCTTCAGATCCGGCTCCTCCCATTTGAGGATCGCCAAGTTCTTCTTTCTCTGATAGATAAGATCGTCGATCAGTCCTCGCCAGCCGGCTTTTGCGATCCGCTCGATCTGCTGCGGATACTGTGTAGCCGCCGTCAGATACCGGATCAGATCTCCGCAGATCGTCCCATCCGTCAGTTTCGGCCGCCCACGGAAAATCTCATATCCGCAGTATCTCAGCGCGCTGCGGTAGTAGGCCTCGCTTCCGAATACGGTGTAGGCTTCAAAGCCGCTGTAATATCCGATGCCTGACGTGAACGCTTCCCGCAGCCAATGGTTGCGGCCGTAGTTCCCCTCGACCGTCGTGCGTATGTATCGGCCGTCCCAGCTGCTGCGCGTGTATCCGTCCGCCCGTCCGATCTGAAACCGGCAGGCCTCCGTCTCCATGAACAGCGGCGGTTGACCGAGCTGCGCGGCGTCCATTTGGTTGTCGTACAGCTTCCTCGTCCAAAAGCCCTGGGCGTAGAGCACGCCGTCCTTCTCCTGCAGGAACAACACCGGATGATATTCTGTCAGCTTGACGCCGTTCCTGATGTAGCGCCTCTCCTTGATCCTTCCGCCGGCGC
This sequence comes from uncultured Clostridia bacterium, assembly GCA_946547105.1. GTDB lineage: Bacteria > Bacillota > Clostridia > Oscillospirales > Oscillospiraceae > Limivicinus. The sequence goes on along the minus strand of CAMNOV010000001.1, from coordinate 84,135 downwards.
CGCACCAGGGGCAGGTTGCTGGTTGATCGTGGCCGGCTGTCACAAGATACGCCCATTGCTCATCCATGATTCGCATCGGTGTCAGCAGCTTCTCGCTGTGTCCGCAGCTGCTGCAGGTGATCTCCCGCATGCCCCGCGTGTCCTTCACAAAGAGCCAGGTCTTGAACAGGCTGTTGGCCTCCCGCTCACAGCGCTTGGTGTCCAGCGGCGGGAAGTCCGCCATTTCTCCGTCCAGCTGCTTCTCTGTCAGATAGGTATAGTTTCTTCCTCCCATGGTCGCACCTCACAGTAGAGACCACAGGTCGAGGATCACGCCCTTCGGCTTTTCCTCTTCCTGGCCGGCGGCGCCGATCAGATCGATCGTCATAGTGAAGCGGATCTTCGCGCCCGGGAAATAAAACTGCACGGCGCGCTGATAGGCATCCAGATCACTGATGGAAGAGCCGCAGTTCTTGGCCACGGCCTTCATGCAGTCCTCGAAGCTGCCGCCCTGCACGACGGCCTGGGCGAACTCCGCGTCCTGCTTTACAAAATCCTTGAGAGCCTTGAGCACGGCGCTCTTCATGGCGCTCGCATACTTGTCATAGCTGCCGGCTTTGTATTCCTTTTCGAGCTTTTCCAGCGCCCGCTCCTGATAATCAGTCATGCTTGAGCTCCTTTCTCGCCTTGGCCAGCAGCCACTTCTCGATGCACTTTTCGCAGGTCGCGTCGTCCGGCGGCCATACCTTCCGGCATTTGTCTACGGTGTCATAGCGGCACAGGCCGTCAGCGTTCATGACCCTTGCGGCGATCTTCACCGCGCGCCGCGCGATGTTGTAGTTCTCGGTCAACTGCTGCAGCAGAGCCTCACTCTTTTTGCTCTTGACCGGTTCTACCCTGGAAGGCGTCGGTGTTTCAATCAACACGGCGTCGTGATGCCATTCGCCGTCTTGACTTTTCTCCTGGATGGTGATAGTCTTTTCACAGACAGGGTTTTCTTTATCTCCCAAGTCTTTGCCGCTTGTCCGGGGTCCAGCCGGGCAGGCGGTTTTTTCATTGCACATACACATAATGATTGTGATAGAGCTCCTCCCGCAGCTCCTTCTCCTCCGCGCTGCTGATGATCTCGGTGATCGCCAGCGCAAGGATCACACCGCAGGCCCGCTCAAAGGCGCCCTTTGCCTGCCGGATATACCCCGCCGCGCGGTTCTTTTCCAATTCTTCCACCAGGGTCTCAATCATCGTGAGGCCCATTTTCTTTTGCTCTTCGTGGGTCATATTATTCCTTTCCCCGGCACCAGGCCGGCGTAGGCACGTCGACGGGATAGCCCGTCCATCCGATGGCGATCGTTCGGCGAGCGCCGAGCACAGGCTTGTCCGGATCGGTGCAGTGCACCGTGTAGCAGTCGCCGCGCTTGTGCGGCCCTTCCCTGACCATATAGCCACAGCCATTACATTGTTTCATCCGGCTTGTCCTTTTCTTTGTTTACCGGCAGTGACCGCCTGCGGCGCCACCATTTCACCGCGCTCTGCGTGCAGCCGAGTGCCGCTGCGATTTCCCTGTCAGTCATTCCTGCATCATAGAGCGCCCTTCCCATGATCCAGTCATACTTGGTTTGCTCCTGCGTCGACGGGATCCTCTCTTTCGGCGCCGGCTTCTTGCTGTCGAACAAAGGGCAATGCTGGAAGTCGCGGCGGAGCTTTCGGTCCGGGATCTGCGCGATCCGCGAATGCCCGGTAACGATCATGTAGTTGCAGCTGTTCACGCAGTCGCGGTTCGGATTGCGCCAGTATATACATTTGCGCCGCCAACAGTAGCCCTCAAGCGCGAGCTGGCGCTTCCGCTGCGAGGCAAGGCTCTGCAGCTTGTCCATGTACGTGCAGTTGATTTCTTTGTCCGCCTCTGCGGCTCGGAGCATCCGGTCTATCTGGCCGGGCACACGCGCGTTCAGCATCGCATCCCGGTAGTCCGCATACTTAGAATTCGTCATCGTCTTCCGGCTCCCCGATCACGATGGGATCCATCCAGTCCGTGGCGTCGGCCAGCTCGCGGCGCAGGTCACTGATCCGCAGGCGGTAGATCCGGATGATCACGATCTGTACGCACACCGTGACGATCAGCAGGCTGATGATCCAGTTGGTCATTCCTCGTCGCCTCCCATCTGCGCCGCAGCCTTCTCAGGCGGGCGGGAAATGATCTTGCGGATCGGGTTCATGAAGCCGAACAGGCCGTTCTTGCGCATGCCCATGTACTTGGCCGCGCTCATGATCTGCGTCTCCCGCTCGCGGTAGTGAGACCTCTGGCTCCGGTGGCTCCTCTTTCTGTGGTTTGCTGCTGTAGACATTGTCTTTCTCCTTTCTTATGTACTGTTTCGCAGCTCCTGCGGATGCTGCGTGTAATAGTCGCTCATACGCTCCGAGAGCCGCTGCTGTGCGTTCTCGCGGAAGCGCTGGCGCTGTTCCTCTGTCAGGTCCTCAAACGGCACGGTACTGCCGTCCTCCAGGATCATGTAACAGACGAAGCTCAGCTCGGGCCTCGCCTTTTCGGTTTTCCGTGCCGCCATCACAACACCCCCTTTCATCCTTATTCGACCGGGCCTGTCCCCTATTCAGTCCCAGGGATTTGCTTTGCCCGGTCCGAGATAATTTTTGAGCAGTTCGGCCGCGGCCTCCCAGCCCTTGCAGACCTCCACGCGGTAGCCCTGGGCCTGCAGTGCGGGGATCCACTCTTTCTGCTCGTCGCTCAGCCGGCCGCCGGCCTGGCGCTTGAGCTCGATAAACAGGCCGTGCCACTCCCCTCTCGGTACCGGGAGGAAGAGATCCGGCACGCCGGCCTTGACGCCCTCGGCCTTGAAGCGGGCAGCCTCGGATTTGCTGCGCGCTCCCCCGTTCGGGATATGGAACAGCAGCGCCAGCTCCGGCCATCGCCAACTCTGCATACGGGCCCAGCTCATCAGCGCCGCCTGCTCCTCGCCTTCCTTCGGCAGCAGGCGCTTGTCCTTCGGCATCATCGTGTTTGTCATCTCGGTCTCCCCTTTTGCCCCTCACCAAACTTTTTTAAAAAAGTGGGGGGCTGTGGTGTAGAAATTTATCACGGTTAGTGATTATGATTAGTGTTGAGTACTGGGAAAGGAGGTGAACACTTATGACGACTCAGATTAACCAAAAAGCTGTTCCCGAAGTTGACCTTGAAAAGCTCACGTATCTGATTATGCAAAGCAGTAATCTTGCAAATCGAAGACCCGCCGAAGTCTTAGATAGTTACCTTCGCATATACAACGAGCTCGCCACTACGTTGGAAGAAAAACAGAAGACCGGGAACTGGTTTGGCCCCACACACCGATAATCGCCAGAACAAGTGGTGCAGATTGCCATGCACCACTTGTTCACCTCCTCCCCCTCCAATGCATCGTGAACCGATGCGAGAGAGCACTTTAAGTGAACTAATTGGGGAAAAAAATATCGCTGACATGCACGCCATAGTATGAAGCCAGAGAAATCTTTACCTCGTCACGCGGATTTCTCTGCCCCAGCTCGTACATTGTCAGCGCTGAAACACTGATTTTATTTGCAGATGCTACTTCTTCACGGCTTTTCTCGCCCCGCAGCTGGATCAATCGTGCACCATTTTCGGTCATGTTGTACATTTATTCTCACCTCCTCTGCAAGTTCACCCAAAGTGTACCACGGTTTTCACGTCATGTCAACACTTTAAGTGAACTTTTTTCTTGCTTTTTATTACATTCCGTGATAACATTTAAATAGAGGAGTTGATTTCCATGAATTCTTTTTCTGATATGCTTGTTTTTCTTCGCCGTCGTGATAACCTATCGCAGCAGGAGCTCGCATCAAAGATAGGCCTCGCAAAGAGCACGATCAGCATGTATGAGCGTGGAGAACGTAAGCCGAGTTTTGAAGTGTTAGAGCTGCTTGCCGATTATTTCAACGTTAATATGGACACACTTCTCGGCACTACTCCGGCTCCCTCAATCCCTGACAATATCATCCCTATGCCAGTCATGAACACGGTCCCGCTCCTGGGCGTCATTGCCTGCGGTGATCCGATCCTGGCTGAGGAGAACCTGGACGGTGAGGTTTCCGTACCCGAGCACGTCACGGCGGACTTTGCTCTGCGCTGCAAGGGCGACAGCATGATCAACGCCCGGATCCATGACGGGGATATCGTATACATCCGGCAGCAGGACAGCGTCGACAACGGACAGATCGCCGCCGTGCTGATCGGCGACGAGGCCACGCTCAAGCGCGTCAATTACAATCCGGCCAGCAAGACGCTGATCCTCTCTCCTGCCAATGACGCTTACGCCCCCTTTGTCTTTGTCGGCGACGAGCTGGACCGCGTCCGGATCCTCGGCCGCGCCGTCGCCTTCACCAGCGCGATCCGGTGAGGTGATATATGAATATTCTTGAAGCTTTTTCTTACATTGGCATTGGCATACAATTTTATGGTGCTGCAGCGTTTTTAAGTGAGCTGAATGAAAGCGGCAAACTGGATAATATTTTGCCTTTTCATTTTTCTTATACCATGTATGTCATCGTCCTTGTTTTAATCATAGGAATTAATGTTTTATTCTTCCCCAATTGGTTGCAAATTGCGATAGGTACTGCCATCCTGTTCTTTTATCTCGGCTGGAAACACGCGAAGAAAGGTTCTGATACAAAATGAAAACCGCCGCTGCGTATCTCCGCGTGTCCACGGAGGCGCAGGATGAATACAGCCTGGACAGTCAGCTCAAGCTGATCCGCAGCTATGCGGCCACGCATGATATGGTCGTCCCGGACGAGTTCGTTTTCACCGACGACGGGATCAGCGGCCGCAGTGCGAAGAAGCGCCCGGAGTTCCAGCGTATGATCGGCTGGGCAAAAGAAAAGGACCGTCCCTTTGAGGCGATCCTTGTCTGGAAGTTTTCCCGCTTTGCCCGTAACCAGGAAGAGAGCATCGTCTACAAGTCCATGCTCGCCCGCTCCGGTGTCGAAGTCATTTCCATTTCTGAGCCGCTGGCCGAGGGTCCCTTCGGATCTCTGATTGAGCGCATCCTGGAATGGATGGATGAATTCTATTCCATCCGCCTCTCCGGAGAGGTCAAGCGCGGCATGGCCGAGAAGGTCAGCCGCGGCGAGATCGTTACCCCGCCCGCCTTCGGTTATGATGTGGACAGTGCGGCCAAGTGCTATGTGCCGAACAGCGACGCGCCCACCGTGCGGAAGATCTACGCGGACTATCTGTCCGGCAAGGGGATCACCACGATTGCCCGGGAGCTCGGCCTTGCCGGGATCCGGACCACCCGCGGCAATCCGCCGGATAACCGATACGTGAAATATATCCTGCAGAATCCTGTATACATCGGCAAGCTTCGTTGGTCGAGATCCGGCAAATCCAATTACAGCCGCGAGAACTTCGACAGTGAGAACAGTTACCTGGTAGACGGGCACCATGAGCCGCTGATTGAGACAGCCGCCTGGGATGCGGTGCAGGATCGGATCTCTCGCTCCGACCGCGGCCGGCGGAAATATCAGCGCATGGATCAGCCGGTCGACTGGATGCTCAAGGGTCTTGTCCGCTGCAGCTCCTGCGGCAGCACGCTTGTGTATCAGGCTCTCGCCTGCCCGTCTATGCAATGCCACAAGTACGCCCACGGGCAATGCCGCGTCTCGCACTCCCTGTCGATCGACAAAGCAAACCGCCAGGTGATCGCCGCGCTGGAATACGCCTGTGACAACCTCGCTTTTCCCGTGGCTCCTCACACGGTCAAGCGCTCTGCCTCCGGCCCTGACTATGCTCGGCTGATCGCCCAGGAGCGCGTGAAGTATCGCCGGATCCAGGAAGCCTATGAGACGGAGGTCTACACGCTTGAGGACTTTGCCCGGCGCAAGAAGGAGATCTTTGCCCACATTGCCGAGCTGAAGCAGCTGCGCGACGCCGCCGACGCAGCTGCGCAGGCCGGCACGCTGCAGCCTATCGCTTTCCGAGAAACTGTACTGAACGTGCTGCAGATCGTCAAGGATCCGCAGCAGAGCGAGTCTGCGAAGAATGCGGCCCTTCGTTCTGTCCTCTCCTACATTGTATACGAGAAGCCCGAAAACCGCCTGGCGCTTTATTTTTTTACATAATCATCGCTTTCTGCCGTCCGGTCCGCCGTACTGACTGATGATGAATTTCGCCAGAGCGGGATTCGGATTCTTGATTTTGACGGGATACTGCAGCTTCTTTTCATAGACGAACATGCTTATCTCTCCTTTCTGCCGCTGTAGTCCCAGGGCCAGGGATCATGCAGCCAGGTATAGCGGTCCGCGCCGAGCAGTTCGGTTTTTTTCAGCGGCCCACAGAGTTCGATCATGCGTCTGCGCGCCTCCTTCTGCATGGCCAGAAAGCTTTGAAAAAGAGCGAATGCCTCTTCGTCCTCGGCGTGCGTATCCAGGTAAAGCCCAAGCTCGTGAACGACAAAATCGATCGCCATCATTTCCGTCATTGGCGTAGACGGCAGATCGGGATTGATCACGTTCATAAACGGCAGATCGAGACCGGGAAAAAGCGTTCCCCTGCTCAGCGCATCATTGCTCTCATAGACAGGATCGGCACTGTCCTGCATCGGTGTGAGCGCAGTGGCCAGCGGAAAGCGATCCGGCAGGGATCCGGTCCGATAGTCTCTTGGATTGCTGTTCAAATTCATTCCTCCCATCGGTTGCATCGGGGCTTGCCCCGGTCCATCCTATGCTTCGGCCGCACACTTTGACCGGAATGCGGTGCAGCTGTTGACACTCTGATTAAGAGCAAGGAAGTCCATGATGAAGTTTTCTTATCTGAATCTCCGAACGACGGATGCGGCCTGGAACCTGGCTGCAGAGCAATATGTTTTTGATGCGCTTCCGAACGACCGGAGCTATCTGATGCTTTGGCAGAATAAAAATGCCGTTATCGTCGGGAAATATCAAAATACGGCGGTAGAAATCAACGCCGAGTATGTCAAAGCGCACAAGATTCAGGTCGTTCGCCGGCTTTCCGGCGGCGGGGCCGTCTATCATGATCTTGGCAATCTGAATTACAGCTTCATCACCGACGCATCCGGCAGCGGAAAGATCGATTTTCAAGGCTTCTGCCAGCCCGTGATCCGGATATTGAGATCCTTCGGCGTTCCGGCGGAACTCAACGGCAGAAACGATATGACGGTGAACGGGAAGAAGTTTTCCGGAAATGCGCAGTATATCCGCAAAGGACGCGTGCTGCACCACGGCACGATTCTGTTCGACTCTGATCTGGAAGCGGTTGGGCATGCGCTGCATGTGGACGCAGAGAAGCTGCAGAATAAAGGCGTTGCCTCTGTTCGCAGTCGGGTGACCAACCTGCGGCCCTGGTTCGGCGAAGAGATCGGATTGGATGCCTTTCGCAAAGCGCTGCTGGCGGAATTTCAGCGGGAAACCCCCGGTGATCCTTATCTCTTTACCGAAACGGACCGGCAGGCCATCGATGAGATCCGGCGGCAGCGTTATGCCTGCTGGGATTGGAACTACGGGCGCTCACCCGCCGGAAGTATGGAGAAAAAGCGCCGCATCGAAGGCTGCGGCACGGTGACGGCTTCTCTGTCTGTGGATCGGGGACGGATCCAAACTCTGAGCTTTTCCGGCGACTTTTTCAGCACACTTGAACCGGATGCGCTCGCTGAGCATCTGATCGGCGCGAAACTGAACGAGGAAGGCCTTGATCAAGCCCTCGCCGAATGGGATCCCGGCCTCTATCTGCGCGGAATGACAAGGGAAAAGCTTCTCCGGCTCCTGCTATATTGAGCGAAAAGAGAAATAAACGCTTGAAAATATCCTGATAAGATAGTATAATGACTATACTGATCTTGACAGGATATTTTTTGGGGTTGTGAGCAAGATGGCCAGAGAGAGAAGTTATTTGTGTATTGACCTGAAATCCTATTATGCGTCGGTGGAATGTGTGGAGCGCCATCTGGATCCGCTGACGACGAAACTGGTGGTCGCCGATCCGGAGCGGACAGAGAAGACCATCTGCCTTGCTGTGTCACCGGCAATGAAGGCGCTGGGGGTGCGCAACCGCTGCCGGGTCTTTGAGATCCCGAAGCACATCGACTACATCATGGCCAGGCCCCGCATGGCGCTGTATATGGAATATGCGGCACGGATCTACGGGATTTATCTGCGCTATCTGTCCGAGGAAGATATCCACGTTTATTCCATCGACGAGGTGTTCCTGGATATCACGAACTATCATGAAGCGCGCGGTCTGACGGCCAAGGCCTTCGCATCTCTGCTGCTGCATGAGATCCATCGCTGCACCGGGTTGACGGCAACCTGCGGCCTGGGCAGCAATCTCTATCTGGCCAAGATCGCCTTGGATATCATGTCCAAGCGCACGCCGGATCATATCGGCATTCTGAACGAGGAGAGCTACCGGCGGGAGCTTTGGAGCCATCGGCCCATCACGGACTTCTGGCGGATCGGCCCTGGCACACAGCGGCGCCTGGAGCGGCTTGGGATCTTTGATATGGGCGGCGTCGCCCGCGCCAACGAGGATGCGCTCTACAAGACCTTCGGCATCGACGCCGAGCTGCTGATCGACCACGCCTGGGGACGCGAAACAACGACCATGGCTGATATCAAGGCGTTTCGTCCGCAGAGCAAGAGCCTGAGCCGCGGCCAGGTCCTGATCTGCGATTACGACTATCCCAAGGGGCGGATCGTGGTGCGGGAAATGGCGGAGGATCTGGCGCTGGATCTCTTCGCACAGGGTCTGGAAGCAAAGACTGTGGATCTTTCTCTTGGATATACCTATCGCGCCGAGAGAATGCCTGCGCACGGAAGCGTGGCGATGGAGCTGCCTACCTGCTCGGTCAGTTCCCTGGCAGCTGCCGCCGAGACGCTCTATGATCGCATCATGGAGCGGGAGAGCACGATTCGGCGCATCAATCTCTGCTATGGCGGCGTACGGGAACGGCAGACCCGGCAATATGATCTCTTTACAGGGGCGGAGGCGCAGCAGCGCGAGGAGCGGCTGCAGAATGCCATGGTGAGCATCCGCAAAAAATACGGGAAAAACGGTCTGCTCAAGTGTATGGATCTGCAGGAGGGCGCCACAGCCATGGAGAGAAACCGTCAGATCGGAGGACACCGTGCATGAGAGCAAAGATGGATCGTACCGAGCGGGCCAAGCAATTTATGCCGTTTGCGGCTCTGGAAGGCCTGGACCGCACATTGAGCGACTTCAACCGGCCTGTAGACGACCGTGTCTGTCTCGGCGAGGACGCGCAGATCGAGTTGGACCGCCGGCTGCATACGCTTAGTCCGGGGCGCGAGGTGTGCGCCGTGTATTACGCCAACCGCCAGTACACCGCGCTCAGCGGCACGGTGATGAAGATCGATCTGACCGGCCGAAGCATGCTCATTGACGACACCTGGGTTGCTCTGGACGATATCCTGGAGCTGCAGGCGCTTTAACAGGAAAAACGGCACTGACTTCAGTCAGTGCCGTTTTCAGTAATGCGGTAAATCTGAATGCCGCCTCTGTCATAGATCAGCGGATAATGATCGGAAAACCAGGACTCGTCGATCGTGTATTTCGCGCGTTCATATTCGCCGATATATACGTAATCCACGCCGAGTTCCCCGGCCGAACGCAGAAAGGCTTCCCCGCCCCGATACATGCGGGAAACCTCCTGTTCCCTCTCCTGGTAATTGACGCCGTGAAAATAGAGATACAGCCCGGGGCCGCATACGATGTTCCGACCGGTCAGCACAGAAACGGCGTTGGTGTGGTTTGTTGCGGTAAGAAAGAGCGCGTCCGGCTCTGTGTGCTCGGTGATAAATTCTGCGGCGGCAGCCTGTTCGCCGGAGAGAAGGCGGTAGCTGCTGACCGTTTCCCTACCGATGCTGAGAAGTCCGGAGAAGGTGCCGAGAAAAACGAGAATGATCGCCATCACATGCCTCAGCACACTAGGCCGGATAGCGGAAAGAGCGCTGCCAAGCCAGTCGCAGACCAGGATATCAGTCAACATGAACCAGACGTACAGAAGCTTGTTGTTGTCGTAGAGATTCGGCTGGAAAGCAACAAGGTTGGACAGAAGAAAGATCACCGCCGCACCGAGAAAGATAGACAGCTTTTCGCCGCGCAGGAAGAAGAGCATCGGCCACATCGCCAGAAAGACGATGCCGCAGTTGATGGTATAAAAGAGAAACCAGTTATTGATGGCGCCGCTGGCTCCGACGACCCAGCCGAGGTTCCACTGAAGCAAATTGCCGGTGCTGACCGAATCCATCGTCCAGTAAAGGACCTGCGGCGCGGCCAGAAGAAGGCAAATCAACCCATAGAACACATAATTCAGGAACAAAACGCCTGCGTTCCCGTTCTCTCCGGCCTGGGGCAAAGCACAGAAAAACCAGACGGCGGAGAGAATGCCGAGCGCCAGAAAGCTGTGCGTGTGGATCATCGGCATGGCAGAGGCCAAAACGGCAAGGATCAGGATCTCCCGTCTGCCGCGCCCTTGCACAGATTGTCGCACGGCGAGAATCAGCAGATACACAGCGGCCATCAATACGCACCAGCCGGCCATCGTCGTCCGCTGCGGGATCAGCATGTCACAGATGACGTTGACCCAGCGGATATCTTCACTGTAGTAGTTGGTGGGCGTGGTGTAGTAGCCGGAGAAGATATCAGAGAACGGATATTTCCCGAGAAATAAAGCAAAGCCGAAGCCGCCGTTCAAAACGAACAGCAGCCAGGACAGCAGATCGGGCAACAGCTTGCCGGTGATCTCATCGGCAAGCAGCCAAAAGCCCCAGAAAACGCACAGCAGCATCACCAGGCTCGGCAGGATCACAGAGGCGCGCAGGCTCATGCCAAAGAAGCGCAAGCTTGCCGATGCAGCATCGACCAGGAACGGATAATTTAGCTGCTGGCCCGGGAAAATGCTGTACTCGGGCGGAAAGGTCCCCTGACGGAACAGGCTCTCTATAAAGCCGAGATGCATGGCCAGGTCGCCGTAAGTGGACTGTCCGACCCAAAGGCTTCCGTCCGTTTCCGGCCGCAGGACGTGCGTATGCAGCAGATACGCGCAAAAGCCGGTCAACACAAGAGAAAGCGCAAAGCCGATCCGGTCCCGCCAGTCTGCCTCATCCGCAGGGCCCAGCAGTGAAAGCTTCTTCCGGTATATGAGAAACAGCGAACCAAGCGCAAGCAGTCCGGCGATAGCCAGCGCACAATATTGCGCGCTGACAGTAAAACCGAAAGCAAAGGCAAACAGGCAGGGCAGCCACATCAAGAGGACGCAGCCGAAAACAAGCCCCATCCAGATCCGGATCGCGATGCGTTTGTCAGAAAGCAGGAGTTCGGAAAGAGCGAGTCCGGACAAAAGATAAATCAAAACAGCGATCATATCAGCGGATCATCTCAGAGAATTCTTCTTCGCTGAGGATGCGGATGCCGAGCGCTTCCGCCTTCGTCAGCTTGCTGCCGGCATTTTCGCCGGCCAGAACGTAGCTCGTCTTCTTGGAAACGGAACCGGAGGCTTTGCCGCCGTAGCTTTCGATGATAGCGGATGCTTCGTCCCGTGTGTACTGCTGCAGCGTACCGGTCAGAACAAAGGTCATCCCGGCAAAGCGGTCGTCCTTCCGCTCTTCCCTGCTCTGAAAACTGACGCCGGCCTGACGGAGGCGTTCGATCTGATGCTGCGACTGCGGCAGAGAGAACCACTCGGTGATAAAGCCGGCGGTGATCTCGCCGATATCGGGAATCAGGGTCAGATCCTGTATACCGGCTGCCATCAGGCTGTCCAGATCTTCATAGTGGGAGGCAAGCACTTTGGCCGCCTTCTGCCCTACCTGGCGGATGCCGAAGGCGCAGAGCAGACGCGCAAGTCCCGCTTCCCGGCTTTTGTCGATGGCGGCGATCAGATTGGCCGCTGATTTCTCTCCCATTCGGTCCAGAGCGGCAATGGACGCAGCGTCCAGATAATAGAGATCGGCTGCTGTTTTGACAAGGCCGCTGTTGATCAGGCTTTCACAGACGGAAATGCCAAGACCTTCAATATCCATCGCTTCACGCGAGGCAAAATGGGCAATGTTCCGCAGGCGCTGCGCGGGGCATTCCGGGCTGGTGCAGCGCACGGCCGCGCCGTCGGGATCGCGCACGACGGGAGAGCCGCATTCCGGGCAAACGTTCGGCAGCACAAAAGGAACCGTTCCCTCCGGGCGCTTTGCCTTGTTAACGGAAAGGACTTCGGGGATGATCTCCCCTGCCTTTTGCAGCAGGACGGTATCGCCGATGCGGAGATCCAGGCGGTCGATGTTGTCCTGATTGTGAAGCGTTGCGGCGGATACGGTGGTGCCGGCCAGTCGGATCGGCTCCACGACGACCTTCGGCGTCAGCACGCCGGTGCGGCCGACCTGGACGACGATGTCCAGGACCTTGCTTTCCTTCTTCTCCGGCGGATATTTATAGGCCACCGCCCAGCGAGGTGCCTTTGCCGTGCTGCCCAGCGCTTCACGCTGTGCCAGCGAATTGATCTTGATAACGGCGCCGTCCATATCGTAGGGAAGATCTCCGCGGTTTTCTCCGAGCCATTCGATCTGCTCCACGCAGTCGCGGATCGTATCATAGTGGGTATAGGGTACCACGGGAAAGCCCATTTCCTTCATGGCGTCCAGCGTTTCGGCGTGAGTGCGGTAGGGCTCCCCGGAGGTATACTGCATGTTGAAGCAGATGATATCCAGCTTGCGGGAAGCAGCGACCTTTGGATCGAGCTGGCGCATGGATCCGGCGGCCGCATTGCGGGGATTGGCAAGAAGCGCTTCCCCGCGGATCTCGCGTTCGGTGTTGAGCTCGGCAAAGACGCTCTTGGACATATACACTTCGCCGCGGACGATCAGACGCTCCGGGGCGTTTTCAATATGCAGCGGCAGCGAACGGACGGTGCGCAGATTCTCGGTCACGTTTTCGCCGGTGACGCCGTCTCCGCGCGTAGCGCCGCGGACAAAGACGCCGTTTTCATATTCCAGAGACATGGATAGGCCGTCGATTTTAGGCTCCACAACATAGTCGTGCGCATCGGGCAGCAGACTATCCATGCGGTCGCCGAAAGCAAACAGCTCCTCATGGGAAAAAACGTCCGTCAGACTTTCCAGGGGTACCTGATGGCGCACCGGCTCAAACTGACTGAGCGCCTGCCCGCCCACACGCTGGGTCGGAGAATCCGGTGTAATGAGCTCGGGATGCGCGGCCTCCAGCGCCTTGAGCCGCTGCATCAGCATGTCGTACTCATAGTCGGAGATCACCGGCGCATCGAGCACATAGTAGAGCTTGTTGTGGTATTCCAGTTCGCGTCGCAGGCGAAGGATTTCGTTTTGTACGTCCATAGGAATTTCCTTTCTTTGGCGGTGAGTGAAGCTTCAGCTGCCTGTCCCAAGGCCGCTGCCTTGAATATCCAGGTAGGTCCCTGGAACCTGCCCGACGATGACGGTATCAGCGATCAGGACCTCTGTGACCACCTGAGTGCTTTCGCTGCCCCAGGGCACAAGGATATCAATATCCACCTTGATGCAGAGTGTGATCTGATGCTTGGTCTGATTGATGCCGGCGGTGACGATCCCGTTGTTGAATTCCACGCGGGAAGACGTTAAGGTGACGATTTCCACCGGGACCTTCGGCCCGCGCCCCATCAGCAGGCTGAGACCGGTAAGATTGCCCAATGGGATATGGACAGTTGCGGTATAATTTTCCGTCGCTCCGACGACGCGGTCGAGAATCTCGGCCGAAAGCGCGTTGACACGCGCCATATTGCAGCTGATGGCGGTCACTTCGCCGCTGTCCCCTTTTTCAAAGGTGACGAAATAATCTCCGTCATAGTTTCCTTCGTTCATGATTTCTGCGATGGCCTTGTTGATACGCATGCTGACAAGGTCGCTGGCGTCGGAAATCGCAATCTGTGTGGAGATACTTCGAAAATAGATCGACATACAGACCAGAAAAGCCATCAGCGCAAGAGTGAAAAACCAGGCGCTCCATCGAATGGTGGAACGTTTCGATACATGATAAGTGCTGCGGTGATGCTGCACAGGTTCACCTCCCCCGTGCAGTATATGCCGTCGATCACTCAAGCATGGCACTGACAGCCATCATGATGCCAAGTTTTCCGGATTCGTAAGTCAGCCCGCCCTGCATATAAGCGATATACGGCTCGCGCATCGGGCCGTCAGCGGACAGCTCGATCGATGAGCCCTGAACGAATGCACCGGCCGCCATGATGACCTCGTCGTCATATCCCGGCATGGCCCATGGCTCCGGCGTCACATAGGAGTCCACCGGCGCGCCGGACTGAATGCCGAGGCAGAACTTTTTCATGCGATCAGCGCTGCCAAGCTTCACCATTTGTATAATATCAGAACGCTTTTCATCATAGCGCGGGGAGCTTTCGATGCCGAGCTGATCCATCATGGCGGCGCAGAAGACCGCTGTTTTCAGGGCCTGCGCCACAGTATGCGGCGCAAGGAAAAGACCCTGGAAAAACTGCCGGTTGATCCCAAGCGTAGAGCCGCATTCCCCACCGATACCCGGCGTCGTCAGCCGCAGAGCGGCGCGCTCCACAAGCTCACGCCTGCCCGCAATATAGCCGCCTGTCGGGGCGATGCCTCCGCCGGGGTTCTTGATCAGAGATCCGGCGATCAGATCGGCGCCGACCTGCGTTGGTTCCAGGACGTCGGTAAACTCTCCGTAGCAGTTGTCTACCATAATATGAGCCTTGGGATTAACGTCCCGGACGGTATCACAAATGCGGCGGATATCCTCAATCGTCAGTGCACGGCGGTCATCATAACCGCGCGAACGCTGCAGCATCACGCCGGTGACCTTCGGATCAGCGGCCGCTTGACGGATCTGCTCGTAATCCGGCTCGCCTTCCGCGGTCAGGTCGACCTGGCTGTATCCGATCCCGTAATAACGCAGGGAGCCGACTCCGTCGCCGGAAATGCCGATGGCACAGCGCAGCGTGTCATACGGCGTGCCGGTAACAGCCAAAACGGTCTCCCCCGGATCAGAGAGTGAAAACATCGCACAGGTCAGCGCATGCGTTCCGTTGACGAACTGGCTGCGCACGATCGCGGCTTCCGTCCCGAAGATCTGCGCATAGATCCGATCCAGGGTCTCGCGGCCCAGATCATCATAGCCGTAGCCCGTAGTGCCCGCAAAACAGGCCTCAGAAACACGATGATCCTGGAAGGCCTCCATCACTTTGCGGGTGTTTTCCTGCGCCACACGGTCGATCTGGTCGAAAATCGGGCGGATCTGAGCTTCCGCGCGGTCGGCCATCTCATAGACCTGGGGCTTGATATCGGATAACTTCATGGCTTACAGCTCCATCACGAGTTTTTTGAAGGTTTTGCCGCGTTCGGCAAAATTTTTAAAGCGATCGAAGGCAGCGCAGGCGGGAGAAAGGAGAACGATATCCCCTTCTTTTGCTTCGGCGGCCGCCCTGTAAACGGCGTCGGAAAAATCGTCGGTCGTTTCAAAAGTCAAGCCACAGCCGGGATAGTTGGACGACGATACGATGGCCTCGCGGATCTTGTCGGCGGTCGCGCCGCAGAGGATCACATGTTTGGCACGCAGGCAGAGCTCATCGCCGAGCGGATCAAAGGGAATGTGCTTGTCATAGCCGCCGGCGATCACGATCGGCTTTGTTTTCATGGCACGAAGCCCGGCGATCGTGCGCGTCGGACTGCTGGCGATGGAATCGTTGATATAGGTTACGCCGTTTAAAACGCGCACCTGCTCCAGGCGGTGCTCCACGCCACCGAAATTCATGGCGACGCTTCGGCACACATCCTCGCTGACAAGGCCGTCCGTAGCGGCGAAGGCTGCCAGATAATTGAGCACGTTGTGCGCGCCGGGAATCCGGATCTCATCTGCGCGCATGATTTCACGGCGGGTGCCGTCCAGCACGCGATAAATAACGCCGTTTTCGCAGACAGCGCCGGAATTCACCTTATCCGTTGCGGAGAAATAATGGATCCTCGATTTGGCAAAAGAGGCATAATAAGCGCTGTGCTCGTCGTTGAGGTTCAGCACCAGCAGATCGTCGGGATTCTGCCGCTCAAACACAGAACGCTTCGCGTCGATGTAATCCTGAAAATCCTTATGTTTATCCAAGTGGTTGGGCGTCAGATTGGTGATCACGGCCACGTCAGGGCGGCAGACCATGCTGTGCAGCTGGAAGGAGCTGAGCTCCAGCACGACGATATCCTCAGCCCGCATATGAGGAAGCTCGCACAGGAGCGGCTTTCCGATATTGCCGCCGAGATGGACGGTATAGCCCTGGGCCTTCAACAGCTCGGAAATGATGGTCGTGGTCGTCGTTTTGCCGTCACTTCCGGTCACGGCAATGATCCGGCAGGGGCAAAGCGAAAAGAACAGCTCCATTTCGGAGGTGACGATGCTGCCGCGCGACCTGGCGGCTTCCAGATGTTCGTCAAACGGCAGAAGACCGGGCGTGCGGAAAATAATATCCTGATCCAGGTTTTCCAGATAATCCTTGCCGAGCTTGAGCTTGGCGCCGAGTGAAATCAGGCGCTCCCCTTCTTCGCCCATCTGTTCGAGGCTGCGCTGATCACAGGCCGTCACATCGCAGCCGTTTTGCAGCAGCAGCTCGATCCAGGGCGTATTGCTGACACCGATGCCGATCACCGCAACAGATCGATTTTTTATGGATTCGATATATTCAGATAAAGTCAAATTCATTCACCTCACAAACATATATTATACTTCTTTCGCGGCATAAATACAAGAAATGATTGACTTGCCCGCGGAAAATGATTAAAATACCCGGGAGAGCAAGCTGAACGACCGCGGGCACAGGGCGAAAGCCCGTGCATGAGGAAAGTCCGGGCTCCGCAGGGCAAGGATAACGGGTAACGCCCGCCAGGGGTGACCCTCGGACAAGTGCAACAGAAATAGACTGCCGCAGCTTGCTGCGGTGATGGTGGAAAGGTGGGGTAAGAGCCCACCCGTCGCGTGGAGACACGTGGACGCTGTAAACTCTATCCGGAGCAACACCGTGGTATGGGGACATACAGGCCGGCCCGGCCGTCCCCAGGAGGTGGCTTGAGCCTGTCGGCAACGACAGGCCTAGATAGATGGTCGTTTTCAATGACAGAACCCGGCTTACAGGCTTACTCTTCATAAAAACACCGGCTGACAGTCAGCCGGTGTTTTTTCATCATATGATCAATATTTCGGAACGTATTCCGATACGGGACGCGTCCACAAAGAGGAGTAATCGATCTCGTAGTGCAGATACTGTCCGGGACCGGTATACTCAAAATGCCACCATTCCGTTTCAATGGTGCCGAAGCCGGCGTCAGTCATGACCTGCGTCATGTAGTCCACGTTTTTCCGCGCTTCCTCCGTCCACTGGCTGCTGCTGGTGCGGGCGGCGTCCATGTTAAAGGTGTGCATCGGCGTCGGCATTTCCAGTTCTTTTCCGGTCGAAAGATCGATCAGCGACATGTCGATCGCCCTCCCCCGCTGGTGCCAGGAGCCGCCGTAATTCGGGTCTGCGATAAAGCGGCTGTCCTGAACGATGTCAAAGAGCTTGATCTGTGCCGAGCGAGGACGGTATGCGTCGTAGATTTTGATGGTATATCCGTCCTCCTGGAATTTCTGGTAGGCCTCCAAAAGCATAAAGGCTGTCTTTTCTTCCAGAAGCGGGATCGCCGGATACATAGCCTTTCCTGTGATGTTGTTCGAGGAAGCAAACAGCAGGTCAAACTCTGCACCGCTGAGAAACACGCGCAAGTCGACGGCCCCGTCAAGCTGAACGAAGGTCGCTTCATCAGAAAGCCAGTCCATGGAGCAATAGCAGGTTTTTCCGTTGGGCAGTCGGCAGAGATAAAAGTTGTTGTCGCGGCCGTATATATTGACCTTCGTGCCCGTGACGATCTGATAAAGGATGGTTGAGGTCGTGTTGGGCTCAGTCCGGCAGTTGAGAACGGAGGCGATGCAGTAATAAACCGGCTCACCTTCCATCGGCACATAGCTCTCCCGGGAGGTACGCGCCTGAAGATAGTCTGCGGCTCGCTGCTGAGCAAGGCTTTCATCGGCGGCGTCGATATACCAGCTGTTGACCCAGACCTGCTTGCCGTTTTCCAGTTCAACAAGCATGAATTCACCGCGGTCTTCCACACATAACACTTTTGTCCCGACGGAAAGCGTACCGAGAACGTTGATTTCTTCGGAAACGGGTTCCGAGCGGTATTTGGTGCCCTCAATGCTGACGATATAGAGTTCTCGTTCATCCTGAGGCGTTTCAGTGGGAAGCGGTTCCGGCGTATCGGACGGAAGCGGAGGAAGATCATGCGGCGTTGTTTCCGGCGTTGCAGTAGCGGCTTCGGTCTGCTCGGCAGTGCTTGCTTCCAGGCCGCAGGCGCTGAGGCATATGGCAAGCAGCAGAAGCAGCATGATCGTGTATTTGTTGATCTTTTTCACTTGATGCCTCCGCTCAGCGTGTATAAGTCCATTTGGCGGCAGCCTCCGGCGTCAGCATATACATATCTGCGGTTTTATAATCGCGTTTATAGGAATATTCGATCTCCGGATCGAAGATATACAGCTGCCCGTCTATCGTGATATCTACCCATGCATGCGGCCTGTAGTCCGGTCCAATGAACGCGCAGTAAACATTGGCGTCGTAGCCGAGCGCCCTGGCCATCATACAGAAGGCGGCCGCAAAATTATAGCAGTTTCCTTTCTTTGTCGTCAGCATGGTGTAGGCCTCATCCATCAGCCAGGAGGTGTCTTTGTAATAGTACATGTTCCGCTTGCGGTAATTGTAGGTATCCACCGTATAATCATAGGCCGCGCGGAGCATTTCTTCCTGGGTCATGGAATCGTCGAGGATCTGATCAAAAACGTCGCGGATCAGTTCGTCCAGCTCCGTGTTTCCGCTGGTGTAGATCCCGTTTTCATCAAAGGAGAAGCCCTCCCATTCCCCGCTCGTAACAAGGTGGCCGCTGCGATCGACGGCATAAACGTCTCGCCCAAACAGATAAACGCCTGCGCTCATTTTTGCGATCGGCGTGCTCTCCGTCCAAGTCTCCGCGCCATCCTCCAAACGGAAGCTGTGCGGGACGCAGGCCTCCGCCATTTCCGGATAACAAGCGTCGTTTTTGTTGACGTCGACCAGATAGCCGACTTGCTTGACCGTAAGCTTGTCTGCACCTGTCCGACCGAGAACGCTGTTCATCAGCTTTGCTGTTTCAGCACGGGTCATGATGTGGTCTGGCTCAGCCTTGATTTGATCACCGGCGTCGATCCAGCCGTGTTCCGCCGCTGAACAGAAAGCGGGATAGCAGCTGTCGCTGTCGGAAAGATCGCTGAACGTATAATTTTCATTTGCGGGCGGATAGAAAGAGGCAAGCATCTCCAGCAGTTCGGCCTTTGTTATCCCTTCATCGGGATGAAAACGGCTGCCGGAGACCACGCCGAGTTCCTTCAAAGCGGAAGCCGCTTGAAAGCACGGATCAGACTTCGTCACATCCAGGAAGCCTTCCTGCCCGGAAATAGGTACCGAAAGCAGTGAATAAAACATCACAGCCGCATCGGAACGGGTCATTTCACCGTTGGGAAGAAACATGCCGTACTCGTTGGGAAAGAGATATGGGTCATGCGCTTCTGTTTGTAAAGCCACTGCATATACGGCGGAATAATAGATATTCTGAAAGGCTTTGACAGACGTCCGTTTTTCCAGGTTGCCCTGCTGGTCGCGCCATCCGATGAAGGTGTAGTTCTCGATCTCGGCTCCGGGCTCGAGCGTTACGTCAGAGCCTTTTTCCACGACCTTCACGATCTCGGCGTCGGGCGTAATGAAATGGATGGAGACGTTATCGTTGCCGATCGGCAGCAGTGACGCTGCTCCCGGTCCTTTTCCGATCGGCAAAACGCCACAGGCAAAAAGAATCAGAAGAATCAGCATAAGTCCGGCTGCAAGCAACGCGATCCTGACAGATTTGTTTTTCAGTAAATTCATACGATCACATCATAGATTCTATCAGCCTGCCTGTTCCGGTTCAAACAGAGGCCGCGTAACAGAAGAAAGAGCTTGTTCTATATTGACAGAAACAAGCTCTTTTGGATTCATATCAAGAAGGTTTACTCCGCGTCCTCCCAGTTATGCCAGACGTTCTGGACGTCGTCGAAGTCCTCGAACATATCGAGCATCTTCTGCATGTTCTTGATATCGTCTTCATTGGTCAGCTTGATATAACCGTTCTGCGGGAGCATCTCGACTTGCGCCTCAAGCAGCTTATAGCCCTTCTCCGTCAGGGCTTCCGCCACGGTGGCCACGTCATCCACGCCCGTATAGACGGTCATTGCTTCCCCGTCGGCCTCGAAATCATCGGCGCCGGCGTCAAGCGCGTCCATCATAACGGTATCTTCGTCAAGCTCTTCGTCTTCGTTATCGATGACGATCACGCCCTTTTTGTCGAAGGACCAGGACACGCAGTTGGCTGCGCCCATATTTCCGCCGTATTTGTCGAAGTAATGACGGATCTCACCGGCGGTACGGTTGCGGTTATCGGTCATGGCTTCCACGATCACGGCCACGCCCTGCGGGCCATAGCCTTCATAGACGATCTTTTCATAGTTTTCGGTGTTGCCGGAACCAAGCGCCTTGTCGATGGTGCGCTTGATATTGTCGTTCGGCATGTTGGCCGCTTTTGCCTTGGCAATGACCGCAGCCAGCTTGGAATTGCTGCGGGGATCTCCGCCGCCGCCTTCCTTTACGGCAACGATCATTTCACGGGCGATCTTGGTAAAAGTAGAGGCGCGCTTGGCATCGGCCGCACCCTTGGTTTTCTGTATATTGTGCCACTTGGAATGTCCGGACATAGTAACAGCTCCTCTGATTGATAGAATAAAAAAGCAAATACTTTTAACCTTTGGTATTTTATCACATGCATTTCTCTGTGGCAAGTGTAAAAAGCAGAGGCTTGCAAAAAAGCTGCGAAAAAGTTATACTGAATACAAAAAGGAGGCGAAGCGAGTGGAATTCAACGAAAAAACCAAGCTGATTGATATTCTGAATGCCTATCCCGAGCTGGAGCCCAAACTGAAGGCACTGGATCCGCGGCTCAACGTGATCTCTACGCCCATGGGAAAAATGCTGCTGAAGACGAAAACAGTCCAGGACGCCAGCAACCTGGTCGGGATCCCGGTTCCGGAACTGCTGAAGGAGCTGGACAAGCTCATCAAAGGTTAAAAAACACTCGGCCCGAAAATCATCGAGCCGAGTGTTTTATTTTGCCTTGGGAATCATGATCGGGCGGTGATCCGGATCCGGATTCATTTCACAGATGGCCTCCGGGCTGGAATGATATTGCTTTGCCAGCTCCCAGACAGATTCGGTCTGCGCCCAGACCGCCGTCAGGGACGGATAGGATGCGGCGTTATACCGCTGTTCTTCGTCCAGCGTCAGACTTTCTGCCAGGCGGATCGTGTTCGTCTCCCGCAGCTGGCCCACTGCTTCCGCACAAAGGGACAAAACAAGCTGGCCGTCAACACGGCTGATATGAAAATCCGTCAGACGGAAGTCGGTGGCATCCACGCTGCCGTAATCCTCTTCCTGCTGAAGGCTTAGTTTCCTTCGCATGACAAAGAGCTTTCCGTCTTTGGACTTGCAGAGCAGATCGGCAGCAGCGCTCCCCTGCTCCGCCGAACAAGATCCCATTGTCGCGCAGGAGAATACCAGGTCCTGAAATTCTTCGGGAAGATCGAACCGTTCCTCAGAACGAAGCCTTACGGATACCTGGCGGATCCTTTCGCAAGAAGCCTGCTCGCAGAAACTGCACTCGCAGGGCATTTGGTTGCTGTAACCGTCTGTGATCAGCTGCAGCTTTTGATTCCGCATGGATCGAACCTGGGCCAGGGCGTGAAGCTCGACGTCCAAAAGCTTGCTTCCGTCCAGGCTGTCGATCAGGCTGAGATAGTCGGAAGTCGCTTCGATCCAGACCTCGGCCGTTTCCACCTGTTCCGTCCCGAGATCGATCAGCTGAGAAAACGGGATCGAAAGACGACAGCTGCACGGGATCGATGATTCTGACAGCATATACAGAAGGTCGATCTGTGCGTCCCCCTTGAGCAGCAGACGGCTGCCGACTACCTCACGCTCCCGGATCAGATAATGCAGGTCCTTACCGATCAGGTACCCCGGTTTCTGTTCAGTTTCCGGAAATGGAAGCTGCTCATTGAGGGAAAAGCTTTTTTCACAAATCGCCGTTGTCAGCACCGCGTTTTGTTCGCTGCGCTGTACGTGGATCGGCGTTCGGTTTGCATCCGGAAGCTCTTGGGAGATCACCGATTCCACACTCCGGCTGATCGTAAAATCGGCCATAATCTCCAAATCTGCAGACAGCTTCCGCGGGTTCAGGATCCTTGCCTGTACGCTGCCGATCTGTAAACGCAGCTGCAGAAAATCGCTGTCAAGCGCAGCCGGGCATTCCCACTCCTGCGAAAAGCTTTGCGACACGCTGAAAAAGGAAACGGCGGTCTCGTCCTCATTGATATACAAGACCGTGACTTGCGCTTCTCCTGTGAATGAGACTGTTTTGCTTCGGAGCTCCTTGCTTTTCAGATAAACCTCGGGCCGAACAGAGAGGATGCGCCCGATATCGTCCTTGGTATCCGGCACAACGCTCTCCATGGCAAGCTGAACGGATTTGTTCATGCGCGTCAGATCCTGAAAGGCCTGAACGCTTGTTTCCTTGAATTGAAGTTCCATGGATCACGCTCCTTCATGCACACTTGCTACATGATATGGAACAGCGATCCAGGTTATTCCTGCTTTCGTTTCCGGAAGAACAATCTGGATAAGAATCGCGGCAGTCGAATGATATAGATTTTCATAGCTCCTCCCCCGTCAACAGCATCGCAGCAGCCAGATCCCCAAGGCCAGCAGAGCGGCGGCCAGCATCAGCCACCAGAACACGCCTGGCAGAATCACCCCAAGAATGATCAATATGCCGAGGCCGATTGCTGTAAACGCCCAAATACATCGCCGTCCTCTGCGCATGAAAAGACCGCCTCCCACATGGTAGAATACTTCATTCTATGCGGAAGACGGTCTTTCATGACAGAAATATGTTCTTATTTGCCGTTTTTGATTTCCCAGAATTTTTGCTGTGCACAGAGCTCATACAGCCGGCAGTAGGAGCGGTAACGGCTGGGATGAAGATCTCCTCGTGCAAGCGCTTCGGTCACGGCGCAGCCTGGCTCCTTCAGATGCGCGCAGTCATGAAAACGGCACTTGCCGAGATACGGCCGAAAATCGGCAAAATCGGCGGCAAGGTCCTCCTTCGCAATGGTCTGCATCATTTCCAGCTCGAAGGAAGCAAAGCCGGGCGTATCGGCAATATAGCTGTTCTCGTCCAAGCGAAAGAGCTCCACATGCCGCGTCGTGTGTTTGCCGCGGCCCAGCTTCTCGCTGACTTCAGCGGTTTCCGCGTGAAGGTCGGGAAGCAGACAGTTGAGCAGGCTGGATTTTCCAACGCCGGAGTTGCCGGTAAAGGCGGAAGTTTTTCCGCGCAACATGCGGAATAGCCCGTCGACGCCGTCTCCGGTCGCGGCGCTGGTGCGGATCAGCGGGAACCCGGCTTTTTCACAAATGGCGTACAAGTTGTCCGCCGGACTCAGATCCGTCTTGTTGACGCAGACGATCAGCTCGCAGCCGCTTTCCTCGGCAATGACGGAAACACGGTCGATCAGAAAAGGATCGGTAACGGGGTTTACGCCGGATGCGACGAAAACAAGTGCGTCGATGTTGGCAACGGCCGGGCGAACAAACCAGTTCCTTCTCTCCAGAACGCGGTCGATGCGCCCTTTCCCATCACCGTCCGTGCTGCATATCACGCGGTCGCCGACAAGCGGCGAAGTCCCGTCCAGACGGAATTTTCCGCGCGCCCTACATTCCAGCACTTCATCTGCCGTCTGAACGTAATAGAAGCCGCTCAGCGCCTTGATGATTCTTCCTTCCTGCATCTTATTCCCCCGGGCCGCTGGAGATCAGCAGGGTGATCTTGGAGTGCTCTTCGATCTGTGAAAAGGCCTCGGGCGTCTGTCCAATGACCGTTCCGGCTTCAAACTCACTGGTGATGTGCTCCGCACCGCCATAGCTCAAACGGGCGGCTTCCAACTTGGCCTTGGCGGCGTCTTCGGAAATACCGACAAGATTCGGAACGTCGACGTATAGGATTTCCGGTCCGCTGCTTACGGTGATATAAACCGTAGATCCATAGCTGATCTGTTCGCCGGCCGCCGGGCTGCTGGATATCACGTAATCGCGGGAAACGGTATCCGAAGTGGCGTTTTCGATCTCGCAGACAAAGCCGGCGTTTTGCAGAAGCAGAAGCGCATCGACATAGTTGCGGTTCAACAGCTCCGGCACGACGACCTGACTGCTGTTGGTGCTGACTTCAAGGCTTACAGCTACGCCGGAGGGGACGAGCATGACGCTTCGCCCCGCCTTGGGCTCCTGCTTGAGCACGACTCCCGGAGGGGAATCCGCATCCACGACAAAGGTGACCTCAAAGCGATAACGGTTCAAGATCTCCGGATCGTTTTCAAGCTGCTCATAATTCTGCCCGACGAAATTCGGGAGTTCAAAGCGTTCGGCCGGGGCAAAGATATCCGCGATCCAGTATTTCCACAAAAACGCAAATATGGCGATGCAAAGGGCAAGCAAAAGAAAGCTGCCGGATAAATAACTGACGCGATCGGCACGGCGCCGACGCCTGGCGAAGCTCTTTTTCGAAAGCTCACTGACGGAGCGCACGGGCTTGACGTCCGGCGCCTTGACTTCTTCTTCCGAAACATGATCGACAAGCCCGCTTGCTGCGTCACGGGACAGCTGCTCCAGATCGTCGGCCAGTTCCGCGGCGGTCTGATAGCGATCGGCGAGGTTTTGCGCCATAGCGCGTCCGATGATCTCTTCCAGCACTTCCGGGATATCCTGATTCAGCTCCCGGATCGGTTTCGGGGCAGCGTTCATGTGCTTGACCGCAATCTCTCCGAGCGTATCGCCGGTATAGGGTACTTCCCCCGTTACCATTTCATACATGACGACGCCGAGCGAATAGATATCGCTTCTGGCGTCGGGCAGATCGCCCCTCGCCTGCTCCGGCGCAATATAATGGATCGAGCCGATGGCCTGGCCGTCTGCCTCCTGAAACTCGTTCTCCAGGGAAGCGATGCCGAAATCGGCCACCTTGATGGTGCCATCGCGCAAAAGCATGATGTTTTGCGGCTTGATATCCCGGTGGATGATCCCTCGCTCATGTGCGTGACCGAGCGCCCGAGCGATCTGCTTGGAAAAATGGACGGCCTCTTTCCAGCTGAGGATGCCGCGGCGGTCCATATACTGCTTGAGCGTGATACCGTCGATCAGCTCCATGACGATGTATTCCATCTTGTCGCTGTGACTGACGTCATAGACAGCGACGATGTTGGGATGCGACATCATGGCGACAGCCTGCGACTCGGCGCAAAAGCGCCGTTTGAACTCCTCGTCGGCCGCCATTTCATCGCGCATGATCTTCACGGCGACGTTGCGGTTCAGCCGCCGGTCAAGCGCGCTGTATACAACGGCCATGCCGCCTTCGCCGACCTTCTCCTGAAGCTCGTAGCGATCGTCAAGCAGCAGACCGATATTTTTATCGTTCTCGTTCATAGTGTCCCCTTATTTTGCAACGGCGATCACCGTGACATTATCCCTGGCGTCCCGTTCCAGAGCACAGTCCATCAGCTGATGGCACAGGGCTTCCGGATCCGGATAGTCTTCGGCAAATGACAGCATCTCCTGATCGGTCAGCGTGTTGGAAAGACCGTCGGAGCAAAGCAGGAGCAGATCCCCGGATCTCAGGGCAAAGCGATAATAATCCGCCTCGACCTGGGCTTCGGAACCGACCGCCCGCGTAATGATATTTTTCTGAGGATGAACGCGCGCCTCTTCCGCAGTGATCGCGCCGTATTCCAGCAGTTCTTCAACCAAAGAGTGATCTCTGGTGATCTGCGTGATCTGATGGGAGCGGCGGGAGATCAGATAGGCCCGGCTGTCGCCGACGTTGATAATATAGCCGGATCCGTCAAATTTCAAAATCCCGCCAACAAGTGTGGTCCCCATGCCGTTGAAGGCCTCGTCGAACTGGGAATATTCAAAAGATACCCCATTGGCTTCATTGCAGGCTTCCTTCAGCAGAGCCTCGTAATCCAGGCGCTTTTTAACGCGGGAGGTCAGACGGCCGTAAATATGCGAGATAAAGGCCTTGTTGGAAAGTTGGCTGGCTACGCCGCCGGCCTTCGCGCCGCCCATCCCGTCGCAGAGCGCGAGGACGAGGCAGTTTTGCGATTCGCAGCACTCAATGATAAAGCAGTCCTGATTATCTTTCCGGACGTTCCCTTTGTCGGTTAATCCAAAGCTTTTCATCATGAATTACCTCTCGTCGGAATTCTGATTTCTGTCAAGCTCCCGTTTCCTTCTCAGCTGACCGCAGGATGCGTCCACGTCGCTGCCGAGGCGGCGGCGGACGGTGACGTTGACGCGGTTCTCCTCCAAAATTTTGATAAATGCTTTCATATGCCCGGACGTAGACGGACGAAACTGGCGTTCCTCCACGTGGTTGAGTGGGATCAGATTGACGTGAGCGGACACTTCCCTGGCAAGCTCGGCCAGCTTATGCGCATGGAAAGCCGTATCGTTCACGCCGTCGATCATGGCGTACTCAAAAGAAATGCGGCGTCCGGTCGTTTCAAAATACTTTTTGCAGCAGGCGATCAGTTGATCCACGCCGCGTCCGCGGTTGGCCGGCATCAGCCGGGAACGCGTCTCATCGTCCGGTGCATGCAGCGAAACCGACAGCGTCAGCTGCAGATTTCGTGCCGCAAGATCGTCAAAGCGTTCCGTGATGCCGCAGGTCGACAGAGAAATATGACGCATGCCGATGTTCATGCCCTTGGGATGATTGACAAGCTCCAGAAAACGCATCACGTTGTCGAAGTTGTCCAGAGGCTCGCCGATCCCCATCAGCACGATATTGGAGATCTCTTTTCCCGAGTCCAGCTGCGAAAACATGACCTCGTCCAGGATCTCCGACGGCGTCAGATTGCGGATGAGACCGCCGATGGTGGAAGCGCAGAACGCGCAGCCCTGGCGGCAGCCGACCTGGGAGGAAACGCAGACCGTGTTGCCGTGTTGATAGCTCATCACGACCGTCTCCACAGCCTGTCCGTCATGAAGCTCCCAAAGGTATTTGATCGTGCCGTCGATGGCAGAAATCTGCTTTCTCAGGACCTTCGGTTCATAAATGCTGTAGTTCTCTTTCAGTTTTTCACGAAGGCCCTTGGAAAGGTCGCTCATGGCGTCAAAATCACGGACGCCGCGGCCCAGCCAGCGAAAAACCTGTCCGGCCCTGTAAGCGGGCTCTCCGAGCTGACGAAGCTCATCCTCCAGCTCCTCCGGGAGCAGAGAGACGATATCTTTTTTCATAGTGTTCCCCGTATCATTTTTGATACAAAAAATCCGTCTGAGCCGTCAATATGCGGCCAAAAAGTGTAGCAGCCATTCTCGGATAATCTTTCTCCTACTGTGAAATCAACCGGTCGAAAATCCGGATGAGAGCTGAGAAACGCATTCACAACGTCCTCGTTTTCCTGGCGCAAAACCGTGCACGTGGAGTACAGCAGAGTGCCGCCGGGAGCCACATAGTGGGACAGATTGTCGAGGATCCGTGACTGGATCTCAGGCAGACGCGCCGCATCTTCCTGTCCGCGGGCGCGGATCTCCGGTTTTTTGCGCATCACGCCGAAGCCGGAGCAGGGCACGTCGGCGATCACCAGATCAAAAGCGTTTTGCCATGCTTCCTGAAACCCTGACGCATCCGCCGCCATGGTCCGGATACAACTGACGCCCAGACGCTTTGCTCCGCTATCAATCAGCCGAAGCTTTTTCTCATGCAGATCGCAGGAAGTGATCTCCCCGCGGTTTTCCATCCGGATGGCTGCGGCAAAGGATTTGCCGCCTGGGGCCGCGCAGGCGTCCAGCACGTTCAGACCGGGACACACGCCCGCGATCTCGATCGCCATGGCTGCCGCACGATCCTGCACATAAAACAATCCGTCCTCAAAGCCCGGCAGATCTGCCGGATTGCCGCCGTTCAGATGAACGCAATTTGCGGGAAATGGAGGAATCAAAGCGGCTTTCCCTGCTTCCTGAAGCGCCTGACCATAGCTTGCGGCGTCGGTTTTCAGTGTGTTGATCTGCAGATCGATACCGGAAGGCTGCTGACAGGCGCGGAAAAAAGCTTCTGTAAAATCATAGCCGCGCTGCGTGACCAGTTCCTCAGCCAGCCAATCGGACTGACTGTAGCGCAGCGCCAGGTAAGACGCGCTTCCCTCTCCGGGGATCTTGGGCAGATCGTCACGATACTCGCTCATGCGGCGAAGGACAGCGTTGACAAGCCCCGTGGCTCGCGGCATGCCGATCGTACGGCACAAGGAAACGCTTTCATCAACGGCAGCATGTACCGGGATCTTGTCCAGCAGCAGGATCTGATACGCGCCAAGTCGCAGAAGGTCCCGCAGCTTCGGCTCTAATTTGGGCGAGCGGCAGTAATGATCGATGTAATAGTCAAGATATCGGCTGTTTTGGATCACACCGAGACTGAGTTGTACAGCCAGCGCAGCGTCTTTTGAATCCAGCGCCGTGCTCTGCAGCAGCCGATCCAGTACCTGTCCGGACCAGGCCCCATCGCGGCGGCAGCGCTCCAGCACGGAAAGCGCAGCTTCTCTTGCCGTGCTCATATCAATCTTCTCCGCATATGACCGGATGCCCGCGCAGATAATCTGCCGCGGACATTCTTTTTTTGCCGGGCGCCTGCAGCTCGGTAAGGAGCAGAGTCTCCCCTTCTCCGCAGGCGATCTCAATACCGTTTCGATCCGCATTCAGGATCGTTCCCGGGGAAGCACTCGTGCGGTGCGCAGTATAATCGGCGTCAAACACGCGGATCGTCGTACCGTTCAGTTCCATGGTCGCGACCGGCCAGGGCTGCAGGCCGAAGATCTGTTTCATGATGCTTCGTGCCGGACGGCTCCAGTCGATCGGCGACATGGATTTATCCAGCATCGACACATAACTTGCCTTGCTGTGATCCTGCGGGATCCGGGCGGCAGTTCCGGCTTCGATCTCGCGCAAAGACTCCGCCAGGAGCTCGGCGCCCATGACCATCAGCCGGTCAAAGAGCTGTCCGGACGTTTCCTTCTCCCCAATCTCCGTCTCACGGGAATTGATGATATCGCCGCTGTCCATGTCGTGGGCCAGATACATGATGCTGACGCCGGTCACGCGATCCCCGTTGAGCACCGCCCACTGGATGGGCGCCGCGCCGCGGTATTTCGGCAGAAGAGACGCATGAACATTGACAGCGCCGTATTTCGGCAGAGCAAGGATATCGTCGGGAAGGATCCGGCCATAGGCCACGACGACAAGAATCTCCGGCTTCAGATCCTGCAGGATACGGAGGGCGCTTCCGTCGCGCATGCTTTCCGGCTGAAAAACCGGCAGCCCGGCTTCCAGAGCCAGCGCCTTGACCGGAGAATAGGACACAGACATACCTCGTCCGCGCGCTTTGTCCGGCTGCGTCAGGACGCCGACTACGTCAAAATGCTCGTCGAGCAGCTTTTTCAAGGATGCCGCCGCAAAATCGGGCGTACCCATAAATACAATCCGCATTACTTAACCTCAGGAATTAAACTTGCCGCTTTGGAGCTCTTCCTCCGTCAGCATGCGCTCACAGCGCGAGGTGAACACAACGCCGTCCAGATGATCCAGCTCGTGGCAGAAACAGCGGGCGGTCAAGCCTGTCCCCTCAACTTCAAACCATTCGCCGTTGCGGTCCTGCGCGCGCACCTTCACATACATCGGTCTCTCCACAAGCCCGTACTCGCCGGGAACGCTGAGACAGCCCTCGGCGCCGTTTTGTACGCCGGAGCTTTCAATGATCTCGGGATTGATCAGCTCAATGATGTATTCCGATTCGCCTTCCGGCACATTGGTCTCGATGACCAGAACAACGCGGCGCAGCACGCCGACCTGAGGGGCGGCCAGACCGACTCCGTTAGCCTGCTTGAGCGTATCTGCCATATCGTCCAGCAGCTGATGCAGCCGCTCGTTGAACGCCGTCACGGGACGGCATTTTTTGTAAAGCAGAGGTTCTTCTTTTGTCAATATATTCCGTAAAGCCATAGCTTCTCCCATCTGCCGCAGTTGCGGCAATCTTTATTCCACAGGATCGTTGTCTGCAAAGACCGACACGCCTCGAAAGCGTTTGTCCGCACTGCATTCCATCACGATCTGTGCAATGAGATTTCGCATGGAAGTATCCGCGCGGCAGGCCAGGTTGACCCGATAGCGGTATCGGTTGTTGATTTTTACCACGCTGAGCGGAGCGGGACCCATCACGATCGTTCCCGGACGATCGGCTGTCGCTTTCCGAAGCCAGTCAGCCACATAATGCGCTGTGCGCAGCACCTGCTCCTCAAAAAGGCCGGAGGCGGTCAAGGAGATCAGATCGCAGACCGGCGGGGCATGCTGCAGACGCCGAAGCTCCATTTCCGAGGCATAGAAAGCCTCATAGTCCTGTGCGGCGGCCTGCCGGATGATCTGATTATCCGGCGTGAAAGTCTGGATCACGGCGCGGCCGGGCTTCGTGCCGCGTCCGCTGCGCCCGACCACTTGAGTGATCAGAGAAAAGGTCCGTTCGCCGGCGCGATAATCGCCCGCATAGAGGCTCTGATCGGCCGATAGGACGCCGACCAGGGTCACGTTTTCAAAATTCAGGCCCTTGGTGACCATTTGCGTGCCGACCATGATCGGGATGTTTTCCAGCTTGAAACGCTCAAACAGCGGCTCGTGGGAGCCGACAGGCGCAACGGAATCGGTATCCATGCGCAGCACCTCGACGCCCGGAAACAGCTCGTTGAGCTGTTCCACGACGTATTGCGTGCCGCTGCCGAGATATTTCAGCTCTCCCCCGCAGTCCGGGCAGATCGCGTCAACGCGTTGCGAATAGCCGCAATAGTGGCAGATCAGCCGCCGGTTGCTGCTGTGATAAGTCAGCGAAACGCTGCAGCGCGGGCAGCGATAGGTAAAGCCGCAGCATCCGCAGCTGATGAGCTTGTGCGCGCCGCGGCGGTTGATGAACAGAATACTCTGTTCCTTCCGCTCAATATTTTGCTGAAGTTCATCGCGAAGGATCGAGCTGATGTCGCCCGTGTTGCCGCGGCGCAGCTCCCGCTTCATGTCGACGATGCGGACCTCGGGAAGCGCCATATCGTTATATCGCTCCGGCAGCGTGAAAAATGCATAGCGGCCGGTCTCAGCATAATATCGGCTGGAGACATCGGGTGTCGCAGAACCGAGAAGCAGCAAACAGCCTGCGCGGGCACAGAGGTATTTTGCCACGTCGCGGGTGTTGTATCTCGGCGAATTTTCGGATTTATAGCTCTCCTCCTGCTCTTCGTCAATGATCAGCAGGCCGAGCTCGGAAACCGGTGCAAAAACAGCGCTGCGCGTTCCGATCACAAGCCTGGCCTGTCCGCTGCGGATGCGTTTCCATTCATCATAACGCTCGCCGACGGAAAGACTGGAGTGCAGAACGGCGATCTGATTGCCAAAATAGGAGGAGAACGTCTGGAGCATCTGCGGGGTCAGTGCGATTTCCGGAACGAGCAGGATCGCAGATTTCCCCTTCTCCAGCGTCTTTTGAATGAGATGGATATAGACGCTGGTTTTTCCGCTGCCTGTGACGCCGAATAAAAGCGCGGCAGCGGCCTTCTCCTGCTCTGCAAGCTTCCGCAGCCCCTGAAAAACCTGCTCCTGCGCAGCGTTCAGCTGCGGGAGAGGGATCAGCTCATCGCTGAAAATATTAGGGCGGCGGAACACTTCCCGTTCATAGAGCTGGACCAAGCCCTGTTTTTCCAGGGCTTTTGCCGCCTGGCGCGAAGCGTCCGCGTGCTGTAGAACGTCATGCAGCGGCAATGCTTCAAAACTGCACAGCAGCTCGAGAATGCGAGATTGCTGCGGCGCGCGGCGGCGCTTTGTCTCCCCTGCTTCGGCGGCTTCCTCGGCAGATACGGAAAGGCGGATCATCGGCAGCATCTTATCCTTGGCTCTGCGTTCTCCCTGATCATTGAACCAAAGGCCGGCAGGCAGGATCGCTTTGACCGCGTCATAAACGGTGCAGAAAAAGCGTTCGCGCATGAACAGGGCCAGCTTGATCTGGGCTTCACTCAGGATCGGCTGCTCATCCAGCAGACGAAACACCGCCTTCAGCTTATCATCCCTGTATCCGCTTTCCTCGGATACGGCCAGAATGATGCCTTCGCACAGACGGTTCCCCCTGGAAAAGGGTACATAAACCCTTACCCCGGGGAGCGCAGAATCCTGCAGTTCCTCGGGGATCAGATAATCATAGGGCTTGTCTATCCAATATGGTGCGGCGGAAACCGCAATTTTCGCAATTTTCACAGTTCCTGCCCGCGCTCAGATCACTTGATCGTGAGCTTGCCGGTGTACACCTCGTCAATAGCGGAAGAAACAGGCTTACGCTCCAGCGGGATCTGCTTTTCTTCGGCTTCCGCAGAAATCGCGCGGGCGCGCCGGGCGACGAGATTGACAAGCTGGTAACGGCTGCCGACCTTGGCAACGAGATCGGCCATCGGGGGATAAAGCATCATAATAGTATTCTCCATTCTGCCGCAACGCGGCTGATTATGTTAACTAAAAAATCAATCTACACGCAGATAATGCGCGCGATCACAGGCGCGGCAATGCTCGGCCGTGATGATGGCCTTGAGCTCTTCGGCCGCGCGGTCCGCATCGTCGTTGACGATGATGTAATCGTAAAAGTCCGCTTCCTGATACTCCTGTCTGGCGCGGATAAGTCTTGCCTCGATGGCGCGGGCCGTATCGGTGCCGCGGCCGACAAGACGGCGCTCCAACTCTTCCAGAGAGGGCGGGATAATAAAGATCTTCACAGCGTCCGGCATTTTTTCGGCAACCTGACGCGCGCCCTGGACTTCGATATCCAGCAGAACGTTCATGCCGCTGAGGAGCTTGTCTTCTACATACTTGCGCGGCGTGCCGTAAGAATTGGCTACGTAAACGGCGTGCTCCAGCAGTTCGTCGTTGGCGATCATTTCAGCAAAGCGGTCAAGATCAACGAAAAAGTATTCTCTGCCGTCCACCTCACCCGGTCGGGGTTTTCTCGTCGTCACCGAGGTGGAAAAGCAAAGGTCTTTCCGATCCTCCATGGCCTTAAACACAACCGTGCTTTTTCCGGCACCGGAGGGGCCGGAAATCACGATCAATTTTCCTTTTTCATTCATTCTCTTTCAAATCCTCCTCTGTTTTGTCTTCAAAACGCTGAAACAGGATCTCAGGGGTCAAAGCGGACAGAACGCCATGGCCGCTGTCCATCAAAATCACAGCACGGGTGCTGCGGCCAAAGCTTGCGTCGATCAGCAGCCCCTTTTCACGCAGATCCTGGATCATCCTCTTGATCGGCGCAGACTCGGGACTGACGATAGAGATGGTATGTTCGGCTGAGATCAGATTTCCAAAACCGATATTGATCAGCTTCATGGCGTCTCCTTATTCGATGTTCTGGATCTGCTCGCGGATCTTTTCGATTTCGGATTTGAGATCGACCACCACGTGCGCGATCTCGGAATTCTGGCATTTCGAGCCGGTCGTATTCGCTTCGCGGTTGAATTCCTGGATCAAGAAATCGATCTTGCGTCCGATCGGAGACTGACCGTTGATCATACCCGTCAGCTGAGCCATATGACTGCGCAGACGGACGGTCTCCTCATCAACCGCAATATGATCGGCAAAGATCGCGGCTTCGGCGAGGATCCGGTTTTCATCAATCCCGGCCGTACCGAGCACCTCCGCCATTTTCTGTTCCAGTCGATTGCGGTACTCCTCCACCGTTTTCGGCGCTTCGCGCTCTACGGTCAAAACCAGTCCGTCGATCACGGAAAGGCGGTTGAGAACATCGTCCCGCAGCTTTTCTCCTTCGCGCAGGCGCATGGCGTCAAAATCATCCAGCGCCCGTTCGGCGATCTCGCGAATACCGGCCGTAATGGCTTCAGCGTCCATTTCCCTTTTTTCTACGACCAGCACATCGGGAAAGCGGCTGACGCTGACAGCGGAAAGGTCGTTCGGAAGATCGTATTCTTCGGCGATATGCCGCAGAGCCTCCATATACCCTTTCAGGAGCGGTTCATTGACCTTGACGGCCATATCGCCGGCCTGTGAAGAATCCACACTGATGAAGACGTCGACCTTACCCCGGCTGATATGGCGCTGTACCGCGGTTTTGACAGCGTCTTCCGCAAACAGGAAGCTGCGCGGCATCCGCACGGAGCAATCCAGAAAGCGGTTGTTGACGCTTTTCAGTTCAACGGTGATTTCCAGGCCGTCGACGCTGCCCTTGGCGCTGCCGTAGCCTGTCATGCTTTTGATCATATTTGCCTCCGTGCTTTAAAGAAATTCAATGATTTCAAAGGTGATTTTGTCTTTCTCCCGGATACGGCGCTGAGAGAGGACGACGAGCACCGCGCCGATGATCAGACCGACAAAGCTGAAAATGATACCTGCCGTCTCCCCCAATGAAAGAGCGGCTGAAAGCAGGTAGCCAAGCAGGAAAAACAGGAGCGGAAAAACATATACCAGAAACGCAGCTTTGAAAATACGCGAGGTCTGGCTTTCGATTATAACTTTTTGACCGGGACGGGCCTGGATCCTGTTCAAAGCGGGCGTTTTCAGTTCGTTTTGAAAGACGCAGCTTTCACAGCTGCTGCAGTTTCCGCCGCAGGCTGTCGTCCGCTTAACGGCCACTTCGGCCATGCCGTCGGGAAGAAGTTTGGTTACGACTGCCTCCTGCGTCATGTGTTCCCCTCCGCTTCTTTCAGCGCAATCGAGATCTGCGGGACCTCCCCGACTTCTCCGACGTCAGGAAAACCGTCGACATAGATTTTCGGCGTAAGATTGAAGGTGCCGGTAGAATTCAGATAGTCCTCCAGGTCGACAACGGCGCGGATGTTTTCTGCCTTCAGCGCCATGATCTGCTCTTCCGGACCGCGCAAAGTAACAGTGATGGCACTGGTGATAAGCTCCGCTTCATATCCTTCCGTAAGATTGGTATAGGCGATGTTGCGGATGATGAACTTATCGGAAACCAGATCCGTCAACTCGACCGTGACCTTGGCCTCCGTTACGCCGGACTGATTGACCAGACCGTCGTCGATCCGGATCAGATAGGTTTCGGTAAAGGTGGAGGAAAAGCTCTTGGTATTGATTGTGGCCAGAACGATCTGATTCATGGCGTCCAGCAGTTCGGAATCGCCGGACAGCGTGATGGATTCAGGCTCGATCGTGACGCGCGTGTTTTCTGGAGTCGCGCCGGAGGCATACTCAATGCTGACTTGCAGCGGGATCGTCTTCTGACGAATGATGGTCAGCCTTGCTTCGATTTCATTCGTATCGCAAGTGATCATTTCATTGTAGAAATCCTCGTCGTTATTGTCGCGCAGAACAAAAGGAACCGTCCTTGTGATCGTGTGGTCGACCTCTTCTCCGGCGCCGAAGGTCAGCCAGGCGTATTTGATATTTTTCAGATAGATTTCAGGCCCGGAGACCGTGATCGTTGCCGGTGTAAAAACAGGTGCCTCGGCCACATAGCCTTCCAGCGAAGTGCCCTCGAAGCTGCCTCTGACAGGGATCTGCTTTTCGATCAGCTCGGATACTGTGAAGACGACGGTTTCGGGCGTCCGGCTCAGCGTGCTCAGAGAACTGGTATCCGTGCCGTCCGGGAAAATGATCTTATAAGTCTGCGTCGTAACGGCGGCCAGCGTAAGCTTGCTGACGTCGATCTGAGCCACAAGATCATCCTCATCCAGCGCGCTTACGATCCGGCGCGGACCGACGATCTCAACGTTGACCGTAGGCGTACTGACGTTGGTGATGACCATGTTGCGCGAGTTGCGCAGGATATCTTCCCCAACCAGCTGAACCCGAACGCCGGTAAAGGTTTTTTTGAATTCTTCCGTATCCTGAGACGCGACGTAGGTCCACATGAATACGGCGATCAGCAGTGACAGGACGATCCAAAGGATCGGGCTGTTGGTGATATTTTTCAGAAAATTATTCTTTTTCATGTTTTTTCCTCAGAAAGGTGTTCTTGATCCAGGGCAGTAAGCCCTTCTTCCGCTCTTCATCGCTTTCGGGAATCAATTCGCTGCGCAGGATCTTGTCAAGGGTCGAGGCGGACAGATGGCGCTTGAGCATGCCTTCGATCGCTACGGAAATGGAACCCGTTTCCTCTGAAACAATGATGATGACAGCGTCTGACTGCTCGCTCAGACCGATACCGGCCCGATGGCGCATGCCGAGGTCCTTGCTGAGGTTGTTGCTCTTGGTCAGGGGAAGAACACAGCCGGCAGAGGCAAGCCTTCCGTTGCGAAGGATCAGCGCGCCGTCGTGCAGGGGGGCTTTATTGAAAAAGATATTTTTAATCAGCTCTGCCGTAGCGTCCGCGTTGATGATCGTGCCGGTGCTCATGATATCGGTCAGCTGAATCTTTCTCTCGAAAATAATGAGAGCTCCGGTCTTGCTGGCGGACATCTCGGAACAGGCCAAAACGGTCTGCGCTACGGCGGCTTCCATCGTTCCGCCGTAAGACTCCTTGCCGGAGCTCAGGCTGCTGCCAAGCCGTTCAAACAAACGGCGCAGCTCCGGCTGAAACAGGATCACCAGGGCGATCAATCCAAGCTCGAAGGCTCTGCGCAGCAAAAACTGCATCATTTTGAGCCCAAGAACTTCAGAAAGCAGAAACACACCCAGCAGGATCAGAATACCGCGGGCCAGGTTGGTGGAATTCGTCCGGCGAACAAGGGAAAAAACCTTATAAATCAGAAATGCGACGATCAGGATATCGATCACATCGGTGACTTGTATCGACGATAAAACATTCAGAGACTGATTGAGCATTGTGCGTATGGCATCCATCTGTCTTTCTCCGTTCCGCTGACATATAAAAAATAAAGCTATTGAACATACATAATCACTTTATTATAGATCATCTGCGGGAAAAAGGCAAATAGAATTGATATAAATTCTCTTAAAATCAAAACATGTCCCGAAGGATCCGACAGGACGACATGAGCTGCTCCGGAGTCACGAAAGGCGAAAGACTGATCCTGACGGTCCCTCCGTCGGCGGTACCGGCGCTTTGATGCGCAAGCGGCGCGCAGTGAAGTCCGCCGCGAACGGCGATCCCCTTTTGACTCAAATACTCACTGACGCTCTCGCTGTCCAGTCTGTCTGCGGTAAAGGAGAGGATCCCGCCCTGAAATCCCGCCGGATCGAAATACAGATGCAGGCCGTGAATTTTCGACATCGAATCGATCAGCACTTCCATCAGCTTTTGTTCCCTGGCATGAATCTGCTCTGTGCCGATATCGCGGACATATCGGATGCCGGCCAGGAGTCCGGCAATTCCGGGAACGTTCATCGTACCGGCTTCGAGGCGCTCAGGAAGCGTTTCCGGCATATCCCGGTTCACGCTGTCGCTGCCGGTGCCGCCGAAGAGCAAGGGGTCTCCCGTCCTTCCGCAAAGCAATATCCCCGTCCCCTGCGGTCCGAACAGCGCCTTATGCCCGGGCATGGCGATAAAGGCCGCTCCCAGTTTGTCCATATCAATATCCAGCACTCCGGCGGACTGGGAGGCGTCGATAATCAGCGGAACGCTCTTTTCCTGACAGAGAGAGGCGATCCCATTGATGGGAAGCTCAAAGCCGAATACGTTGGATACATGCGTACAGACGACGGAATCGACGGATTCGATTTTGTTTCTGAAATCATCCAGAACAGATGCCGGATCAAACAGCTTCGTCCCGGCGATAAGAACGTCGGCCTGTAATGCATACAGGGGACGAATGACCGCGTTGTGCTCAAATCCGGAGACGAGTACGCGGCTCCCCGGCTGAACGATCGACCGGATCGCCAGATTCAGCGCATGCGTGGCATTGTAGGTAAAAACCACCCGCGAAGGATCATCCATATGAAACAGATCGGCAGCAGCTTCCCGGCAATCATACACGATCCCAGCCGCTTTCAATGCGCTCTGATGGGAGCCTCTTCCCGGATTGGAGGCACAGAGCATCGCTTTCTGGACGGCTCGGTAAACGCTCGGCGGTTTGATGAAAGTAGTGGCTGCGTTGTCAAGATAGATCATAGGACGCTTCCTTCCAGTCGTCACCGGTTTTTATATAGACTTTCCCCGATAGCAAACCGACGTCCTTTAAGATCCGAACGCCATCCGTCCCGTGCCGACGGAGGATCAGCGCATAACCGCAGCCGGAGCGCGTCATGGAAACCGGCGCTTTGATGAGAGACGACATGATCCCGTTCCTTTCCAAAAGCCGCTGGCTTCGCTGCGCGTGTGTCATGGAGCGGCACATGATCAGATACTTTTCCATGTGGAACATCCCCTTTATAGACAGAAACAGCCGCAGAGCAAATGCTCTGCGGCTGTTTCCTAAAATACCCATCGCTGAGCTCAATCCATTGTATGCGCTCAGCAGGCTCTTTGTACGATTCAGTTTTTCTCAAGCAGGACGACTGCGTGCGCCGCGATCCCCAGGCCTTCGCCGGTAAAGCCGAGGCCTTCTTCGGTCGTTGCTTTGACGCTTACGCAATCTGCCGGTATTTCAAGAATGGAAGCGATCGTTTCGATCATCTTCGGGATATACGGCATCAGCTTCGGCCGCTGCGCCAGGATCGTACAGTCAAGATTGACAACGCTATAGTTCTTTTCTTTCAGAAGATCATTCACGCGCGCCAGCAGCACCGTACTGTCGATCCCGGCATAGGCGGGATCCTTGTCCGGGAAATGCCGGCCGATATCACCGAGCGCCGCAGCCCCGAGCATCGCGTCCATCAGCGCATGGAGTAGGACGTCCGCATCGGAGTGGCCGAGCAGCCCCTTTTCATACGGAATCTCCACGCCGCCGAGGATCAGCTTTCTGCCTTCAACCAGGCGGTGGACGTCATAACCGTGTCCGATTCTCACAGATACTCTCCCCGCTCTTTCAGGATTTCCGCTGCAAACAGCATATCTCTCGGTGTGGTGATCTTGATGTTGTCCTCATCACCCAGTACGGTCTTCGTGCGCACGCCCATCATTTCTGCAGCTGCACAGTCGTCCGTCAGAGTCATGCCTTTTTCCACGGCCTTTGTCAGCGCGCCTTTGATCAGCTCTGCACGGAAGATCTGCGGCGTCTGAACGCGAAGCGTAGTCTCCCGATCCACCGTGCCGATGATACGGCCTTCCGTATCCACGGCTTTCAGCGTATCGACGCTGGGAACGGCGGGCGCGGCAGCCATATATTCGGCGGCGGCATAAACCGTGCGGAGGATAAGGTCGGCTGTGACCAGGGGACGGGCGCCGTCATGGATGGCGATGAGCCTTGCGTTAGGCCTAACCTCCGAAACACCGGCAAGCGCAGATTCCGTTCGCGTCTTGCCGCCGGCAATCACGCGGCTGACCTTTTCAATGCCGTATTCTTTGCAGAGATCGGCCGTCTCCTCCAGTTTTTCAAGCCTTGTCACAACAACGATCTCATCCACGAGCGGTGAAGACTGAAAGGCCTGCAGTGTTCTGGCCAGCACGGGGATCTCCCCCAGCTTCATCATCAGCTTGTCGCTGCCCATGCGCTGTGAAGAGCCGGCGGCGACAATGACCGCAGAACAATGAGGCTCTTTCGGCTCGCTCTTTTTGAACATATCAAGGAGTTTCAAACCAGCCACGCTCCCTAATGATTATTTCAGCTGACGTTTCCGCGCAAAGTTCATCATTCCGTCCTGCATCAGATCCAGCCGCTTGAGCATCTTGCCGGCGCCGTAGGCCGCGCAGGAAACGGGATCGTCGACAACGATCGTACGGATACCGGTGCTGCGCTCAATCAAGCGGTCGATACCGTAAATCAGGCTGCCGCCGCCGCTCATAACGATGCCGTTGGTGTCAAGATCGCCGACCAGCTGGGGCAGCGTACGTTCTAAAACGACATGGATGGCGTCGAGGATCTGATTCATCGGCTCGACAAACGCCTCGATCAGTTCATTCGAAGTGATCGTCACCGTCTTGGGCAGACCGTTAGTCAGGCTGCGGCCCTTAACCTCCTCCACGCCGACGTCCGGACGCTGGATCACACAGCCGATACTGCGCTTGACCTCCTCGGCGGCTCCAAGGCCGATCAGCAGATTGTGTTTGCGGCGCACATAGCGGACGATCGCCTCGTCAAAGCTGGTGCCGGCCACCTTGATGGACTCGCATTCGACAACGCCGCCTGCGGAAACGACCGCCGCTTCCGTGGTGCCGCCGCCGATATCGATGATCATATGACCGTCTGCCTTGGAAATGTCGATACCGGCGCCCATGGCGGTTGCAACGGCGGTCTCAAGCAGATAGACCTTTCTCGCGCCGGCTTCGATGGCGGCGTCGATCATGGCGCGCTCCTCCACGCCCGAGATGCTGCTGGGCACACAGGCCAGCACGCAGGGCTTGAAGAAGCTGAAGGAGGTGATGCGGCTGATGAGCTCGCGCAGCATCTGCGCGGTCATGTCGTAGTCGGAAATGACGCCTCCTTCGACCGGGTGGATCGCCACGATATCCGCGGGCGTGCGGCCGAGCACCTTCTGTGCCTCCTGACCGACTTTCAGGATCTTGCCGTTATATTTGTCGATCGCAACGACCGTTGGCTCACGCATCACAACGCCCTTCCCCTGTTCAAAGACCAGAGTGGACGTAGTACCCATATCGATGGCTATATCTTTCTCAAACAAATTCATGGCGTGCACCTCGTTGTATATTATTCTATCGTTTGCGCGCAACGGTAACCGCCGAGATCTCAGCGGCGCCCGCTTCTTTCAGCATTTTGGCACATTCGGACAAAGTGGAACCGGAGGTAACGATATCGTCGACCAGCAGGATCCGTTTACCGCGTGCTTCTTCGGGATCACAGCAGCGATAAGCGCCCTTGACGTTTTCCCGCCTCTGCACTGCATTCCTGATCCGCGACTGCGGCATGGTATGCTTCTGCTTGACCAATAGACGCCGGCACGGAAGTCCCAGTCGGCTGGACAGCTCGCGGGCCAGCAGCTCGGACTGATCGTAGCCGCGGCTGCGCAGTCTCTTCCTGCTCACCGGAGCCCAACTTATAATATCGCAGGAAATTTGGTTTTCGTCAATAGATTTTACCATAAATCCCGCATAAATACCAGCGTAGCCTGTTCTTTGCCCAAATTTGAAGCGATGCAGGGAGTCTCGAACCGTGTTTTCATAAAAGAGCGGCGAAACACATCTCTCGATCTGTTTCAGGCCGGTTTGCTCTGCCAAATCACCAGTATACGGCAGTTTGGAGAGGCAGTCTTTGCAGACGGTTTCTCCCTCATACCGAAGAAGCTTATGGCAAAAGGCACAGCGCGGCGGGTAGATCAGATCCAGCAAAGCATGCAGAAGCTTCATCCTTCCGCACCGCTCAGTCTGCGCAGGCGGACGCGAAGCGCCGAATAGCGCTTGGTCTGCCGGAAATTGTCGATCATCTGGTAAGCAGTCTGATCGTCGCCTACCATGATCAGCAGCTTTCGCGCACGGGTCACGGCGGTATACAGCACGTCACGCGTCAACAGCATCTGTGACCCGGCGGAAAGAGCCAGAATGACCGCCTGATACTCGCTGCCCTGCGATTTGTGGACAGTCATCGCCCAGGCATGCTCCAGTTCGATCAGAGAATCGAAACCGTAGCTTGCGATCCGTCCGTCAAAGTCTACGGTCAGCTGTTCGGCATCCGGATCGATCTGCACGATCCGGCCGATATCTCCGTTGAAAATTCCGGAACCGACCGTTTTGTGATCGCTGCTCTGCCAGAGGATGTCGTAATTGTTTTTGATCTGCATCACACGATCGTTTTCGCGGAAAATGATATCTCCGAAAGCCTTTTCCCGTTTCTGCGCATCATGCGGATTCAAGGCCTGCTGCAGGCGCTGATTGAGATTGACCGTACCAAGCTCCCCTTTTCTCGTAGGAGAGAGCACCTGAATTTCTTCCGGAGGAATATGCATTTTATCGGGAAGCCGGGTTGCCACGAGCTCAACGATCGTGTCGATGCTGCTGCCGGCCTGCAGACGCTTGAGGCGGAAGAAATCACCTGTGTTTTCCGAAAGATTCGGGTGCTCGCCGCGGTTGATCATGTGGGCGTTGCGGATGATGCGGCTGTCTTCCTTCTGGCGGAAGATCTCCGTCAATCGCACTGTTGCCACGACCTGGCTGCGGATGATAGCGGAAAAAACATTGCCGGGACCGACGGAAGGCAGTTGGTCGGCGTCGCCGACCATGACAAGGCGCGCATCCGGCGGCAGTGCATCCAGCAATGCATGCATCAGCTGGATATCGACCATGCTGCACTCATCCAGGATCACCGCTTCGCAGTCCAGCGGATCCTTGGCATTTTTGGAAAAGACCAGCGTCTCGTCGTCATCGGCAAACTTGGCTTCCAGCAGACGATGGACTGTTGAGGCCTCTCGCCCGGTCAGTTCTGTCATGCGCTTGGCGGCACGGCCGGTCGGCGCTGTAAGCAGTGTTTTGACGCCGAGGCGGTCAAACATTGCCAGGATCGCACGTACGGACGTTGTTTTTCCGGTACCAGGACCGCCGGTCAGAACGACCAGCTGGTGATGCAGTGCAAGTTCAAGGATCTGCCGCTGCAAGGGCGCATAATGGATATTCAGATCCTTTTCCAGCGACCGAATCAATGCGTCAAGATCCATCCGATCGGGAAAACGGCGCTTCGCCATGGAAGCCAGGCGCTCGGCAGAACCGACCTCAGCCTCGTAGAGCACAGGCAAATAACAGGCGTGACAGCCTGCGATATCTTCGCAGATCAACTGACCGCCTTCGGCCAGCGTTCCGATACTCTCGTCCGCGCGTTCCGGCTCCACGCCGATCAGCTGCGCTGTGATGGCGGCAAGCTTTTCCCGGGGAATAAAACAGTGTCCGTTGCCGGCGTTATGTACCAGTTCAAACAAGACTGCAGCGCTGACTCGTTTAGGGCTGTAAGCATCGATCCCGATCTCCTGCGCCATGATATCCGCCTCGGCAAAGGTGCCGCCGATATGCTCAGCAGCCAGCAGATAGGGATTATCGCGCAGCAGATCCAGGCCGCCGTCTCCGTAATAGCGATAGACGCGCATGGCCAGGATCGGACGCAGGCCGAACGAGCACACGAACTCCATCAGACGGCGCATGCCGGCCTGGCGACGAAAGTCCTTGGAGATCTGACGGGCCTTGTTCAGGCTGATGCCGCGGATCCGAGCCAGCTTTTCCGGCTCGTTTTCAATGATCGAAAGAGACTGCTCTCCGAATTCGTTCACGATGAGAGAGGCCATGGCCGGTCCGACTCCTTTGATCGTTCCGCCGGCCAAATAGGAATAGATATCCTGCTCTGTGTTCGGCAGCAGACGCTGGGCAAATTCCGCCTTGAACTGGCGGCCGTGCACGTTGTGCGTGGTCCAGCGGCCGCTGATGATCATGGACTCGCCGACAGACGCATAGGGAAAACAGCCGACGACGGTGACCGTCTCTCCGCTGCCGTCCAAAAGCCGCAGGACCGTATAGCCATTTTCTTCGTTTTTATATATA
The DNA here is from genome assembly GCA_946547105.1 of uncultured Clostridia bacterium. Lineage (GTDB taxonomy): Bacteria > Bacillota > Clostridia > Oscillospirales > Oscillospiraceae > Limivicinus. The sequence continues at coordinate 40,329 of CAMNOV010000001.1, read as the reverse complement.
ACCGAGCTGACGGAACCCGACAGCTCAAGCAGTTCCTCATTCTGGTCCATGACTGCTCCCGTTAATCCAAGAGTTTCTTCAAATACTGGCCGGTAAAGCTTTCCTCGCAGCGGGCACAGTCCTCCGGTGTTCCGGCAAATACCAGCTCGCCGCCCTGATCACCGCCCTCGGGACCGAGATCGACGATGTGATCGGCGACCTTGATCACGTCCAGATTGTGCTCGATCACGATGACGGTATTGCCTTCATCCACAAGCCGGCTGAGAATGTGGATCAGTTTATGGACGTCCGCCACATGAAGGCCGGTCGTCGGTTCGTCAAGGACATATACTGTCGACCCGGTACTGCGGCGGGACAACTCGGTAGCGAGCTTGACGCGCTGCGCCTCGCCGCCGGAAAGCGTCGTGCTGGACTGACCGAGCTTCACATAGCCGAGGCCGACGTCGACGAGCGTTTCGATCTTGCTGCGGATCTTCGGCTGATTTTCGAAAAAGCCAAGGGCTTCATCGATGGTCATATCCAGGACGTCAGCGATGCTCTTCCCCTTATACTTGACTTCCAGCGTCTCGCGGTTATAACGCTTTCCCTTACAAACGTCGCAGGGGACAAAAACATCGGGCAGAAAATGCATCTCAATCTTGACCAGCCCGTCACCGGAACAGGCCTCGCAGCGGCCGCCTTTGATATTGAAGGAAAAACGGCCCTGCCCATAACCGCGGAGTTTAGCATCCTGCGTGGTGGCAAACAGATCGCGGATATCGTTAAACACACCGGTATAGGTGGCGGGATTGGAGCGCGGCGTGCGACCGATCGGGCTCTGGTCGAGAGCGATGACCTTATCAACGTACTCCAGCCCTTCGATCCCCGCGCATTTGCCCGGCCTGACCTTGGCGCGGTTTTTCTCCGCGGCAAGCGTCTTATACAGCACTTCGTTGATAAGCGAGGACTTCCCGCTGCCGGAAACGCCGGTTACGCAGATGAGCGTACCGAGCGGGAGTTCGACATCAATGTTTTTGAGATTGTTTTCCGACGCGCCGCGGATGACGAGCTTTTTACCGCTCCCCTTCCGTCTTTTTTCAGGGATCGGGATAAACTTCTTTCCGCTCAGATACTGTCCGGTCACGGACTCTTCGCATGCGATGATATCGTCGATGCTTCCCGCACAGACGATACGGCCGCCGTTGACGCCAGCGCCCGGGCCGACGTCGATCACATAGTCCGCCGCGCGCATCGTTTCCTCATCATGTTCGACAACGATCAGGGTGTTGCCGAGATCGCGCAGATTCTTCAAGGTATCGAGCAGCTTGCCGTTATCCCGCTGGTGCAGACCGATGCTCGGCTCATCCAAAATATACAGCACGCCCATCAGGCTCGAGCCGATCTGCGTAGCCAGACGGATGCGCTGACTTTCTCCGCCGGAAAGTGTTGCCGCGGCGCGGGACAAGGTCAGATAGCCTAGGCCGACGCTGGTCAAAAAGCCCAGACGTGCCTTGATTTCCTTCAGAATGCGCTCTGCGATCATTTTTTCCTTATCAGTCAGAACAAGACCGTCGATGAAATCAAGCGCCTGAACTACGGGAAGATCCGCAAAATCAGAGATGCTCATTCCCCCGACCGTAACGGCAAGCGCAGATTTCTTCAGTCTTCTGCCATGGCAGTCCGGGCAGGGCGTTTCAGACATGCAGTCCTCAATATCGGCGCGCATGCCGGGACTTTGCGTTTCGTTATAGCGGCGCTGCAGGTTGTTGACGATGCCCTCAAATTCGCGGCGGATCACGCCGTAGCCTTCGTTCTTCTCATAGCGAAGCTGCAGCGGCTCGCCCTTTGTTCCGTACAGGATGGCGTTCAGAGCCTCATTGGAAAAGTTCTTGATCGGCTCGTTGAGCTTGAAATGATAGCGCTTGGCCAACGCATCAAAATACATGCGCGAGATCGAGTCACCCTTGATATTCCCCCAACCGGATGCGGCGATACCGCCGTCCATAATACTGAGATTAGGATTGGGAATGATCAGCGCCGGATCCACCAGCATCTGCGTACCGAGACCGGTGCAGGTCGGGCAGGCGCCATAAGGATTATTGAAGGAGAACAGGCGCGGCACCAGCTCTTCGATGGATATGCCGCAGTCTTCACAGGCATAGTTCTGAGAAAAGTTGATCGAACGATCCTCTGCCGGCAGATCGACAGTCAGGATCCCGTCTGCCAGCGCAAGCGCGGTTTCCGCCGAGTCGGTCAGACGCCTTGTGATCTCCGGCTTGATGACCAGACGGTCAACAAGGATCTCGACGGTGTGCTTCTTATTCTTTTCCAGCTTGATCTCTTCGGACAGCTCGTAAATGATCCCGTCGACGCGCGCGCGGACGTAGCCGGACTTTTTGGCGTCCTCGAAAATCTTCGCATGTTCGCCTTTCCGGCCGCGAACGACCGTGGCGAGGATCTGGATCCTGGTCCCCTGCGGGAGACTCATGATCTGATCCACGATCTGGTCGATGCTCTGCTGACGGATCTCCTTGCCGCATTTCGGACAGTGCGGGATGCCGATCCTCGCCCAGAGCAGACGCATATAGTCGTAGATCTCCGTGACCGTGCCGACCGTGGAACGCGGGTTGCGGGAGGTCGTTTTCTGGTCGATGGAAATGGCCGGAGACAGACCGTCGATATAATCCACATCGGGCTTGTCCATTTGGCCCAGGAACATCCGGGCGTAGGAGCTGAGACTCTCGACATAGCGGCGCTGACCCTCGGCGTAGATTGTGTCGAAAGCCAGGCTGGACTTCCCGCTGCCGGAAAGACCGGTCACAACGACCAGCTTGTCGCGCGGGATCTCAATATCTATATTCTTCAGATTGTTCTCTCTGGCGCCTTTGACAAAAATACTGTTCTGCATGTTTTATTCCTCAATACAAAGATCAAAAAACTCAGCTGAAATAAGTGCCTGCAGATCGCGCGGCGATAGTTCGATCTGGAAACCGATCCGGCCGGCGCTGACAAGCATCGTATCAAGCGCTTGCGCTCTGCTGTCAATATAAGTTGGAAACTGCTTTTTCATACCAATCGGAGAGCATCCACCGCGAACATAACCGGTGGTCGGCGTCAGTTCGCTGAGGTGGAGCATGGCGATGGATTTTTCTCTGGCAGCGAAAGCCGCTTTTTTGAGATCCAGCTCTTTCATCACGGGTATGACGAACACATAACAGCTGCGGCTCGCTCCGCGTGCTACCAGCGTTTTAAACACCATGGAAGCGTCTTTTCCGATCAGGACTGCAACTGTGTTTCCGTCCACGGGAACATCACTGTGCGGATAACTGTGCGCCGTATACGAGACTTTGCGCTGTTCCAGGATCCTCATGACATTTGTTTTCTGCGTTTTCTGCATATTGTTCTCCAAAGGTTTGATAACAATTTATTTTAACCTATCCGCCGATTTCTTTCAATACTTTTTCTTATGTATTTATAATAAAACAGCCGCAGCTCTGCTGGCTGCGGCTGTCGCTGTTATTTATTTAGGCCATGGGGTCAAGATCTCTTTGCTGACCAGATACGAACGCTCGGCCAACTCGGCCAAAGGCGTATCGGACAGAGAGTCGGAATAGAATTCTTCGATCGTATCTCCTGGGAACTCTGAGAGGAAACGGATAACCTTTTCACGGTCATGGCAGTTCTCCCCTACGATCTTTCCGGTGTGCGGATCCATTTTTGTTGCGATCAGACGGATCCCCAGCTCCTGCGTAATCGGCGTAAGAAGAAACTCGGGAGAAGCGGAAATGATCAGATCGTCATCCTTTTTCCGGCGCAGATACCATTTCTGCATGTTCTGCCGATGCGTGCGCCAGAATTCGTTGACTTCACGGTCAACATCATCCAACCGGCACAGGAAGGAAAACAGCTGCTCCTTGAGCGCTTTGGCGCCGATTTTGCCGCGTTTGTATTGCAGAGCAAGCAGCAGACTTTTGGGGATGACCGGCAGTACCTTACCGGGATACCGTTTCAGACACCAGAGGAAAAAGTGATAGGAGCTGTCAGGATAATAGACGGTTTGATCGAAATCGTATACGTTCATTTACTTGAAATAGATGCTGTAGACCAGGGTTCCGATCCGACCGAGAAGGATCAGCAGCATGGCGACCCAAACACTTACAGCGCCAAACAGGCCGAGGATCAGAAGCAGAAGCTCCAGGCCCAGCATGACGGCGGCAGAGAGAAGCGCTGCGATCGTGATCCGCTTGGCCCGGAAGAGAGCCTGAGGGATCTGGAAGATCTTGTCGCTCATCAGCAGTACCGAGGCGGCGCCGATGAGCTTATACTCCGTCAAAGCGGCAAAGCCGATGCCGACGTCCGCCGCCTGCAGAAGCTCAAGATCCTCGTCCTTGCAACTGACATAGCTGATCGCGGCGGAATTGCCTTTGCTTTCCCGCAGATAATTCAGCGCCTCCAGCTTGGACTCGTTCGAAAGCTCGCATTTGACCATATCAAAGCTCAGCGAGGAGGCGATCGGACGCGCCATGGAACGCACGTCGCCGGTGAGCATGACGGCGGCGCGAATGCCGCGCAGGCGAAGCTCTTCGATCGCATCAAAAGCGGCGTCCCGTACGCGGTCGTTCAAAACGATGCAGCCGGCGTACTTGTTATCGACGGCGACGTGGATCACCGTGCCTTTATGGGAAGGAACGTCAAAAACGATATTGTGGTCAAGCAGCAGCGAGGAGTTGCCGACATAGACGTTTCGTCCGCCGAACAGCGTGTGGATGCCTCTGCCTGGCGTTTCTTCCAGAAGCGTAATATCGCTGCGGTGGTGGATCTCGATCCCGCAGGCTTCACGCAGCGCGACGGCGATGGGATGCATGGATTGGCATTCGGCAAGAGCTGCAATGGTCAGCAGATCCTTTTCCTCATAATCGACCGGATACACGGCGACGACCGAGTATTTCCCTTCTGTGATGGTTCCGGTCTTGGAGAAAATCATCATATCGGAGCCGGCAAAGCTGTCGATCACGTCGGCATTGAGATAGGAAATGCCGTCTTTCAGCGTGTCCACGATACCGGTGAAGTAGGCCATCCGCGCGGAGAGCAGTGCATCGCCGCAACCGCCGAGCGCGATCAGAAGAAATCCGCGGTAGAGCCAGGTACGCCAGGCACCGGTTGCAAGCGAGACGATCAGGCCGATGATAACGCCGAGCACGGCCAGAGCCAGCGGCAGCCAGGACAGAATCGTTTCCAAAAGCCCTGCCCGGGAAGGACGGCTGTTCAATGCTTCACGTGCACGGGATACCAGGCGGTAAACCGTTGAATCCGTATAAGCGTTCGTGACACGTACGCGCAGCGGATTGGTCAGATTGCGGCAGCCGGCAAAAACGCGGCTGTTCACACCGACGTCGAGCTTTGCTCCGTCGCCGCAAAGCGCAGAGCTGTCGAGCGAGCTGATGCCCTCAACAACGACGCCGTCCAGCGCGACCATTTCGCCGGCGGGAACAAAGAGGATATCTCCGGGCGCCATATCCTGAGGAGCCTTTTTCTCCAGGCCATCCTCCGTCTCAGCGACGGCATTGCCGGGGATCAGAGCGTTCAGCCGGTCAAGCTCTGAAGCTTTTTTCTCATACAAATAGGCCTCTATCAGAAGGAAGATGCGATGCATCAGCATGATGAATACGGCAGAACGCGGCTGCCCGAGACAGAGCATGCCGATCCCAGCCACGGTGATCATCAAGCTGCGGCCGGGGATCACGTGATCCAGGATCTCCCCTACTGCGTCCAGTACGGTATAGGCCCCGAGAAACAGGAACGGGATCAGATACAGTGCAAAACGGACCGCTCCGCGCGTTGGGAGCAGCCAAAACAGGAAAAACAGCAGCGCCGAACCGGCGGTGATCAGAACGTGATAGCGGTTGAAGCAATAGCTGCGTTTGTGCTTGGGAGCGTTCGATGCTTCGGAAACGCCGAAAGAAGCCAGCTGCTCAAAGAAACCACGGGCCGCGGACAGATCTGGCTTGGGCAAACGGAGGATTTTCCTGGGCTCCGGCGCTTCGTCGTCTTCTTCCTCATCGTCAAATTCTTCTTCGTTATCGTCAATATCATCATCTGATCCGGAAGCTTCGGCGACATAAGCCTTCGTCTCCGGCTCTTCAGCGTCGACGGCGATCAAGTCATCGTTGGACTCGTTTTTTGCTTTCACAGAGGAGCCGGGAAAGATCTTCATATCTTCGTCTTCCGACGGAAGATCGCTTTCATCAAACAGCTCGTCTTCGTCGTCATACGTCTTTTCTGCAAATTTCGGAAAAGACAGCTTCGGCAGCTTTGGCAGTTTCAAATCCTGCATATTCAGACGAAATCCGCCCTTTGTCGGCGCAGCGGCCGCATGTTTGGGCGAACCGGATGATCTTCTATTTGTAGTGGCAGGAGCTTCATGCTTCCCCATTTGATATCCCTCCCAAGTCTGATTTGGAATCAGATGATCTTATATCATAAATTAAATGATACGGCATTTTACCCCTTTATGTCAATATGATTTCGAAAAAATGTAAAACAAAAACAAAAGTTATCATTTGATATTCGCCGGGAAAAATTACCTGATGATGCCTGGTATATGTCATGCTGGATCGCAAAAAATAGCTGTGGGCAAACAACCCGAATTGAGAAAAGGAGATGCAAACAATGTCTACCCGTAACAGCAATCATCTGGTCAATCCCTCCGCTCGTGAGGCCATGGACAAGTTCAAGATGGAAGCCGCTTCTGAAGTCGGCGTCAATCTGAAGAACGGCTACAACGGCGAGCTCACCAGCCGCCAGGCCGGTTCCGTCGGCGGTCAGATGGTCAAAAAGATGATCGAGTCCTACGAAAACGGCATGAAGTAAGCTCTCGGAGCAAAAAAAGTTGCAGGAAAGCATTTTGCCTTCCTGCAATTTTTTAATCCTTGTATTCAAACATCAGATCGTACATGCTGACGGTGTCGCCATCCTTGACGCCCATCTGCTCCATGCGCTCAAATACGCCGGCTTCCCGCAGGACGCGGTCAAAGAACATCCGGCTTTCATAGTCCGAGAAATTGACCGTTGCAACCAGACGCTGCAGCCAGGGCCCCTCTACGATCCACATATCGTCGAACTGACGGATCTCCAGATCCTCCGAGGTGTCGATCACCGGCTCGGGCGGGACGTAATCCGCTTCATATGCTGCGATTGGGGGAAGCTCCGCCAGCCGGCGCGCGCATTCTTTGACAAGTTCCCGCGTCCCTTCATGGGTCACGGCACTCATCTCGAAGAACTCGTAACCGCTCGCTTCAACCATGCGTTTGAGGCGTTCCAGGTTTTCCCGATCCTCTCCAAGCAGATCGCACTTATTGGCAGCCACGATCTGCGGCCGCTCAGCCAGCTCCGGGCTGTATTCCTGCAGCTCGTTGCAGATCGCTTCAAAATCCTCAACCGGATCGCGGCCCTCGCTGCCTGACACGTCGACCAAATGCACCAGCAGACGGCAGCGGTCGATATGTCGAAGGAAATCGTGGCCCAATCCGGCGCCTTCCGAAGCGCCCTCAATGATGCCGGGGATATCGGCCATCACGAAAGATACGCCCTCGTCCACATAGACTACGCCGAGGTTCGGAAACAGCGTTGTAAAATGATAATTAGCGATCTTCGGATGCGCCTTGCTGACCACGGACAGAAGTGTGGATTTTCCTACATTGGGGAATCCAACCAGGCCGACGTCGGCCAGAAGCTTCAGTTCAAGAGTAATGTCGTGGCTTTCTCCCGGAAGACCGGGCTTGGCAAAGTGTGGGACCTGACGGGTCGGCGTGGCAAAGTGCATGTTGCCCCAGCCGCCGCGGCCGCCTTTCGCCGCGACCCAATCTTCCCCGGTAGACATGTCGTGCATGATGGCGCCGGTCTCCGTATCGCGGATGATCGTGCCGCGAGGAACCTTGATATACAGGCTTTCACCGTCCTTGCCGTAGCAGCGTTTCCCCTGCCCGGGCATGCCGTTTCCGGCCACATATTTTCTTTTATAACGAAAGTCCATCAGTGTGGACATATTGTCGTCTACGGTGAAGACGATATTGCCGCCGCGGCCGCCGTCGCCGCCGTCCGGTCCGCCTGCCGCCACGTACTTTTCACGGTGGAAAGCGACCGCGCCGGCGCCGCCGTTGCCTGCGCGCACGGTGATCCGTGCTTTATCAACAAAAGAAGCTGCCATAACAGCCCTCCTTGCTTTCAAATCGATCCTAAGGAAAAAGGCCGGACTTTCGTCCGGCCTTATCGCAATGCTTACTGAGCGATCTCTTCGTAAACAGAGACCTGTTTGCGGTCCTTGCCCATGCGCTCGAACTTCACAGTGCCGTCCACGAGGGAGAACAGAGTGTCGTCCTTACCCTTACCAACGTTGGTACCCGGGTGGATCTTGGTTCCGCGCTGTCTGACAAGGATGTTGCCGGCGAGGACAAACTGGCCGTCGGCTCTCTTGGCACCAAGACGCTTGGACTCGCTGTCGCGGCCGTTCTTGGTAGAACCCATACCTTTTTTATGTGCCATTTAGGTTACACCTCCATTAGTCAAAATCAGTTGCGGAAAAATCAGGCGTTGATGGTCGTAATCTGGACCTTGGTGTAGGGCTGACGATGGCCCTGGGTGCGACGGTAACCCTTTTTGGGTTTCATCTTGTAGACGCGGACCTTCGCGCTCTTGCCGTTCTTGACGACATTGGCGGAGACGGAAGCGCCTTCGATGACAGGTGCGCCGAAAGTCGCGGTCTCGCCGTCGACAACAGCCAGGACCTGGTCGAACTTCACGGTTTCGCCGGCGGCGACATCGAGTTTTTCGACGAAGATCACATCACCCTCGGCAACACGGTACTGCTTGCCGCCGGTTACGATGATAGCATGCTTCATAGTAGATATCCTCCCTCTTCACAGGACTCGCTCTGGGGGCGGAGGTTGTCCTCAACTTTGGGACCCCTTCAATGCGGCTTTAAAAAGAATACCACGGCAAACCGGCGTTGTCAACAATTTTTTGCTTGTTTTTTTGCTAATTTTAACCAAGATTGAGAGCAGATCGGTCAAATGCCTACGATTGACCTCAAGAACGCTTTGTGGTACAATACGAAAGCTCTCCTACGAATATCCCGTGATCGGAGGAACATATGAAATACGGTAAAAAAATCGCATTGATCGCCTTGGTCCTGCTGCTGGGTACTCTGCTGTATCTTCGCCTGGGCAGTGGGCGCAGCGACCAGGATCCATCAGATGAATCCAAACCCGCTGCCACGGAGTATATCCCATACGTTCCGGAAACACCGCCAGTTGATTTAAAGGCGGTTCTCAGCGAATCTGATTTGAAATCGCTGGATTGTTCGGCGCTTGTCCGCCTTGATCTCACCGGCAGCCGCTGCTATGATGCGATCGAGAGTTTTATGATGGAACATCCGGACGTCGAAGTCAGCTATGCGGTGCTGATCGACGGCGGCGGAGATCCGCTTTCCCTTGATCCGGAGACGGAAACGCTGACGATCGATGACGCCTCCTATCTTCCCTCTCTCGCCGAGAACGCGGGTTGGCTGAAAAATCTTCGCAGCATTTCCATTGCGCCGGATATCGCTGAAGGGGCTGTCGTCGATGCGCTGCAAGAGGCCTGTCCCGATTGTGAGATCAGCTATTCTCTGCATCTGCTCGACGAGCTTTATCCTTATGATACGGAAACCTTGACTTTAACAGGTCTGAATGCGGACAGTCTGCAGCAGCTGATCCCACAGCTCGAGCGCTTTTCGCATCTCAGTTCCGTGAGTATTCCGCAGAGTGAAAACGAGCTGAGTCTGGAAGACGCCATGAGGCTCAGCGCCGCCAGCTCCGCCATCCGGCTGGACTACCAGACCGAGCTATTCGGCCAGCCTGTTTCGCTTGATGCGGAATCCATCGAATTTGAGAACCTGGAGATCGGCAACGAAGGCCTGGACGAGCTGAGAGCGGTTCTCCCCTATTTCCGCAATCTGAACTATTTGAAGCTGGACAATTGCGGCGTGGACGATGAACACATGGCTCAGCTGCGGGACGATTTTCCCGGGATCAAAGTCGTCTGGCGCGTGTTCTTCGGCAGCTATCACTGCCTGACGGACACGGAAATGATCTGGGCGACCGGCGGATCGGTCAACGACAACACCAGTGCTCCGCTCAAATACTGCACAGACGTGAAATATCTCGACCTTGGTCATACGCTGATCACTCATGCGGATTTTCTCAGCTATATGCCGAAGCTGGAGGTGGCGATCCTGGCGATCACCTGGCTCAACGACATCAGCCCAATCGCCGATTGTCCGAATCTGGAATACCTGGAGCTGTTTTCCGCCCGCGTCAGTGATCTTTCTCCGCTAGCAAATTGCACACATCTCCAACACCTCAACATCAGCTGCCAGCGAAATGCCAATAACGTCCCCGTCGGACCGACCGATATCAGCAGCCTCTATGACCTCCCGGAGCTCAAGCGCTTTTACTGCACGATGTGCTATGTGCCGGAAAGCCAGCAGGAAGAGATCATATCCCGCCACCCTGATTGCGAATTTGAGTTTCGCTGGGTCGACCCGGCTGAGGGCCACTGGCGTTTCAAAGACGGGCTGAATCGAAACGTCCTTGAAAACCGCGTCGAACGCTATGCGCTTTTGTGCGAACAGTTCGGCTACGATACCTACCAGCAGTCAGGCAAGACCTGGTCGCTGTACGGCTGAACAATAAAAAAGCTTGCGCCGAAGCGCAAGCTTTTTTATTGCCTTGTTTACCCGACGGCGACGACGTGCTCTTCCTCGAGCAACAGCACGGATCCGTCCTCTCCGCTTTCCGTGACCAGGCAGTGGTGGACTGTACCTGCTTTATCGCGATAGCTGACCATCAGATCCGGCATTCCCTCCGGGATCAGGGTCTCGACCTGTACGCCGAGGTTGGAGAGATAACTGCAGTACCAATGGGTCTCCGTCTGATAAAAACCGATATCGTCGTTGATATAGGTTACGGAGGTAACAGAAACATCGTACACGGTTCCCTCGGCATAGACGCGAAACTGCTGTCCTGCGTCAGAAACGCTGACCATATCCAGCAGATGAACGTTCTTTCCGTCTTGAGCGTCGATGTCCATGATTCGGAGCTCGCCGTCATAGGTCCGTGCGCAGGGAAGCCATTCCTCTTTCAGCAGGCCGCTCAGCTCGTCATAAGTCACGGTGAAGCGGACGATGCCATCCGCATAGCTGCCGATCTCATAGATATCGGAGAAAACGGTCAGCCCTTCTTCCGTCAGCGTCCAGGAGCCTTCGCGGAACAGGGCGGTCAGTTCGCTATCCAAGTTCTCATCGGATTTGAAGGCGGTCATATAATCGAAAACAGGCTTATAACGCACGTCGTTGTGCAGCGTGTCATACATTTTATCAAGCAGAAGCTGTTCCAGAGCTGCACGGTCATCAGAAAGATCATCAAAGCTCAGAAGGCGTCCGCTTACGGCGTCAAAGACATATGCGCGATCAAAATAGAGCCCGTGCGCCCCGCCGGTATAGCTGTTGACGCGATAGCGCAGAGAAATCACGCGATTATCTGCCCGGTCGACGTAGGCGGTACGCATGCAGGAAAAGTCCATGTTGAGTCCGGCGTCATGCTCCTGGATCAGCGCGTAGTTATCCATGGCCAGTTCAAGCACGGAGTTGATGCCGTCGCCGTTGCCGGTCCCGGAATAATAAATCTCATCCTGCATCGCAAGCGCCTGATTGATCGCCTCGGCGGCTGCCGCGTTGGATTCCAGATAGACGTCAACGTCGTCATAGCCGAAGGTCAGGATCACGCGCTCTGCATCATCGGGAGCCGGAAAAGTCTCCGTGATATTGCGGATATTGAGGACGACGGGCTCTCCCAGCGCTTCCAGGATCTGTGGGTCCGGGACAAAGGGCGTGGGCGCCGGCTCGGTCTCGACAGCAGGGGCCGGAGTGTTCCGCGTTTCGCTGGGAGCGATCTCCTCGCGCCCACAGGCGGACAGTCCTACTGTTATGGTAAGAGTCAGAAGTATGGCTATTATTCTTTTCATTTTCATTCCTCTTTCTGCGCTTCTTCGTCCGGGATACTGCGGGCAAGAGCGGAATTGGTGTACCGGTGGTCGTCTGTCACCTCACGAAGGCAGATGATCTGCTCCGGCCAGGGGAAGGACTGGCTTTCATCGGTCAGCTCGATTTCCAAAACGGCCTGCCTGCTCCAGAACGGATATACGTCGATTTCGTAAAGGTATTCTCCTTCACGAAGGCAATAACGGTCCTTTTCGATCACAGAGCGTTCGGGGTCAGCTCTGAGAAGCAGGCTTTCGTATTCTTCCCGACCGATTTCCCGTTCGATCTCGATCCTTCGCATGTCCGAAATGCGTGATTTTTGCGTATGCGTATAGACGATCCTGCCGTTTGTTTCGCGGCTGCGGACACGTTCGCTGGCTCCCTTCTGTGCCGGCAGAAGATAGGTCTGAAGGATGTGGGATCGTTCAGAGGCGGAAGCGAGCCATGCAAGATCCGGCATCCGGATCAAAAATTTTCGTTCGATTTCATAAGGTGTTGCGTTATTCATAACAGTCCTCGGCTTTCTGTGGCTTTGCGTGATAGTATACCGCAACGGTACCTATAAATCAAGCACCCGATTCCTCACCATGTGCATCGCCGATCCGGCCGTGCAGATATGCCAGCGCGTCCGCCAGCGTGCCGATCTGGTCGATCAGTCCCTTCCCCACCGCCTCGTCGCCATAGATCACGCTGCCGACATCGTTGGCCAGCTCGTCAGTGTTTGTCATCAGGCGCAGGTACTCTTCCCGGGAGATGGCGGAATGATCGGTGACAAATCGGACGATGCGTTCCTGGATGCGATTGAAATAGTTATAGGTCTGAGGCACGCCGATCACGACGCCGTTCAGGCGCACCGGATGGATCGTCATGGCGGCCGAAGGCGCGATCATGCTCTTCTGTGCTGCGACAGCCAGCGGAACACCGATGGAATGACCGCCGCCGAGGACCAGCGAAACGTTCGGTTTCTTCATGCCGGCGATCAGCTCTGCAATGGCCAGCCCTGCTTCTACGTCCCCGCCCATCGTATTGAGCAGGATCAGAAGACCATGGATTTCCGGCGATTCCTCGATGGCGGCGATCAGTGGCAGCACGTGTTCGTATTTTGTCGATTTCGTATCGTCGGGAAGCACCTGATGCCCTTCGATCTGTCCGACGATGGTCAGACAGTGAATGTTCCCCGATCGGCTTGATCCCAGTTCTTTGATTTCGTCCAAATTAATCACCTCCCGGTTAGTTTAACCACCCATACTTGTATATAAGCTTTAGGTTTGATATAATTCATGAAAGAATAGCTATGAGGTGATTGTCATGTTTCAGCCCAGACGCCGCGTCAATATTATCAGCAATCAATCGGTTGAGATGATCCTGCATACGATGCGTTCCATAACGGATGAAGCAAAATCCGTATCTCAAATCAGAAACAGGAACCTTTTGTTCTTCGGCACAATTGAAGCCCCTGAATTTGTCATTTATAACATGCCCGTAGAGATGGCACGAAACTTCTTGATCGAAATCAAAGGAAGGATCATCAAAAATGATGATTCTGTACAAATTGATCTGGATGTGAGGCCTGTTCGCTTTATCCGTGTTTTCGCCATGCTTTGGCTCGCATTTGCATTCCTGTTTTTTATTCTCTCCTTTTTCCTTTCTCATCACCCAATGCCGACATTGGTTGCGGCAGCTATGTGTGTTTTCGGCATTCTGTTCTTTCATATATGTTTTTCGATCATTTCAAATAAGGCAATAAAGAACCTTTATGAACTGCTGACATAAAGAAACCGCTGAGAATTATCTCAGCGGTTTCTTCTTTGATTGGGTATTCAGTCTTAAATCAGCCTTTATATGCCGTCAGAACGGCTTTATAGGTCATGTAGCAGTCGAACTTACTGGTGACCTCGAAGGGCGCATGCATGCTCAGCACCGGAGTGCCGGCGTCGATGGTGTCGATGTTACGGTTGGCCATGTACTTGGCGATCGTGCCGCCGCCGCCCTGATCAACCTTGCCAAGCTCAGCCATCTGCCAGACGACGCCGTTTTCGGCGAAAAGCCGGCGGAGATAGGCGACCAGCTCGGCGCTGGCGTCGCTCGTGCCGCCCTTACCGCGGGAACCGGTAAACTTGCAGATGCTCACGCCGTAGTTGATCATGGACTCGCTGCGCTTCTCGGAAACTTCGGGATAAAGCGGATCAAAGGCGTTGCTCACGTCTGCGGAAACGCAGAAGCTGTTGGCATAGCAATGGCGCATCGCAACACCTTGTGTAGCGCAAAGATCTTCCATGAAACAGTCGAAGGCGGCGCTCTGCATGCCGGTCACGCCGTCAGAACCGGTCTCTTCCTTATCGGCCAGAATGCACACGCAGGTACGCTCCGGATCCGTTACGTCAAACAGAGCCTTCAGCTCTGCATAGGCGCAGACTCGGTCGTCCTGGCCGTAGCCGCCGATCAGGGAGCGGTCGAGACCGATCTCGCTGACGTCGAATGCGGGAACGGCGGACAGTTCGGCAGACAGGAAATCCTCTTCCGTGATGCCGTACATGTCGTTGAGGATACTCATCACGGCGAGCTTGACGCGGTCCTTGCCCTCGTCAGCATAAGGAGCGGAGCCGATCAGGATGTTCAGGCCTTCGCCTGTGATGCCCTCAGCCAGCGTCTTGGTCATCTGATCCTTGGCCAGATGCGGCAGCAGATCGGTGATAATGAACTTGGGCTCGTTCGGTTCGCGGCCGATCACCACGTCGACGACCTCGCCGTTTTTCAGTGCAACGGCGCCGTGCAGCTCCAGCGGGATGGTGACCCACTGATACTTCTTGATGCCGCCGTAGTAGTGCGTCTTGAAGTAGCACATCTCGTCCTGCTCGTAGAGCGTGACCTGCTTCAGATCGATGCGCGGAGAATCAACGTGCGCGCCGGCGATGACGGCACCTTCGGCCAGGCTCTTTTTGCCGATAACGGCCAGAATAAGCGCCTTGCTGCGGTTGTTGTAATAGATCTTCGTGCCGGGCTTAAGCTCCATGCCGAAGTGATATTCGACAAAGCCGTTCTTCTTTGCCAGTTCAATGGCGTTGATGACCGCCTCACGCTCCATGCGAGAGCGGTTCAGATAATCCATATAGCCTACGCAGTAATCCTCAACCGCCAGGCGTTCCTCTGTGCCGATCAGATCATAGCCGTTTTTCTTTTCATAAAACAGATTGCTTCTCAGATCATCCATGTTGTATATCCTCCATAAAAATAGTTTTGCATCGGTAACGAAAAGCTTCTTCGGAAGCATTGTTCAACAGAATTTCGCTGCAATGAGAGACAAAATAATCATCGGGCAACTGCGCTGAGATCCGCGCTTCTGCCTGTTCACGCGACAGTCCGTCCCGAGCCATGATGCGTCCCAGTCTTGTTTCCCGGTCTGCCAAAACAGCAAAGGTCCGGTCACAGAGCTCGTCCAGCCCGCTGCCTATCAGCCCGATGGCGTCGATCGCGGCCAGCTTTCCACCGCTCAGTGCATGTTCGCGAAGTCTGCGTTTTGTTTCTTTGATCACGGCGGGATGCGTCAGCCGACTGAGCTCCTCCAAAGCGGCAGAATCTCTGAAAACAGCCTCAGCAAGCGCTTTGCGATCCAGGGCGCCATTGGATACCGTCCCGGGAAAACGCGCGTTGATCGCATGCAGAAGCGCAGGATCGCTTTTCAGCAGTTCGTGGTAGACGGCGTCTGCGTCAACAACAAGCGCGCCCATTTCACGAAGAACTTGCAGCGCGGTTGTCTTGCCGCTGCCGCTGCCGCCGGTGATGCCGAAGATCGTCATATGTTCAACCAGCACGTCGGCAATTGCTTCTGCCGGCAAAGCGCCCTGGCGAAGGATCCGGTAAGGCGTATCTGCAAGCGAAATGATCGTAGATTCGGTGCCGATGCCGCAGGGACCGCCGTCCAGAACCGCATCGATTTGCCCTTCAAAATATCGCATTACATCCTGTGCCGTTTTTGGGCTCGGTTGACCGGAGGGATTGGCAGATGGCGCCGCAAGAGGCAATCCGGATTCTCTCAGCACGGCAAGCGTCAGCGGATGATCCGGACAACGAAGACCGATCGTATCCCCTCCTGCGCGCACGATGGACGGAATAAGTTCCTTCGACTTCAATACGATCGTCAGCGGACCGGGCCAGAATGTTTCTGCCAGTACTCTTGCCGCATCCGGAACATCGTCACAATACTGATCCATTGCCTCCGGACCGGGAACCATCAAAGACAGCGGCTTGACTGACGGCCGGCCTTTGACTGCATAGATCTTATCGACGGCCGCTGCATCCAAACCGTTGGCGGCAAGTCCGTAAACCGTCTCCGTCGGTACGGCAAGCAGACCGCCTTTTTTCAGCACTTCTGCACATGCGGCGATCTGTTCGGTAAAAATACAAGTCTTCATATATCGCTCTGCGCTTTCAGTTTTTCCGCCTGATCGGCTGTCACCAGCGCATCGATCAACTCGTCCAGATCGCCATCGATAACGGCAGAAAGATTGAAATTCTTATTATCCCCAATCAAGCGATGATCGGTCACTCGGTTTTGTGGGAAATTATAGGTGCGAATGCGGTCGCTGCGGTCTCCGGAGCCAATCTGGCTTTTGCGTTCCGCAGCAACGGCGGCCCGCTGCTTTTCCTGCTCGGCTTCATAGAGCTTGGAGCGCAGGATCTGCATGGCGCGATCCTTGTTTTTATATTGGCTGCGCTCGTCCTGACATTCCACGACCGTACCGGTCGGGATATGCGTGATGCGGATGGCGCTCTCGGTCTTGTTGACGTGCTGGCCGCCGGCGCCGGAGGAGCGGTAGGTATCAATCTTGAGATCGTTCATATCCAGCTTGAAATCCAGTTCACCGGCTTCTGGCAAAACGGCAACCGTTGCGGCAGAGGTGTGGATCCGGCCGCCGGACTCCGTCACCGGCACGCGCTGCACACGATGTCCGCCGGCTTCGAATTTGAGGCGAGACCAAGCGCCTTCGCCCTCAATGATCATGCTGATTTCCTTAAAGCCGCCAAGCTCGGTCTCGCTGACGTTGACCACATCCAGCTTCCAGCCCTGGCGTTCCGCATACATGCTGTACATCCGATAGAGGTCGGCGGCAAATAAGGAACTCTCCTCCCCGCCGACGCCGCCGCGGATCTCCATGATGACGTTTTTACTGTCATTCGGATCCTTCGGCAGCAGAAGGATCTTCAGCTTTTGCTCCAGTTCGTCGCGCAGCGTTTTTGCCGCCGCATATTCATCCTGGGCAAAGTCCCGCAGTTCCGGGTCGTTCATCATCTCAAGAGCGGTTTCCAGGTCGGCGCAGGCCGATTCATAAGCGCGATAGGCCTCCACCAGCGGCGCAAGTTCTCGTGCTTCCCGGTCGATCCTGGCATAGAGCTGCGGATCGGAGTAGGTTTCCGGCTCCTCCAGACGACGCAGACGCTCTTCGTATTGATTTGTGATCAGTTTCAGTTTCTCAAACATTGCGATCCCTCAAGCAGTGATTATAACACGCGGGAAATCAAAAGTAAATTATAGGATCTTCGGGCTTGTCGTCCAGTCAAGGCCACCGCGGCGTGCCTCATTGGCCGTTGATCCAAGCACGAGCAAATCATGCGCGGCGGAGCCAAGAGAAAAGATCCTTAGCGCGTTTTCGTCCAATTCCCGCACGGCAGCAGGCTTCGTGAGAATTGGGATCGACTTTCCGCGCAGGCGATGAAGCTGTTCCCGGCCGCGCTCATTGGCGGTAAGCACCCGGGCATAGGGCGGCAGACCATTTGCCATATCTTTGTCGATGCCAAGAGCAGCGCAGCAGATCATGCGGCGAATGCGTGACATGGCGTAACGCTTAGATTTGACCGTTTCTATCAAAGACTCAAGACCCGGTTCTTCGTACGCGGCATGACAAAGCCTCCGTCCAAGACCGTCGGACGCGTCGGGCAGACGATCATAAGTCTCGACGGGCAACAGGCGAAGTCTGGAAAGTATGGCACTTTCCAAAAGATCAAGGCGGGCTATGTCCCTGCCATATTCTAGCTCTCGAGCAAAGACATCAGCCGCTGCGGCGGGGATATCGCTTGCAATACTCTCCCCGTTGCGCAGCATGGAGCGCAGCTCTGTGGCGGATCTCAGTTTATCTCCTTTCCCGTCGTGCGCACTGCCGAAACGCTGAACCGTCATCGGTTTCATTCCGGAAGCCAGGCGGCGGATCGCTTTAAGATATTCAACGGCCAGGATATTGTTGGGCGTTTCCAGCAGATTTGCATGATCTCCGCATCGGGCTTGAATCGCTTGCTGCCTGGCGCTCGCATAGCTCATATTGGGATGAGCAGTCAGAACGGATTTGATTTGATCTTTGATTTCATTATGTGAAAGGAGCTCCGCCAACAATTTCAGAGAAGGCAGATCTCCTGCTTCGCTGCCGAAGCTGATCGTATCACAGCCGAGGGCATCCAACAGAAAGACTGCGCCTCGTGCAAAGCCTTCCGCCGAAGACAGGCACCAGGGCAGCGGCAGTTCGATCACAAGGTCTGCGCCGCAGCGGCAGGCTGCTTCCGCGCGTGCGAACTTGGAAAAGCAAGCAGCTTCGCCCCTTTGAACGAAATCACCGGACATAACGCAGACGACGGCGCTGTCCTCGCTCTTGATTTCTTTTGAGCGGCGTATATGATATTCATGCCCCAGATGAAAGGGGTTGTATTCCGCGACGATGCCGATCACGCTCATGCTTTGCTCCAAAAAACTCTTGCTTTTTTCCGTATTTGTATTAGAATAAATAAGGTTAATGCTATTGTACAGAAAACCAGTGATTTTTACAATAGAAAGGAAAGAAATCCATGAAAATTCTTGTTATCAACGCTGGCAGCTCCTCTCTGAAGTATCAGCTGATCGACATGGAAAACGAGCAGCTGATGGCCAAGGGCCTGTGCGAACGCATCGGCATTGACGGCCATCTGAAGCACACCCCGCTGGTCGGCGACAAGCCCGTGTTCAACGAGGATGTTCCGATGCCCACTCATTCCGAGGCGATCGCTGCTGTCATTGACAAGCTGACCAGCGCTGAATACGGCGTTGTCGCTTCGATGAAAGAGATCGACGCTGTCGGCCATCGTGTGGTCCATGGCGGTGAAAAGTTTGCCAGCTCCGTTCTGATCAACGACGAGGTTCTTGACGCGATCAAGGAGTGCATCCCCTTCGCTCCCCTTCACAACCCCGCCAACATCACAGGCATCAACGCCTGCCGTGACGTGATGGGCGACGTTCCGATGGTCGCCGTGTTCGACACCGCCTTCCATCAGACCATGCCCAGCAAGGCTTTCATGTATGCCGTTCCTTATGAATATTACGAAAACGACGGGATCCGCCGCTACGGTTTCCACGGCACCTCCCACCGCTATGTTTCCGCCCGCTGCGCTGAAATGATGGGCAAGCCCATTGAAGAGCTGAAGATCATCTCCTGCCACATGGGCAATGGTTCCTCCCTGGCCGCTGTGAAGAACGGCAAGGTCGTCGATACCTCCATGGGCTTTACTCCGCTGGTCGGTCTGCCGATGGGCACCCGCTGCGGCGATCTCGACGCCGGCGTCATCCAGTTCCTGATGAACAAGTATGGCTACAGCATTGATGAGATGCTGAACATCCTCAACAAGAAGTCCGGCGTGCTCGGCATTTCCGGCGTTTCCTCCGACTTCCGCGATCTGGGCAAGGCTGCCGAAGAAGGCAACGAGCGCGCAAGCCTCGCTCTGGACATGTTCTACTACTGGGTCGCCAAGGTCGCCGGTTCCTATGCTGCCGCGATGAACGGTGTGGATGCCATCATCTTCACGGCCGGCGTCGGCGAAAACGATCAGACCGCCCGCGCAGAGATCTGCAAGTACTTCGGCTATCTCGGCGTGAAGGTCAATCCCGAGGCCAACGCCACCCGCGGCCAGGACATCATGATCTCCACCGAGGACTCCCCTGTTAAGGTTTTCGTCATCCCCACGAACGAAGAGCTTGTCATTGCGCGCGACACCCGCGATATCGTCGGCTGATTTCATGTTTTTCATCTGCCGCTCTGTTCAGAGCGGCAGATTTTCATTCGATTACTGAACAGATTATAGGGAGGTTTATTTATGCCGATCACCAGTGATTTTACTTTTGCCTCCACCACCGGATGCAATAATCTCCACGCGCATATGGTCGTCCCGGACGGTGAAGTCCGCGGCGTCGTACAGATCGCGCACGGCATTGCCGAATACATCGACCGATACGATCCTTTCATGCAGTTTCTCGCTCAAAACGGTTTTGTCGCCGTCGGCAACGATCACCTAGGCCACGGAAGATCAATCACAACGCCCGAGGAGAAAGGTATTTTTGCCGAAAAAGACGGCTGGAACTATGTTCTGAACGATATTGGCAAGCTCCATAAAATGATGGCAGAAAAGTATCCCGACGTTCCGTATATCTTCTTCGGCCACAGCATGGGCAGCTTTCTGACCCGACACTATGTGATTCTGCACCCCGATCAGCCGGATCTTGTCATCATCTGCGGCACCGGCCACCAGGCTCCCGCGATGGTAGCCGGCGGCAACACCATGGCCAAGCTGGCCGTGGGGATCTTCGGGCCTCGCAAGATCGGCAAAACGCTCAATAACGTTGCTTTCGGCGCATATACGAAGGGGATTGAAAACCTGCGTACGCCGAGTGACTGGCTCAACCGCGATCCCAAAGAGGTCGACAAGTATATCAACGATCCGCTCTGCGGTTTTGTGCCGACGGTCAGCATGTTCCGCGATATGATGGGCGGCGTCAAGTTTATCACCGATCCGCAGAATATCGCTAAAATGAACAAAAATACGCCTGTTCTCTTTATTGCTGGCGGCGACGATCCGGTCGGAGAGCACGGAGAAGGCGTCAAACGCGCAGTTCAGGCCTTCAAGGATGCCGGAGTGAAGGACGTGAGCCTCAAGCTGTATCCAGGTGCCAGGCACGAGATCCTGCTGGAGACCAACCGTGAGGAAGTATTCCAGGACGTGCTGAACTGGATCACCGAAAAGCTTGGCTAAAGGGCAGAAAAAAACACCTCTGATTTGATCAGAGGTGTTTTTTTATTGAGAATAATTACTCTTCGTCGGCCTCGGGAGCAACGCCGGTAGCCTCGCCGGTGGCGGAGACTTCATAAACGAGGGCGTCCTCAGCGGGAGCGGCTTCTTCCTCAACGGGCTCTTCAACGGCGGGCGCGGGGGCCGGCTCAGACAGAGCGCGGATGGAGAGGGAGACCTTGTGCTTCTCTTCGTCGATAGCAGTGATCTTGGCATCGACCACATCGCCGACGGTCAGCACGTCGCCGGGCTTGCCGATACGGCGGTTGGCGATCTGGGAGATATGGATCAGGCCGTCAACACCGGGAACGACTTCGGCAAAGGCGCCGAACTCCATGAGCTTGACGATCTTGACCTGGGCCACATCGCCGACGGAGTACTTGTTGGTGAAAACAGTCCAGGGGTTGCCATCGGGATCCTTGTAGCCGAGGGAGATCTTGCGCTTCTCACGATCGAAGTTGATGACGTAAACGTCGATTTCGTCGCCGACAGAAACGACCTCGGAAGGCTGGTGGATGCGGCCCCAGCTCAGCTCGGAGACATGGACCATGCCGTCGATGCCGCCGATGTCGACGAAAGCGCCGTAGCTGGTCAGGGACTTGACGGTGCCGTGATACTTCTTGCCGATCTCGATCTCGTTCCAGATGGCTTCCGTGCGGGCGCGGCGCTCAGCCTGGGCAACGCGGCGGATGGAACCGACAACACGTTTGCGGGCCTTGTTGACCTCGGTGATCTTGAGGCGAACAGTCTTCTTGATCAGCTCAGACAGATTCGCTTCACGCGGCAGATCGGTCTGGGAGGCGGGAACAAAAACACGCACACCCTTGACGTTGACGACGATGCCGCCCTTATTCTCTTCCGTAACAACACCTTCCAGAACGGTGCCGTCTTCCGCAGCGGCTTCCACATCATTCCAGCTCTTGGCGGCGTCCAGGCGCTTCTTGCTCAGCTGAGCAGTGCCTTCCACGTCGTTGACGCGTACGACAACGGCCTCGATCTCGTCGCCGACCTTAACAGCGTCTTCGACTTTGATGCCGTCGTCAGTGAACTCGGAAGTGGGGATGAATCCGGAATACTTGGTGCCGAGGTCGACGCTGATCTCAGTACCGGTGATGGCAACAACTACGCCCTTGACCTTGTCGCCGTTATATATGGTTTTGAGAGTCTCCTCCAGCATTTCGTCGAAGGAAAGTTCCTTCTGCTCGGGAGCTTCTTCAACTTTGATTTCATTCAGTTCGTCCATTTTGTTTCTTACCTCCTTAATTATCCACGCGGGGGTGGAAGCACCGGCCGTGAGTCCCACAGTGTCGAAGTTTTTCAGCACAGGCAGGTCCAGTTCCTCCGCCGATTCGATAAACTGCACGTGTTCACAGTGTTCCGCGCAGATCTTGGCCAGATGGATACTGTTGGCGCTGTGCTTCCCGCCTATGACGACCATGGCCCCGCATCGACTGGCCAAGTCCGCCGCTTCCTTCTGCCGCGTAGACGTAGCAGAGCATATTGTATCAGATATTTTTGAATTTGTACATCTTTTTTTTATTATTTTGGCGCATTGATCGAAATTATTTTGTGTTTGAGTCGTTTGAACGACCATCGTTACCGCTTTATTCCAGATGTTGGGCGTGTTTTCCAGCCAGTTTTCCAATTCCTGTGCATTTTCAAAGATCTCGCAGTTTTGACACCATCCGCGGATCCCTTCCACTTCCGGATGATGACGCATACCGACGATGATAACAAAGCGTCCTTCTTCGGAAGCACGCCTGACGATGGCGTGGATCGCCTTGACCTTGGGGCAGGTGGCATCCACGACAGGA
This sequence comes from uncultured Clostridia bacterium, assembly GCA_946547105.1. GTDB lineage: Bacteria > Bacillota > Clostridia > Oscillospirales > Oscillospiraceae > Limivicinus. The sequence goes on along the minus strand of CAMNOV010000001.1, from coordinate 17,382 downwards.
TTCCCCTGTTCCTGCAGCTGATTGAGCACCTGTTCCGAAACGCCGTGTGCGCGGATGATCACCGTCTCATTTGGCAAGGCTTCCGCCGGATCATGAATCACCCGCAGTCCTCTCGCTTCCATTTCCCGAACGACCTGCTCGTTGTGAATCAGCTCGCCCAGACTGGCCACAGACTGGTTTTCCTGCAGCAGCTTGTCTGCCATTTCCACGGAGCGCTTGACGCCGAAGCAAAAGCCGGCGCTCTCGGCAAGTAACACGTTCATCCGATCAATCCCAGTCTTTCCCTGATGATCTGACAAAGCAGCCCAAAGCTCTCGTCAAAATTGAATTCTGTCGTATCCAGCAGCACGGCGTCCTCCGCCTGGCGCAGCGGAGCTTCCGCACGGTGCGTATCCTGGTAATCGCGAAGCTCAATATCCTTGAGGACATCTTCAAAGGTCGTGTCGATCCCCTTCCCCTGCAGTTCCAGCATACGGCGCTGGGCGCGAGCTTCTGCGCTGGCCGTCAGAAAGATCTTCAATTCCGCATCCGGCAGAACGACCGTACCGATATCGCGTCCGTCCATGATGACGTTATGTTCTCTCGCCATTTTGCGCTGCATCTCCAGCAAATAGGCGCGAACCGCGGGATGAGCCGATACGTTGGAGGCGCAGATAGAGATCTCCGGCAGGCGGATATCGGAAGAGACGTCCTCATCTCCCAGATACATGCGCTGCTCCCCTGTCACGTTATAAAGCATCCGGATGTCCAGCGAAGGCAGGATCGCCTGCACAGCCTGGGCGTCGCGGGTATTGATGCCGGCGCGCTTGGCCGCCAGACCGACGCAGCGATAGATCGCGCCGGTGTCGACGTAGATCAGCCCAAAATGAGCTGCGGCGCGGCGGGCGAGGCTGCTTTTTCCTGCGCCGGAAGGGCCGTCGATGGCAATGGCAAAATGTTCAATCATTGGTATTCCTCCTTCAATACGGCAAGTCCTGCGGTATGAGCCGTGGCCCACGCGATCTGCAGGTTAAAGCCACCGGTATAGGCGTCAAGATCCAACACCTCCCCGGCGAAATACAGGCCGGGCATCAGTTTGGATTCCATCGTACGGGGATTGACTTCTTTCGGATCAACGCCGCCTGCTGTGATGATGGCTTCGTCGATCGGTCGTTTTCCGGAAACAGATACCGGAAAGGATTTGAATAAATTCAGCAAACGCATCCGCTGCTCGCGCGTGATATCATGCACCTTCGTGTCATCCGGGATGCCGGACAGCTCGATCAGCACGGGGATCATGCTCTGACCCGCCAGATCGACGAGCGCATTTTTAAATTCCCGGTTGGCGTATTTCTCAAAATCGCGCAGCAGCCGCGCATCCAGCTTTTTTTCGTCCAGACCGGGCTTTAGATCGATCTCCAGCCGATATTTATGGCTGTCCATATGCCGCATGTGAGCGCTGGCTGACAAAACCAGCGGACCGGACACCCCGAAGTGCGTAAACAGCATTTCGCCGAGCTCGCGATAGATCAGCCGATCGTCCTCATAGGCAGACAGACTGACGTTTTTCAGTGAAAAGCCCTGCATCCGTGCGCAGTATTCGTCACCGCTTTCAAGCGGTATCAGAGATGCCTGCGGTGCAGTGACCGTATGACCGAAGCTTTTGGCAAAGCGATATCCGTCGCCGGTCGAACCGGTCAAAGGATACGACATACCGCCCGTGCAGACGGCGGCAGCGCGGCAGTTGATGGTGCCATCCTCGGTCACAACGGCGCTGACTCGCCCGTTTTCGCTGCAGATTGCCTTCGCCTTAGTACGCAGAAAGTGTACGCCTGCCCTTTGGCATTCTTTCACCAGCAGATCGGCTACGTCGTTTGCGTTATCGCTGACCGGAAAGACACGGTTGCCGCGTTCGGTTTTAAGCTTCAGACCGCGATCTTCAAACCAGACCATTACGTCGTCGGGAGTGAAGCGGCTCAAAGCACTGTATAGAAAGCGCCCGTCCCCGGGCATATTGGCCAGAACGGTTTTGACATCGCAGTGATTCGTCAGATTGCAGCGGCCTTTTCCGGTGATGCGCAGTTTTCGCCCGAGTTTCTGATTCGGGTCGAGTACTATTACGCTCAGTCCGCGTTCAGCGGCAGTAACGGACAGCATCAAACCGGCCGCGCCGCCGCCGATCACAACGAGATCGCAGTCTGTGGTATTTGTGTCGTTCATATATGTAGGTCCTTACAGATCAAAGGATTTGATTTCTTCTTTCGTGAGAAAACGCCATTTACCGGACGGAAGCTCGCCCAACTGAAGCTTCCCCTCGCTGACGCGTAGAAGTTTCGTCACGCGAAGGCCGACAGCTTCGCACATTTTTCGCACCTGGCGATTTCTCCCCTCGTGGATCGTGATGGACAGTTTTGCTTCCGTTTCGCTGATACGGCGAAGCAGACGGACGGCAGCCGATCGGATCTGATACCCGTCGATCCACATCGGCCTGCCCAAAGCCGTCACCGCGTCCTCTATGTTCTCTCCTTTTACCCAGGTCTCATAGCATTTGCTGAATTCGTGGGAGGGGTGCATCACACGGTTGGCAAAGTTGCCGTCGTTGGTCATCAGCAGCAGCCCCTCGGAATCAAGATCCAGGCGCCCGACAGGATAGACGCGTATGCCGACGTCTTTGACAAGATCGGCAACAGTTTTTCTTCCCTGCTCGTCACTCATGGTGGTCACCACACCGCGGGGCTTATGCAGCATCAGATAAATCTTCTCTTCCTGCATAAGGACCGGCCTGCCGTCAAGAAGGATTTCATCCATAGACGGATCGGCGGTATCTCCGATCGAAGCGGTTTGCCCATTACAGGTCACGCGGCCGGCTCGGATGGCCTCTTCAGCGGCGCGGCGGGACATCAGCCCCGCCGACGCTATGATTTTTTGCAGTCGTTCTGCCATAGTCTCACCTATCGGATCGGATAATCATCGATATAAATCAAAGGGATCTCACATATAAGCCGATCGTTGAGCAGCACTCGCAGGAAACCGGCTTCAAACCCGTCAGACACGGGAGCAAAAGCGTAAAACGGAAGCTTCGTTTCAACGATCGGTTCAGATGTTCGCGGCAGAAGGATCCTATGCTCCTCCAAAGGGACAACAATGGCTTTATCGGCCATTCCGCCAAGCAGCGGGATCTCATACCGCGTGTTCTCCCGGTTGATCACAAACATGGAAAAATGCTCGTAGGCCCAGTCATAAAGCATCGCATGATCGTTCCAGTCGTCGGGATCATTGAGCGTCACACATACAAGCCGCAGATCGTCTTTCTCACAGCAGCTGACCAGGCAGCGCCCAGCCACCTTCGTATATCCGGTCTTTCCCCCGATGCAACCCGGATACCTCTGCAGCAGCTTATTGTGATTCAAGACCATCTGCCCGCCGACAATCGCTTTTTCCCGGGAAATCAGCTCAGCAAAGCTGTCGTTTTCCATCGCCGCAAGCATCAGAAGAGCCAAGTCCCGGGCCGTAGAGCAATGACCTGCCTCGTTCAGTCCGTGTGGATTCAGAAAATGACTGTTTCGCATGCCGAGCTCCGCCGCACGTTGATTCATCCGTTCGGAAAAGGCGTCGATACTCCCGGCGCAGAAACAGGCCAGCGCGACAGCCGCGTCATTCCCCGAGGCGAGCAGAAGACCTTGCAAAAGCTCGCGCACCGTATATCGCTCTCCAGGCTTGAGATACAGGGACGAGCCCTCCACCCCGCAGTATTCCGGCAGGATATCGACCATCGCATCCAGCGGGCAGCTCTCTATCACGACAAGCGCCGTCATCAGCTTGGTCGTGCTGGCCATCGGCAGCATGCGGTCCGGCTCCCGCTCGTACAGGATCTCTCCTGTCTCGGCCATGACGACAGCGCTCAGCGCCCGGATCTCCGGCAGTTGTTCTGAAAGTTCCGGAGTGATATTTGAAACGAAAAAAAGAGACGAAAGCAGCAAACAGATCAGATTTCTCAAAATAAGCACCACCCTTATTTATCTTGGGCAGTGCTTATTATGAGCCGGATCGACGGATATTATGATTCTTCGTTCTGCTTGTTGATAAAGCCCTCGACACGATCGATGACCTGGGGAACCAGATCGATGATGCGGTCGATGGTGGTATTGGCAGCAGGCAGGATGTTGATCATGCGGACGTTCCCTTCCTTGATGACAAGGAAACCGATCGGGTCGATCTTGACGCCGGTCGCGTTGCCGCCGCCGTAGGGACGGTTTTCTCCGCCTTTCTTGTTGCTGAATTCCAGACCGCCGCCGCCGAAACCGACGCTGATGCGGGAAACGGGAACCAGGGTAATGCCGTCGGGCGTGAAAATGGGATCGCCGACGACCGTATCGACCTTGAGAATGTTTCTGACATTCTCCATCGTGCTTTCCATCAGTTCACCGATCGGGTTCTTGTTATCCATTTGAGTCCATCCTTTCCTCTGCCGTAATATCTTTCTCGTTTTCTAAGTTCTCTGTATGTTCCGCACTCTGCGGCTGCACGGAAGCCGCAGCTTTAGCCGCCGCTTTCGCTTCCTTTTTCTGGCGCAGTTTACTCTTGATGACATGCTTTGCGCCGACGAAAGCGACAGTCAGGAGAAAACCGACGATCTGACCGATGCGGATGCTGAGACCAAGTGCAAAGTCGACGGACGCCACATCCGTCGTGAAATCCACGTCTGTTCGAACGTCCGATTCCTTGACGGTAAAGCCCTGTCTGGCCAGCGGAAGCAGAATTGAAAGCGCTTCGTTGAGGTATCCGTAGGCCATTGCCGTGTTGTAAGGATCCCAGCCAGCGATCAGCGCGTGCAGCTTGAAGCGGTCAATGCGGAATCTGCGCGGAAACCGCGCAAAGTGATGCAGGATCGCTTTGACGAGGTCAAACAGCTCTTCCCTGGTCATACCGAGAGGAAGGCCCTTTTTCTTCGGCTGCTCGGACTGATCTTTTTCCTCTTCCGGCTTTGCTTCTTTCTTCTTTTTCTTCTTTTTCGGTTTCTTTTCTTTTTTTGGCTTCGGTTCACCCTTATCCTGCTTTGGCAGCAGCTGCAGCATCACGCCGGCCACCTTGGCCGAGAGGCTGAACACGCCGCCCTCATAGGAGATATCTGCTCCGATACGGATCAGGTTGATGCCTGTGAGTATCAGGACAATGACGCCGAGTATGATCCAGCCTACCAAGACATCACCCCCGCTTGATTTATGTTTCCTCCATGCCTTCCATCATCAGCTGTCCATCCGCGGTATTCTGCAGATCGTCGATCGCCTTTTGCAGCTTATCAACGCCGTCGCTCTGCGTCATGTCCGGCAGATGAGGCAGATCCTCCAGCTTCTGCAGGCCGAAGGTGCGCAGAAACTGGTCTGTCGTCCGAAAGAGAGACGGTCGGCCCGGGACTTCAAGCCTGCCGCAGATTTCGATCAATCCGCGTTCATTGAGCATACTGACGGTATAGGAGCTGTCCACGCCGCGCACCTGGTCGATATAGGCACGGGTGACCGGCTGAAAATATGCCACGATCGCCAGCGTCTCCAGCGCGGGCTGCGAGAGCATCGGCGGTTTGCGTTGTTCCAGGGCTTTGATGATGACGGGCGCATACTCTGGCGCTGAGCACATCTGCAGCTTGTCTCCAAGACGCAGTACACGGATCCCGCGCTGCTCACGCTCGAATTGATCGGCCAGCTCGCGTCCGGCCAGAAGAACGTCTTCTTCTCCGGCGCCGAGGATCAATGAAAGACGCGCGACGGGAACCGGCTCACCGGCCGCAAACAGGACCGCCTCAACGGCGGATTTCAAATCAATCATGCTTATTCTTCGATCCGTTCCAGAATTTCATCCATGTCGCCGCCGGAGAACTCAACGGTATAATCATCGTCGGCGCGGATGAGTTTTATACTGCCCATGCTGCAAAGCTCAAGGATGGAGAGAAAGGTCGCCACCACTTCCGAGCGGCTGGCGCAGGCCAAGTAAAGGCTTTTCAAAGAGCTTTTCCGCTGCCGAAGTCCGGTCAGGATCTGGCGGCTCTTATCACGCACGCTGTAGGTGATGCGCCGCGGGATAGCGGGGCTGAGCAAATCCGTTTCGGGAGTTTTGATACCGCGGGCATACACGCCGAGCATCGCACGCAGCAGATCGACCGGTTCGTGCTTATATTCGTATAGCCGTGCCTGTTTTGGCATCGGCTCCGGCAGCTTGACAAAATACAGCAGGCCGAGTTCCGACGCTCGCTTCAGTTCCGGCGTCACCTGCTTGACCGCTTCGTATACGTCTTTGCTCTTTAACTGCTCCAGCGAAGCTTTCAGCAGCTCCAGTTCCGAGACTTCCTCATCGTCGCCGGTGAGTAGAGATTTGGTCTTGATATATAGCAGATGCGAGGCCATCTGGACGAATTCACTGGCAACGTCCAGATCCATCTGCTGCATCTGATCCAGATAGGCCAGATACTGGTCCAGGATCTCCGCGATCTTGATATCGCGGATCTCTATTTTATTTTTCTGCAGAAGCATCAAGATCAGGCTGAGAGGGCCTTCAAAGTCCTGCAGTTCGTTTTTATCGCGAACGACGCCTTCCAGAAAAAAGCTTGGATTTTCCATCAAATTCACGCAACAAACAAAGAATAACTCCATTGATAGGCTGCTTGAGCGATCATCAGGAACCAGTCAAACACCGAATCAATGATGTTGCCGAGGAAGCTGCCGGTCACGCCGGTATAGGCGAGAATGACCAGCAGGATCATCCCGTAGCGCTCATAGCGCATCAGCTTCATATAAGCAGAATCCGGGATGAGAGAAAACAAAACCTTGGAACCGTCCAGCGGCGGGATCGGAAGCAGGTTGAACAGGCCGAGACCGAGGCTCAGATGAGCGGTGATATATAACAGCTCAACGCCGATCATCGCTGCATCGCCGGATGAACGGACAAGTGGGAGCAGGAAGCCGAAAAGGAACAGCGCGATAGCTGTGATGATGAAGTTGCTGACGGGACCGGCCAGCGCAGTGATCGCCATGCCCCGCTTCGGATTCTTGAAATAGCGCATATCGACCGGCACCGGTTTGGCCCAGCCGACATGGGCAACGATCAGCATCAGAAAGCCGAAAATATCCAGATGCTTGATCGGATTCAGGCTCAAGCGTCCTGCATTTTTAGCCGTCGGATCACCGAGCCGGTTGGCCACAAGACCATGGCTGATCTCATGGAGCGTAATGCAGATCAATGCGGGGATCGCACTGAGGGCGATATTCAGCAGCGGTGTAAAATCAAAACCGCTGATGATACTTTGCCATGCACTCATCCGGAATACCCCCAATTTAATGACAGTTTACCAAAATTTTTAAGGAAATACAATAGCGGGACGAAAAAATCATCCCGCTATTCCAAATGGATTCAAATCAGTTGAAGGATCTGTGTCATCAGTTCTTCCCGTCCGCTTCCCTTCTCTGCGGAAAACGGGATTAGCAACACGTCATCCGGCAGAGCAAGCGTTTCACGGATCAGAAGAAGGTTCGGTTCGATCTCGCTTTTTTTCAGCTTGTCCGTCTTGTTGGCAACAACAAGCCAGCGGCAGCCGGCATTTTTGAACCACTCCGCCATGGTGACGTCATCCGCCGTCGGTTTATGTCTTGCATCGACGATCATCACCCCGAGCGAGATCAAAGAAGGCTCGGAAAAGAAATCCTCCATCAGCTTGCCCCAGCGATCCCGTTCGGCCTGCGAGACTTTGGCAAAGCCATAGCCGGGCAGATCAACGAAATACAGCCGTTCGTCAATGAAAAAGTAATTGACGTGTACGGTTTTTCCGGGAGAAGCGCCGACACGGGCAAAGTTTTTCCGGTTTAGCAGCCGATTGATGACCGAGGATTTGCCGACGTTCGATTTGCCGGCAAACACGACGGACGGGACCGAGCTGCGGATAAACTGCTTCGGAGAGGCAGCGGATTTGATAAACTCAGCCTTGTTTACATTCAGCGTTTTCATCCGACACCTATATTCTGACCGGAAGCCGCTGTTCCGTGGAAAGCGGCACGTATTCTGTCGCTGTTTCCATCGGCTGCCGCAGCAGCGCGACGTCGAGAACCTTATCGACGTGATCGGTACTCACAAAATGCAGGTTCTGCCTCACCGTCTGGTCGATTTCCGCCAGATCGGAGACGTTGTCTTCGGGAATGATCACCGTATGTATGCCGCTGCGATACGCCGCCATCGTCTTTTCACGCAGGCCGCCGATCGGCAGCACGCGGCCGCGCAGCGTGATCTCACCGGTCATCGCCACGTCGTGTCGCACCGGAGTGCCGGTCAGCGCGGAGATGAGCGCGATCGTCACCGTGATGCCGGCGGAAGGTCCGTCCTTGGGTACGGCCCCCTCCGGGAAGTGGATGTGGATATCTTTCGTCTTGTAAAAATCCGGATCGATCCCCAGTTCCGCTGCGCGGCTGCGAATATAGCTGAGCGCAGCGTGCGCCGACTCTTTCATCACGTCGCCCAGATTACCGGTCAGTTCCAGTTTGCCGCTGCCGTCCAGGACGGCAACTTCCACGTCAAGCACTTCACCGCCGACGCTGGTATAAGCCAGACCGCGCACGAGACCGACTTCATCGCGCTCGCGGCGCTCGTCTTTCTTGAACTTGGCCGGTCCGAGCAGTTCCTCAAGGCGTTCGGGCTTCACCGTCAGGCTGCGGAACTTCCCTTCCGCAATGCCGCCTGCTGTCTTGCGGCAGAGCGCGGCCAGCTCACGCTCCAGGCGCCGCACGCCGGATTCGCGGGTATAAGAATCAATGATCTCACGGATCGCGTCGTCGCTGATGCGAATCTGATTGCCGTTCAAGCCGTGTTTTTTCCGCTGCTTGGGCACGAGGTGCCGTTTGGCGATCTGCAGCTTTTCCTCATCGGTATAGCTGGACAGCTCAATGACCTCCATGCGGTCAAGCAGCGGACGAGGGATCGTATCCATCGTATTGGCGGTGGTAATGAAGAAAACCTCGGACAGATCAAAGGGGATCTCAAGGAAATGATCGCGGAAGCTGCCGTTCTGCTCGCCGTCGAGCACTTCCAGCAGCGCAGCCGAAGGATCGCCCCGGTAATCGGCGCCAAGCTTGTCGATCTCGTCGAGCACCATCAGCGGATTGCAGGAGCCGGCCTGCGCAATGCCGTTCATAATCCTGCCGGGCATGGAGCCGATATAGGTCTTGCGATGGCCGCGGATCTCAGCTTCGTCATGCACGCCGCCAAGCGACAGGCGGACGAGCTTGCGGTTCGTGGCGCGGGCGATGCTCATGGCGATGCTCGTCTTGCCGGTGCCCGGGGGGCCGACCAGGCAGAGCAAACCGCCCTTGAGCTCCGGACTGAGTTTACGGACGGCCAGATATTCAAGGATACGCTCCTTGACCTTCTCCAGGCCGTAATGATCCTCATCCAGGATCTTCCGCGCTTTTTCGATATCCAGCGTTTCCTCGGTCTTGACGCCCCAGGGAAGCTCCAGCACCGTATCAAGATAGCCGCGCAGGACAGCCGACTCCGAAGAACCGAAGGGCTGTTTCTGCAGACGGGACAGCTCCTTGAGCAGTTTGTCGCGCACTTCCTGTTTGGCAGGCAGCGCCTCAATCTTGCGGCGGTACTCGCCGAAATCGTCGGCGGACAGATCCTCGCCCAGCTCGGACTGGATGATCTTCATCTCCTCGCGGAGATAATACTCGCGCTGGTTGTGCTCCATGGCCTCCTGCGTGGCCTCATTGAGCTCCTGCTCGATCGAGAGGATATGCAATTCGTTGCTGAGCATGCGGCCAAGCTGCATCAGACGGCGGCTCATGCTCCGCTCCTCCAGAACAGCCTGGCGTGCGGGCACGTTCACGCGGATATTCTGCGCGATATAAAAAGCCACATAATCGGCGTCGGGATTGGCAAGAACGTTGAGCAGCTGCTCGTTCATCATGTCCTGATTGAGGTGCAGATACTCATTGAACAGCGTCAGGCAGTTGCGCAGAAGCGCTTCCCTGCGCTGAGGGCTGATCCGCTCAGGCTTATCGTCATAGGGCTCCAGCAGTGCGGTATAACCCTTGCTGTCAGTGTCCATGCTGAGCGCACGGGCCCGGTACAGGCCCTCCACCATCAGGCGGCAGCCGCCGTGACCGCCGCGCAGCTGCTGGCGGATGCGGCAAACCGTTCCGACAGAGTAAATATCCTTCTCTTCCGGCACGTCTACAGAAATGTCCTTCTGTGCAGACAGGAAAATCAGATGGTCTCCGTGATTGGCGGCGTTGATCGCCGCCAGAGACGCCGAGCGCTCCACGTCGAAGGTCAGCAGCATCTGCGGAAAAACGATCAGTCCACGCAGCGGCAGAAGCGGCATGGTGCGCGGTTCATAATTCACGTTCTGTTGGTTCATGGGTAACCTCCTTTCGCAGAGGTGCGATATCATTTACTGGTTAATGTGTTCGATGCGCGGGCTTTCTTCCCCCCGCACACAGGCAGAAGTAATCGTAACCTTTTTTACTGTAGGATCGGAAGGAACGGTATACATCACGTCGGTCATCACCGATTCCATCACACTGCGCAGTCCGCGCGCGCCGATCTTGCGCTCAATAGCCTTGTCGGCGACAGCCTCCAGAGCTTCCGGCTCAAAGCAAAGCTCCACGCCGTCATATCTCATCAGCGCCTGATACTGCTTGGTCATGGCATTCTTCGGCTCGGTGAGGATACGAACCAGATCGTCGCGGTTGAGCGAATCCAACGAAGCAACGACCGGCAGACGGCCGATCAGCTCGGGGATGATGCCGAATTTCAGCAGATCGTGCTGCTGCACCTGGGACAGGATCTTTCCCACATCGCGGTCGCTGCTGCTTTTAATCTCGGCGCCGAAGCCCATCGTCTTCTTATCGGTTCGCTTTTCGATGATCTTATCCAGCCCGTCGAAAGCGCCGCCGCAGATGAAGAGGATATTCGAAGTATCCACATGGATGAACTCCTGGTGCGGATGCTTGCGCCCGCCCTGGGGCGGGACGTTGGCGATCGTGCCTTCCAGGAGCTTCAGCAGCGCCTGCTGCACGCCTTCGCCGGAGACGTCACGCGTGATGGAGGTATTTTCGCTCTTGCGCGCGATCTTGTCGATCTCGTCGATGTAAATGATGCCGCGCTGGGCGCGCTCCACGTCAAAATCCGCCGCCTGCAGCAGCTTGAGGATCACGTTTTCCACGTCTTCGCCAACGTAGCCTGCCTCGGTCAGCGTGGTCGCGTCCGCAATGGCAAAGGGCACGTCGAGCATCTTCGCCATCGTCTGTGCAAAGAGCGTCTTGCCGCTGCCGGTCGGGCCGATCAGCAGAATATTGCTCTTCTGCAGTTCGACCTCGTCCTTGACGCCGTGCAGGATGCGCTTATAGTGATTATAGACCGCCACGGACAGCACGATTTTGGCGCGCTCCTGTCCGATAACGTAATCATCCAGCTTCGCTTTGATCATCGCAGGCTTCGGCAGCTTTTCAAAGACGAGCGGAAGTCCGTCATATCCCTCGACTTTGGGATTGAGTTCCGGATCATCCTCGATGATATTCATGCACATGCGGATGCACTCGTCGCAGATGTAGCTGCCGTTGCCGGCGATCAGCCGGTTGACCAGCGACTGGGGCTTTCCGCAAAAGGAACAGCGGATGCTTCTTCTGCCTTCATTACTTGCCATACTGTTCTCCCATAGAAGATTTACTAATGCCGTAAACGCGAGGAGGGCCATGGCCCACCCCGCGCTCCGTTAAATCATGTGTTATATTTTCGACTCAGCGCTTATAGATCACCTTGTCGATCAGGCCGTAAGCCTGCGCTTCCTCGGCGGTCATGAAATGATCACGCTCGCAGTCGCGCTCGACCTCTTCCACGCTCTTACCGGTGTTGGCGGCGAGGATCTGATTCAGGCGATTCTTGATCTTCAGGATCTGTTCGGCCTGGATCTGGATATCGGTGCACTGTCCGCGGCTGCCGCCGGAGGGCTGGTGGATCATGATCTCGGCGTTAGGCAGCGCGATGCGCTTGCCCTTGGCGCCGGAGGACAGCAGAAACGCGCCCATAGAGGCCGCCATACCCACGCAGATGGTAGAGACGTCGGGCTTGATGTACTGCATCGTATCATAAATAGCAAGTCCGCTCGTCACGCTGCCGCCGGGGCTGTTGATATAAAACTGGATATCCTTGTCGGGATCCTGGGCTTCGAGATAAAGCAGCTGAGCCACGATCAGGCTTGCTGTGGTGTCGTTGACTTCCTCGCTGAGCATCACGATGCGATCGTTCAGCAGGCGGGAAAAAATATCGTACGAGCGCTCACCGCGGCTGGTCTGTTCAACGACATAGGGAACTAAACTCATTGTATGAAACTCTCCTTTCCGTTATCAGCAACTCTCAGAGAGCATATCCCCTGGAATGGGAAAATATACCGTATTACTCCTGCTCGGGAGCCTTGGCAACCGCGCTCTCGACGATCAGCGCGCTGGCCTTCTCCTTCTTCTGCTCCTCGGCGATGTAATCCATGCCGAAGTACTTCTCAACCTCTTCCGCCTTGGCGCCGATGCTCTCGGCGACCTTATTGAGATACTCGCGGTTCTCTTCTTCGGTGGTCTCGATGTTCTCCGCCTTGATGACGGCTTCGAGCAGCAGGTCGTTGCGTACCTGGAACTCGGCGGCGGGACGGATGGTGTTGTTGATCATCGCGTCATCCACGCCCATCATCTGTTTGAGCTGATCGAGGGACATGTCACGGGAATTCATGCCGAAGTTGGCGGCGTAATTGCGAAGGATCTCCTCGGTCTTGTCGGCGATCATCGACTCGGGAATGGTCGCGGTGATGTTCTCGGCGGCCTGACGCATGACCTCGGAACGGAAATCGCTCTCGGCCTTCTCGTTGGCCTTCTTCTCGAGCTCCTCACGAATGTTGGCGCGGTAATCGGCCAGGGTATCGAAGCCGTTGTCGCCGGCGAACTCGTCGTCCAGCTCGGGCAGTTCGGCCATGGTGAGGTCGTTCAGCTTCACTTTGAAGACAACGTCCTTGCCGGCAAGATCTTCCACGTAATCCTCGGGGAAGGTGATGTTGATATCCTTCTCCTCGCCGACCTTCATACCGACGATCTGTTCCTCAAAGCCGGGAACAAAGGAGCCGGAGCCGAGTTCAAGGGAGTAGCCTTCGGCCTTGCCGCCGTCAAAGCGCTCGCCGTTGAGGAAGCCGTCAAAGTCGATCTTCGCGGTGTCGCCCATCTGCGCCTCGCGGTCGTCCACGCTGACCTGGCGGGCATTGCGCTTGCGGACGCTCTCCAGTTCCTTGTCCACGTCCTCGTCGCTGATGGCGACGATGGGCTTGACAGCTTCAAGGCCCTTATACTGGCCGAGAGTCACCTCGGGATAAAGATCCACGCTGAAGGTGTAGGCCGCAGTGCGGTCATCGGTCACTTCCACATTGGTGATGGACGGAGCACCGACCACGCGCAGCTCATTTTCAGTCACGCCGAGCTCATAGGCCTTGGGGGCGAGCTCATCCATCGCGTCCTGATAAAAGACCTCGGCGCCGTACATGCCTTCAACGACCTGGCGCGGAGCCTTGCCCTTGCGGAAACCGGGGATATATATCTGAGATTTGTTCTTCAGGTAAGCAGACTGAACGGCGGCTTCAAACTCCGCCTTGTCGGTCTCTACCGTGAAAACAGCGGAATTGTTATCTTTCTTCTCAAAATTCTTGACGATCATGGTTGATCTCCTTCCTCTATATATGCATAGCAAGCTTAGCTACTATAGCAGATTCTGCGGTTAAAATCAATGACTTTTTCTTGAATTTACAGGATTTTTACCGGTGTAAAATTCACGTGGTCAGCAGACAGCAGGCGGTACTCCGTACCGTTGCGCCAGCCGTTGAAAGCAAGGCGGCAGCCTTTGCCGTGGATATGTCCGTAGCAGCAGAGCCTGACCTCGTGCTTTTTGAGCAGTGCAAGGATCTCCGGACACTCATATTTCTGATAGATCGGCGGATAATGCAGAAAAACAAGCTTTTCCCTGCCCCCTGCCGCATTCAAAGAAGTCTCCAGACGGCCGATCTCCCGCAGCATGATCTTTTTATCGTGCGCCTCGCCCGTTTCCTCCTCGTAAAACCAGCCGCGCGTGCCGCAAAGAGCCGTGTCCTCATAGAAAAAGCAATTATTATGGAGGATATCGATGCTCGTGATCCCGTTTTCCTCAAAGAACCGTTTCGCTTTGGCGGCCGTGCTCCACCAGTAGTCGTGGTTTCCTTTCAGGATGAGCTTTCGTCCGGGAAGGCGATCGATAAACAGAAAATCCTCCCGTGCCTGCTCCAGGTTCATGCCCCAGCTGAGATCGCCGCATAAAACGGTCAGATCCTCGTCTCCCACGCAAGAAAAGCCCTGTTGAAGTTTTTCGGCGTGGTTTTCCCACCGGTCGCCAAAAACGTCCATCGGCTTGTTCACAGTGAATGACAGATGAAGATCTCCGATTGCAAATAAAGACATAGAATTGTTCCGTTTCTAAGAATAGATCAGGTGAAAACGCAAAAACTATATTTGCCGTAAATCGGCAAGGAGGCTGAACCATGAACGACAAAAAACACGGAGAGATCCTGCCCGGCGTGGGCTGCGACGTGACAGCCTGCAAGTACAACACCGTAGACTGCCGCTGCAGCGCGGCCCGCATCAGCGTTCAGAACGAAAAGGCCAGTACCAAGGGCGAAACCTATTGCTCGACCTTCTGCCCCAGAGGAACGTGCTGAACCGTCCCGGCAGCCGCCGGGTACATATCATTCAAATGCGTTTTCCAGATGAACGATTTTGGGAAACCTCGTCTCCACGCCCTGCGGCGCGTAGACTTCGATCACGTCAAAACGCGGCTGCAGCTGCGTCTCGTGCTCGGACAGATACAGCGCCGCCGCAGACAGGATCCGCTGGCGCTTGGCAGCGGTCACAAATTCCCTCGCTTCTCCTCGGCTGTCGTCCTTGCGCGTCTTGACTTCGACGAAGGCCATGATCCCGCGGCGTGAGGCGATCAGATCGATCTCCCCAAAGCGACAGGAATAGTTGGCTTCTTCGATATGCCATCCATGCCATTGCAGATAGCGTCTGGCACGCTCTTCGCCCCAGCGGCCGGAACGGTTGTCTCCCATCAGTGCATCTTCCTCAAAAAGCTCGGTCGGTGGACCGGGGACGGGCCAAACTTGCGCAGCGCTTCATAGTGAAGTTTGGTGCCGTAACCCTTATGCTGCTCAAAGTGATACTCCGGATACTGATCGGAAAGCTGCAGCATCAGCCGGTCTCGCGTCACCTTGGCCAGGATGGAGGCCGCAGCGATATCTGCACAGTTCGCATCGCCCTTGATCACGCAGCGGCTGCTGACGGTGATCCCGGCATTCCGGTTCCCGTCAATCAGGGCAAGCTCCGGCTGCGGATCAAGCTGTTCAATCGCCCGGTTCATGGCAAGAAAAGTTGCGCCGAGGATATTCAGCGCCTCGATCTCTTCAACAGAAGCAAACACGATGCCATAGGAAACGGCGCTGTCAATGATCCGATCGTACAGCTCTTCCCTTTTCTTCTCCGTCAGCTTTTTAGAATCGTTCAGTCCCGGGATCTCAAGCCCTCGCGGCAAAATCACGGCGGCGGCACAGACCGGCCCGGCCAGCGGGCCGCGTCCGGCTTCATCCACGCCGCACAGCAGCGTTACGCCGCTGTCATAGATCTCATTCTCCAGTTTCCACAGATCCGGCATCGGGCAGCTCCAGACTCAGACGGCCGAGTTTGCCGTCGTGGTATTCATTCAGCAGGGTGTTTGCCATGCGTTCGATATCGTATTCCCCGCGGGAAACAAGAAAACCGCGCTTTTTTGCGGCTTGTTCCAGCAGCTCAAAACCATTGAGTGCAGGATCCGGTTCGATGCGGTAGCGCTCTTTCAGCGCGTCGGGATACATTTTCGCCAGGCGCAGCATAAAATTCGCACCCAGGGTCTCTTTATCCAGCACCTCGGCCTTGATGGCGTTGGTGATGGCCAGCATCTCGCCGACCTCCTGGCTCTCGAATTTCGGCCACAGGATGCCCGGCGTATCAAGCAGATCAAGACCGGCGTCGATATGGATCCACTGTTTGCCGCGCGTGACACCGGGCATATCGCCCGCGATCGCCGCTTTTCTTCCGGCAACTTTATTGATCAGCGTCGATTTGCCGACATTGGGTATGCCGACGATCATCAGACGCAGCGGACGGCCGACCTGGCCCTTCGCTTCATATTCCCGCTGCTTATCAGCAAGCAGCCGACGGACAGCCGGCACAAAATCCTTTACGCCTTTGCCGCTTTTCGCGTCTGTCTCCAAAATGGCAAAGCCCTGTTTTTCAAAATACTGCCGCCAACGGCGGGTGATCTCAGGGTCAGCCAGATCGATGCGATTCAAAATGACCAGCCGGGGCTTGCCGGCCGCCAGTTTATCGATCTCCGGGTTGCGGCTGGCATTCGGGATCCGCGCGTCCAGGATCTCGCAGACGGCGTCCACGAGCTTGACGTTTTCCTCCATCATCCGGCGGGCCTTGGTCATATGACCTGGGAACCACTGGATGTTCATGGTCTCCATTCGATTATCCGCCATTATTTGATCCATTTCAGCTCGCTGAAGGGATAGATCACGGCATAGGCGCGGCCGATGATCTCCCGCTCATCCACGTCGCCGATTCGGCTGTCACGGCTGTCGGTCGATTTGTTGCGGTTGTCGCCCATGACAAACACACAGCCTTCGGGTACCGTCCATGGTCCGCGGAAATCGATCTTCACTCGCGTCAGCTCGGCGATATAATCTTCCTCATAGGGCTCGTCGTTGACGTACACAACGCCGCGGTCAAAGTCGATATTGACGACCTGACCCTCGGTGGCGATCACGCGCTTGACCAGAGCCTTGTCGGAATCGTAATCGTCGGTTTTGAAAATAACGACGTCACCCTGCTTCGGTTTGTAAAACAGCCCGGAAACAAGCATTTTCTGTCCGTTATACAGGGTCGGGTTCATGGAGTCGCCTCTGACGTCGATCACGCGCACGAAAAACAAAAAGATGACGATGCAGATGATCAGCGCGGTAATGATACTCTGGATCCAATCATAGGTATCCTTGCGTTCCGCCTGCTCGATTTCCTCTCTGCTCCGTTTTTTCTTAGCCATAACACATACTCCCATACCATAGGATTTCATATTATTATACACCAACATGAGATACAAACGCAACAAAAAAAGAGATCGGAGCACCGATCTCTCTTTTTGACACTGGAACTTACAGTCTCTCCTTGACCTTGGCCTTCTTGCCCACGCGATCGCGCAGGTAGTACAGCTTCGCTCTGCGGACCTTGCCCTTGCGGACGGTGGTGACAGAGACGATGGAGGGAGAGT